>CAVRDQ010000052.1:0-68782 GCA_963719655.1 uncultured Acidobacteriota bacterium | reverse complement strand
GGCTACAAGATGCTCGATCCCGAGAAGGTGGCCGACGTGCTGCGCCGCAAGCCGGAGATGGTCCACGTCATCTTGACGGGGCGCAACGCGCACCCCACAATTGTCGAACTGGCCGACACGGTGACCGAGATGCGCGAGGTCAAGCACGCCTACCAGAAGGGCATCGAGGCGCAGCGGGGAATTGAGTATTAGGCAGTTTCAAAGTTTCAAAGTTTCAAGGTTTCAAGGTTGTTGAGGTTTCGAAGGTTTCGGAAGTGTCGAAGGTTGCGGAGGTTGACAGCAACACCGCAAACAACCACGGGCACAAATGCCGGGATGGTTTTACATCCGAAACCTCCGAAACATTCGTAACTTTCGAAACCTCACCGATTTGAAGAGAGGCACATGAGCTGGTTTAAGCGCGAAGAACAGCAACTGGATACGAGTGGCGAGCGCACCGTTCGCAGTGAAGGCCTTTGGGTCAAGTGCGAGGGCTGCCGCCAGATCATCTGGAAGAAGGACCTTGAGGCCAACCTCAACGTCTGCCCCAAGTGCGAGAAGCACTTCCGCATAGACACGCGCACGCGCCTCGGCTACCTCTTTGACGACGGCGTCTTCACGGAAGAAGACGGCAACCTCGAGACCACTGACCCGCTCCACTTCACCGACCTGAAGCCCTACAAGGGCCGCGTTGTGGCCTCGCAGAAATCCACCGGCCGCAAGGACGCCATCATCAACGCGCGCGGCAAAGTGGAAGGCCGCGAGGTGCTGGTCAGTGCCATGGAGTACGGCTTTATCGGCGGCAGCATGGGAGCCGTCGTCGGCGAGACGATTACCCGCGCCGTGGAGAAGGCTCTGAACGAACGTATCCCGCTCATCATCATCAGTGCCACGGGCGGCGCGCGCATGATGGAAGGCACCATCAGCCTGATGACCATGGCTAAGATCAGCTCCGCCCTGGGGCGCCTGGATGACGCCAAGGTGCCGTACATCAGCGTGTTGACCGACCCCACCACGGGCGGCGTCACCGCCAGCTTCGCCATGCTGGGCGACCTGAACATCGCCGAACCCGGCGCGCTGATTGGCTTTGCCGGCCCCAGGGTCATCGAGCAGACCATCCGCCAGAAGCTGCCGGAGGGCTTCCAGCGCAGCGAGTTCCTGGTGGAAAAAGGCTTCCTCGACTCGGTGGTCCACCGCCGCGACATGCGCGCCTATATTGGCCGCGCGCTAGCCTGGATGAGCTAGCATTTCCGGCCTATCACCGGCAGATTCGTTACCCGGTTCATTTTGGAAATATCCGCCCAAGTGCTTGCCCCTCTGAGCCTTGGGCGTTTTCTTGCCAGCTTCCATTGCGGCCATAAAAATTCGCGATAAACGCTTCCGCCGCCTGAGCCGCTAGAATCAAGAACAGCGTTACAGATCAGGCAAACATTCTCGCGGTAAAAGCATTTACGCAGGACGAACGTCGCGCAAGCAACGCACTGGCCGCCTTCGATGCACATGAGGCGGCCCCGTTTTTTGCGCTAAAGTTAGGTGGAGTGGATTGAGCACTTTGGCAATGGTGGCAATAGGATCGCGTATGAAACTGCGAGCCGCACAGAGAACCTCCTATCGCTTGATGCTGCTGGCACAGCGCCGCTTGAGCGGCCTGCGCTATGCCACGCGCATGATTATCAGCGGCGTGCTGGTGTGGCTGATTCTCTCGGCCGGGCTGAAGCTCGATCCGCTGTGGGGCGTCATCAGCGCCGTGGTGGTCACCGAGGTCAAGATCGAATCGGCGTGGAAGGCCTTTGTCTCCCGCATGTTGAACACCGTGATCGGCTGCGTGGTGGCGTTGATCTTCCTGAAAGTTTTTGGCAGCTCGGAGTGGAGCGTGTTGGGCGCGATGGCCGTTGCGGTCATCGTCTCGGCGGACCTGGTGAAGGTTCCCATCAGCTGGAGGATTGCGCCCATCACCTCGGCCATCGTCATGTTTCCCGCCTATGCGTCACATTCCGCGCACCTCGGGCTGGAGGCCGCCATGCAGCGCACGATGGAGGTTGTCATCGGCTCGGCCGTGGCCGTTGCGGTCAGCTACGCCACCGGCGGATTGTTCGGCCGCAGGGCGTTTTTCGCAGACCTTCCACGGGCCGCCAAAGAGCTTCCCGACGGGCCTCGCGACGACTCCCGCAAGTAACTGATATACAAGCCACTTAGACCGCCTCAGTCGCCGCCTTTTCGCCCCTTGCGCGTGTTATAATCAGTTGTGCATTTCAGCGGCCGGTTTCCCACCGTGCAGTAGCCTTCCGTCCACCCTCCCGTAGCGCTTTCCGCGGAGGGATTTGAGAGCCATGTACGGCTCCTGGGCGGCGCAGAATTTCCTGGGAAATTCATCCGCTTTGCCAGTGCGAGGGCCTGGTCCGACACGGACCGCGCGCTCCGGAAAGAAGATTCAAGACTCCTGATGGCCGACGACCTCAACAACCCCAAGCTTCCGCTCGATGGCGGCAACCTGCCGCCGCAAAACGTGATCTCCATCAACATCGAAGACGAGATGAAGCGTTCGTATCTCGACTATTCGATGTCGGTCATCATTGGCCGCGCTTTGCCCGACGTGCGTGACGGACTCAAACCGGTGCACCGCCGCATTCTGTACGCCATGCACGACATGGGTCTGCTGCACAACCGCAAGCACGTCAAGTGCGCCAAGGTGGTCGGCGAAGTGCTCGGCAAGTACCATCCCCACGGCGACAGCTCGGTGTATGACGCGCTGGTGCGCATGGCGCAGGACTTCAGCCTGCGCTACACCCTGGTGGATGGACAGGGCAACTTCGGCAGCGTGGACGGCGATCCTCCAGCCGCCTACCGTTACACCGAAGCCCGCCTGACGGCCATTGCCAGCGATCTGCTGGCCGACATTGACAAGGACACGGTGGACTTTGTCGCCAACTTTGACGACAGCACGGCCGAGCCCACGGTTCTGCCCTCGCGCATTCCCACCTTGCTGGTAAACGGCAGCAACGGCATCGCCGTCGGCATGGCCACCAACATCCCTCCGCACAATATTGGAGAGATTCTGGACGCGGCCATTGAACTGGTGCGCGACCCGAAGACGACTCTGGAGCGCGTGCTGGAATTCGTGCAGGGGCCGGACTTCCCCACCGGCGGCTTCATCCACGGCCGCAGCGGCATAAAAGATGCCTACACCAACGGACGCGGCCGCTTCATGATGCGCGCCAAGGTGGCCAGCGAGCACTTCAACAAGGATCGCGACGCCATCATCGTCACCGAGATTCCCTACCAGGTGAACAAGGCGCGGCTGATTGAGCGCATTGCCGAGCTGGTGAACGAGAAGATCATCGAGGAGATCAGCGACATCCGCGATGAGAGCGACCGCGACGGCATGCGCATCGTCATTGAACTGAAGCGCGGCGCGCAGCCGGAGATTGTGCTGAACCAGCTCTACAAGCACACCCAGCTGCAGGAAAGCTTCAGCATGATCTTCCTGGCCGTGGTCAACGGCCAGCCGCGCGAGATGGGCCTGGTGCAGGCTCTACAGCACTTTATTGATCACCGCATCGAGGTCATCCGCCGGCGCACGGCCTTCCTGCTGCAAAAGGCAAAGGACCGCGCCCACATCCTGGAGGGCTACCAGAAGGCTCTCGATTATCTCGACCAGGTCATCGCCATCATCCGCGGCAGCGCGAACCGCGCCGAGGCCCGTGAGAACCTGATCGCCTTCTTCGCCGGCAAAAAAATCAACATCAACCTGACCGGCTTTGTCGTCAAGGATGCAGTTGATCGAGATAGCTGGGCAAATCCGGAGAATCCCTTCACGGCCAAGCAGGCTGACGCCATCCTGGAACTGCAACTGCACCGCCTGACCCGTCTCTCGATTGATGAGATCATCAGCGAGTTGAACGAGCAGCGCACTCGCATTGCCGAGTACGAGCTCATTCTGAGCTCTGACAAAAAGCTGCGCTCGGTGTTGACCGAGGAGTTGAAGGAGACGCGCAAGCAGTACGCCGACCCGCGCCGCACCATCATTCAGGACGAAGCCAAGGAGCTGCGCATCGAAGACCTGATCGCCGACGAGCAGGTCGCGGTCACCGTCAGCCACACCGGCTACCTGAAGCGCACGGCCGTGAGCACCTATCGCTCGCAGCGCCGCGGCGGCACCGGCCGCAAGGGCATGAGCACGCGCGAGGAGGACTTCGTCGAGCACCTGATTGTGGCCAGCACGCACAACTACATTTTGATTTTCACCAACACGGGGCGCGTGTATTGGCTGAAGGTGTATGAGATTCCCGACGTGAGCGCCGCCGGCAAGGGACGGCACATCGGCAACCTGGTCAGTTTGCAGCCGGGCGAGAGCGTCTGCGCCTTCCTGAACGTGAAAGACCTGGAAGAAGAAGGCAAGTACATCTTCTTTACCACCCGCCAGGGCACGGTGAAGAAGACGCCGCTGAAGGACTTCAGCAACGTCATGTCCCGGGGCATCATCGCCATTGGCATTGAGAAGGACGATGAGCTGGTCAGCGCCCAGATCACCGACGGCGAGCAGTACATCCTGCTGGCCACGCATCTTGGCATGGCCGTGCGCTTTGACGAGCAGGACGTGCGCAGCATGGGACGTCCGGCACGCGGCGTGCGCGGCATGAACCTGGCCGAGAAGGATTACATCGTCGGCATGGTGGTGACGCCGAAGAACCTTGCGGCGGAGATCAAGGGCAAGAAGAAGAACGTGGATGGCGAGGCTCCGGCGCCGAACCTGATCCTGACCGTCAGCGAGCACGGCTACGGCAAGCGCACCCCGGTGGACGACTACCGCCTGACCGGACGCGGCGCCAAGGGCGTGATCAACCTGAAGACGACGGCCAAGAACGGCAAGGTGGTGGCCATCCTCCTGGTGAGCGATGAGAGCCAGGCGATGCTGATCAGCCAGTTCGGCAAGATCATTCGCATGGGCACCGACAGCATTCGCGAGGCGGGACGCGCCACCCAGGGCGTCAAGCTGCTGCAGCTGGAGGGTGAAGACCAGGTGGCGGCCGCCGTTGTGCTGCCGCACGAAGAGACGAACGGCAATGGCGACGAGCCCACGCTGTTGGACGAGTAAACGGCTGGGCGAATCGTTTTGCCCGGCGAGAAAAATGTTTCGAGTAACGAAGGCTCGGCCCAGGTGGCTGGGCCTTCTTTTTTCTCGCGCTGTTTTCCGGACAAGGCGGCTGGTGCTACCATCTTGCGCACTGGTGGAGGTGAAGATGATCAACTCAATGCGTAAAGTTCTTGCCCTGGCCGCACTGGCCTCGGCCGTCCCGGTGACGGTGGCGGTGGCCGCGGAGCATCGCCCGGTGATGCAGACCGAGGCCTGGAAGACTCTGCAGACGCTGGTGGGCCAGTGGCAGGGCACGGTGGTGGAAGACGGCAAGGAGCAGGTATCGCACGTGCAGGTCCGCATGACCGGCGGTGGCAGCGCCATGATGCACGTGATGGCCGAAGGCACTCCGTACGAGATGGTTACCATGTTTCATCCTGACCTGGACGATCTGCTGGCCACGCACTACTGTGCGGCGCACAACCAGCCCAGGATGAAGTTGGTTTCTGCCACGCCGACGCGGCTGGTCTTTGAGTTCAAGGATGGAACCAACATCGGTCCGCACGACGGATACATGGCGGGCCTGACGATTGATATCCTCGACGCCAATCACCACGACGAGGAGTGGAGCTACCTGCAGGACGGCAAGCGCTCGACGTCGGTCTTCCATTACGCGCGCGCCGGAGTGGCGAAAGCTCCGTAAACAACGGGTAAATATTTTGCGCGTTTGCTGGTGAGATGCACGGGGCGTGCCAGGGCTTCCGCACGACTCCCCGCGCCTCGCTTACAATGGTTTGGTGCCGAGCCTACACCAAGCCCTCTTCCTGTTTGCCGCCGCCGTCGTGGGCGGCATGATGAACTCCGTCGCCGGGGGCGGGAGCTTTCTGAGCTTTCCCGCCCTGCTGATGGTGGGCGTGCCGCCGATCCAGGCCAACGCCACCAACACCATCGCGCTGTGGCCGGGCATCCTGGGCAGCATTGGAGCCTACCGCGGCGAGTTCGAAAGCGCGGAGTCGCGCAAGGTCCTGGTGCCACTGCTGGCCACGGGACTCGTCGGCGGAATCCTGGGAGCGATCACGCTGCTCATCACTCCGCAGCAGACGTTCATGCGGCTGATCCCCTGGCTGCTGCTGACGGCGACCATGCTGTTCGCCTTCAGCGGCCACATCACCCGGGCATTGCGCCCCGCGGGCGGCGAGGCCCCGCTGACCGCCAGGGGCGCGGCCGCCGCCCAGCTCTTCGTCGGCTTCTACATTGGATACTTCGGCGCCGGAGCGGGCATCCTGATGATGGCCCTGCTGGCCCTGCTGGGGCTGACGAACATCCATCGCATCAACGCCTATAAGACGGTGCAGGCCGCCGCCTGTAACGGTGTCGCCATCTTCATCTTCATCGCCAAGGGGGTCATTTACTGGGGCCACGCCGGCGTGATGGTGCTGGGCTCGCTGACCGGCGGATACTTTGGCGCCTACTTTGCGCAGAAGATGAAGCATGCCCACGTGCGCGGAATCGTCATCGCCATCGGCTTCGGCATGAGCGCCTACTTCTTCTGGAAGAGCTACCGGGGGGCATGATGACCTCCAACGGGGCGACCCTGGTGGGCTACGCCGCGGGAACCCTGACGACCATCGCCTTTTTTCCGCAGCTGCTGCACGTGTGGCAGCGACAAACGCGCCGACGATCTGCATCTGGGCACGCTTCTGATCTTTACCCTGGGCATTGTGCTGTGGCTGGCCTACGGACTCTGGCTGCGCCTGCTGCCGGTCATCCTGCCGAACGCCGTCACGCTGGCCTTGCAGATGGCCATCCTGTTCCTGAAGCTCCGCTACCGTGGCCGGGGCTGAGAATCGGCCCTGATTCGGGGAGAATTGCCCCTGAGAGCCATGCCGGCCGCCGGCCCCTGGCCCAGGGTTTGACCTGGCCTCGTGGAAAACGTTAGAATCGTATGGTTTGCCTGTACTGCTAGGCCCCGTCAGGGGCGTCTCGCATCAGGCTGGTCGCGCCCCGGTGGTTTCGGCGGCGCCAGGCAAGACCAGTCCCTCTTCAGATCAATCGATCTACGAGGAAGTGCACGCACAAAGAATTGGTTACAGATGGGCTCCGCCAGGGGCCGCCGCAGGGCGCGCCAGGGCGTAGATTTGATGGATGGAGGCATTGCTATGTACGCGGTGATCCGCGCTGGCGGGAAGCAGTATCGCGTCGCTCCGGGCGACGTCGTGAAGATTGAAAAGGCGGCGCACGATGGCGGCCAGATCGAGTTCGAAGTGCTGGCGGTCAGCTCTGCGGACGGCAAACTGGGCAAGGTAGAAGATGCCAAGGTTGTCGGCCAGGTGCTGGGCGATGGACGCGCCGACAAGATTCTGGTCTTCCACTTCAAGCGCAAGAAGCAGTACAAAAAGCTGAACGGACATCGTCAGCCCTTTACCCAGGTTCGCATCAGCGAGATCTCGGCGGGCGGCAAGAGCGAGAAGGCTCCCGAGCTGGCGGTGAAGACCCCGAAGGTGAAGAAGCCGGCGGCGGAACCCGAGGCTGCTCCGAAGGCTGCCAAGAAGACCACCGCTGCGGCCAAGAAAGCTCCGGCCAAAAAGGCCGCGGCGAAGAAATCCACGAAGAAGTAGTTTTTGATTTTTAAGGCGCCCTTGGCGGAGCGCCACGGAAGGAAACAGTTATGGCACACAAGAAAGGTCAAGGAACATCCCGTAACGGCCGCGACTCAAACGCGCAGCGACTTGGCGTCAAGGCTTTTGGCGGAGAGACGGTCACCGGCGGCAGCATCATCGTCCGCCAGCGCGGCACGCGCATCAAGCCCGGCCTGAATGTTGGACGCGGCAAGGACGACACTTTGTTTGCCAAGGTGGACGGCAAAGTGAAGTTCGTCGATCGCGGCCAGCTCGGCAAATTCGTCGCCATTGATCCCCTCACGCAGGCATAAGCCCGCGCGATTTTACCCTCCAAGGCCTCGTCCTCGCGGCGGGGCCTTCGTGTGTCCGCCCACTGGATTTCTCTTCCGCGGGGCTCCGCGCGGCGCAAAGCAAGGCCTGGCGCAAAATATTTTTTCATTGGCGTCCGCTTGCCGTCCATGGCTTTCCTCGGTCGTTTCCCTCCGCGCGCGGCTCGTCGAACCTTTCGCTGCTGTCGGCAGCGGTCTTCCCGTCATCGTGCAAGGCCGCATGAACAGCGGATGAAAACAACACGCGGCAATTGCGCTTCGGCAATCAACTTGAAAACCTTTGGGCATGCGGCGCCGCGAAGGACGGCGAAGGCGGGAGCAAAAATACATTAACATATGTCAATATTTAGACTTTCACAATTTCCCATCTACTTTTCTTGCACCAGTTATGGTGAAATATCCCAGACAGTTGTTCATAGGTATCAATGTTCGTAGATGAAGCAAAAATTCGCGTTGCCTCCGGAGCTGGCGGCAACGGCTGCATGGCCTTCCGGCGTGAGAAGTTTGTTCCCCGTGGAGGACCGAGCGGCGGAGACGGTGGACGTGGTGGCGATGTCTTCATGGAATCCAGTGAGCGCCACAACACACTGGTTCACTTCCGCTTCAACCCCGAGTACAAGGCGCAGCGTGGACGTCACGGCCTTGGCTCAAACTGCACCGGGCCCGAAGGCGAGAGCATCACGCTGAAGGTGCCGGTTGGCACCATGGTCTACAACGATGAGACCGGCGAGCTGGTGCATGATTTCAGCAAGCCCAACGAGCGCATCGTTATCGCGCGCGGCGGGCGCGGCGGACGCGGCAATCAGAACTTTGCCACTCCGACGCATCAGGCTCCGCGCGAGCATGAGCCGGGAAGACCGGGCGAGGAGTTTCACTTTCGCCTGGAGTTGAAGCTGCTGGCCGACGTGGGGCTGGTGGGCTACCCGAACGCGGGCAAGTCTACTTTGATCTCGCGCATTTCGGCCGCGCGGCCAAAGATTGCGGATTACCCCTTTACCACCCTGCAGCCGAATCTTGGCGTGGTGGCCCTGGGGGAGATGCCGAATGTCGTCAGCTTCATGGTTGCCGACATTCCCGGATTGATCGAAGGTGCGAGCGGTGGCGCGGGACTGGGCACTCAGTTTCTGCGGCACATTGAGCGCACCCGCTGCCTGGTGCATCTGGTGGATTGCTCCGATGCCAGCGGGCGGCCCGATCCGGTCAAGGATTTCGACGTGATCCAGCGCGAACTGAAAAAGTTCGGCGCGGGATTGGAGCGCAAGCCGATGCTCGTGGTGGCCAGCAAGATGGACGCCGCGAATCCGGCGAAGGTGGAGAAGCTGCGCAAGCACGCGCGCAAGCTCGGTCTCGAGTTCTATGAGATCTCCGCCGTCACCGGAGCCGGGGTCAGCGAGCTGACCTGGGCCATGGCCAGGCGCGTCGAGCAGGTTCGCCGGCCCGAGGTCGGTGAAGAAGAGGTCCCGGTCAAGGCCGTGAAAGCGGCCACGCCCAGGACCAAACCAAAACCAAAATCAAAAGGGAGAATACCAATGGCTACGAAAAAGGCTGCGAAGAAGGCTGCAAAGCCCGCGAAGAAGGCTGTCAAGAAGGTTGCTAAGAAGGCCGTGAAGAAGGTTGCCAAGAAGGCCGCCAAGAAGGCCGCCAAGAAGTAGTTTGAACCCAACCACGGCGCGGGCCTGTGTATGCGGGTCCGCGCCGCATTTATGTAAGCCCTCATGAGTCTTCCTTCCCACCCCACACTGGAACGCGTCGCGTTCTACGGCGGCACTTTCGATCCCGTGCACCTGGGCCACCTGGCCGTGGCGCGCGCCGCCCTGGAACGCTTCCAACTCGACCGCATCTACTTTGTGCCCGCCTTCGTTCAGCCGTTGAAGGTCAAGCAGAAGGTAACGCACTTTTATCATCGCTACGCCATGCTGGCCCTGGCTCTGCAGGGCGAGGCGCGCTTTGTGCCGTCGCTGCTGGAAGCCCCGGAGAGCATCCGCGCCACCGGCGCCCAGGCCAGCTATACGGTGGACACCCTGCATCGCCTGCGCGCCCTGCTGCCGCCCACTACGCGCCTCTTCTGCATTCTCGGCATGGATGCCTTTCAGCACATTGCCAAGTGGCGCCAGCCCGTTGAGCTGTTGAAGGCCGCCGAGTTCATCGTGGCCAGCCGCCCGGGCTTTCCTTTGGATGGCGTCGCCGGGGCTCTGCCGGAGTCGTTGCAGCCCACCGAGGCCGCCGCGCGCCGCCTGCTCAAGACGGGATCGTTTGCCGGCAAAGGCATCAGCATCCACCTGCTGGATGGCGTCTACCACGAGGTCAGCGCCACCTCCATCCGCCGCGCCGCACGCAACGGCCATGGACTCCTGCGCCTGGTGCCGCCGCCTGTGGCCGAGTACATCCAGCGAGTGGGCCTGTATGACGGGCCGGCCGAAGCGGGCGCGCCCGAGCCGCCGCACCAGTAATGTCACCTCTGCTGACGCTTGCCTTGATGGGCGAAAACCCCGCACAATAGTCCTATGTCAATTGAAGAAATCCGCAAGCAGGTGGCCGTCGCTCTTGAGGCGGCCAACGAAAAGAAAGCTCTCGACGTCACGCTCCTCCAGTTGCCGCACGAGTCCAGCACCTTCACCGATTATTTCCTGATCTGCAGCGGCAGCAATCCGCGCCAGGTGCAGGCCATTGCCGATGAGGTGGATGAGCGCCTGAGCAAAGACCTGCACGTGGAGCCGAACGCCCGCGAAGGCTACAACACGGCCGAGTGGATCCTGCTCGACTATGTGGACTTCGTGGTGCACATCTTCAACGCGCAGCGCCGCGCCTACTACGACCTGGAACGCTTGTGGAAGAGCGCTCATCACGTGACTCCCGAGGAGCTGCTCGGTAAGGCCCAGCCGGTGGCCGAGGCGGTTCAGCCGGAAGCGGCGCCAGCGGTGAAGAAGCCCGCGGCCAAGAAGGTGGCTGCGAAGAAGGCCGCCGTCAAGGCCGTGAAGCCCGCGGCCAAGAAGAAGGCCGCCGCCAAGGCCGTGAAGCCCGCGGCCAAGAAGAAGGTCGCCGCCAAGAAGGCTGTGGCCAAGAAAGTGGTGGCAAAGAAGACCGTTGCCAAGAAGGCCGTGGTGAAGAAGGCTGCGGTGAAGAAAGTTGCGGCCAAGAAGGTCGTTGCCAGGAAGGCAGTGGTGAAGAAGCCCGCGGCCAAGAAGGCTGCGACAAAGGCCGCCAAGCGCAAGTAGTCTTTTGAGTTCTGCACGGCGCGGGCCTGAATGGTCCGCGCTGTTGTTTTGCTGCCGGAGGAATTCGTTTTGGCGGCGGCACGTCGCTGTACTGGAGAACGATGAAGGTTCGCCTCATTTCGATTACAAAGCGCCGTGGCGGGGCCAAGGATTCCCACGCCGAGGCCATCACGGATGATTACATCCAGCGCGCCGCACGCTACTCGCCCACCGAAAGCTCTGAGCTGGCCACGGAAGACGCGCTGGTCAAGCTGCTGGAGCGTCCCGGCCGCACGGCTCCCGTGCTGGTTGCACTGGATTCACGCGGCGCCCTGTGGACGAGCGAGGAGTTGGCCGAGTTTGTGCGCAGCCACCAGCAGCGCGGCACGCAGGAGCTGATCTTCGCCATCGGTCCCGCCGATGGCTGGAGTGAGGCTCTGCTGAAGCGCGCGGCACAGCGTTTCTCCCTGGGGCGCGTCACCCTGCCGCACGAGCTGGCGCGGGCCGTCACGGCCGAGCAGCTCTACCGGGCATTTACCATCCTCAACAACCATCCCTACCACGGCGGCCACTGAGGCGCTCTGTGTCCTCGGCGACGGACATCATCACGACGCACGCGCTTCTGCGCTACCGCCGCTTGCACGGTTAATCTCCTTGATTGATATACGGTGGGCAATCTTCCGGCGCGGAAGGTGGAAGCTACTGCACGGGCGGCTGTGCGGCCAGGCGCTGGCTGCGGAGTTCGTCATAGGTTACGCCGCTCAGGATCTCTCCATCGGCCGGCACGCGACCCTGCATAAAATCCTCTTCAGCAAATGGCGGAGCCTCGGTTTCAGGCTCAATCACCAGCCCACCGCACAAAAGGTCCACCACGTAGCCTTCCATGGCGTGGGTGCGCACGGTGAACTCCGTGCAGGGAAAGTGGCGCACGCTCTGTGGACCGGGCTCGTAGTCATACAGGTAGACGCCGTTCAGGTGCAGCACGCCCTCATTGTTTTCGAGCTCGAGAAAGTAATGCGGGCCGTCTTCACCGAGGGCTTCCACGCGAAAGGCGCGGTCGGCGCGATAGCTGGAGTAGACAAGAAGGCCGCGCGCCTCCAGCTCGTCGGCAAATTCATTCACCACGGCCAGGTGCGACTGGCGCGGATAGTTCAGCACGATGGCCAGCGCCAGCACCAGCACGCACATGTAGCTGACCACGACGACCCCCAGCACGGCAAAACCCGCGTGCCGGAAGGTAACCACGACGCCCACCGCGCTGACGGCAAAAGCTACAAACAGCGCCGCTCTGGCCAGAATGCCCTTCATCGTCCCCGCTCTTTCATGCTGCATTAAGAATACTGAACGCGGGGCGATTCACGCATCATGATTCTGCATCGGCTCGCAGCAGAAGCGGCAGCGCCTCTCCAGCCAGGTAGATGGAGCCGGCCACCACCAGCAGCGCATCCTCGCCGAGCGCGTGCGCCTGCCGGGCAGCCACCTGGACGGCCTCCGGCACCGTGGCGGCCACGCTGTAGCGCACGCCGAGCGTTTCGGCCAGCCTGGCCAGCTCGGCAACCTGCGCCGCCCTCGGGTTGGCTGCCACGCGCGTCAGCACAACCTGCTCCATCAGCGGCCAAAGGATCTGCGCCATCTGCTCCACCGCCTTGTCGGCCATGGCCGCAAACAGCAGAACCATGGGACGGCCCTCGTAGTGCTGGCTCAGGGCGGCGCGCAAGGCCCACGCTCCGGCCGGGTTGTGCGCCACGTCAATGACGATCTCCGGATGCCCGGCGGTGGCCGGCAGACGCTGGAAGCGCCCCGGCCACACGGTCTGCCGCACGCCGCGCGCAATGCTCTCGGCCGTGATGCGATACCCCATGGCGGCCAGCTCCTCGGCGGCGGTGATGGCCAGCGCGAGGTTGCGCAACTGGTGGCGGCCCACCAGCGGCGATGCGATCTCGACCTCCTGCCCCAGAACCTGTAAACGATAACGCGTGGCGTCATGAGCCATGTCGGCCGAGGCATCGCCCCCGGGCGAGAGCGGCGGCAGGTTGCGCGTGGCGTTCACCGCCCGCGAGCCCAACTCCAACATGCGCTCACCCAGCACGGGGTTCACCTCGGGATGCTGCGGCAGGGTGACGGCCACGACGTTGGGGCGCAGGATGCCGGCTTTCTCCCTGGCGATGGCCGCCAGAGTGTTGCCGAGGTAGTTCTGATGGTCCAGGTCAATATCCGTGACGATGGACACGATGGGCTCGACGACGTTCGTCGCATCCAGTCGCCCACCCATGCCGACCTCGAGCACGGCGACCTCGGCGGCTTCACTGGCGAAGTAGTGGAAGGCCATCGCCGTCACGGTCTCAAAGAAGCTGGGCAGCTGCGGCAGTTGGCCGCCCTCCACCAGCAGGCGCGCCTGGGTGTGCACGCGCTCGTAGGCCGCGGCGAAGGCCTCGTCCGGGATGGGACGTCCATCGAGCTGGATGCGCTCATTGATCCTGAGCAGGTGCGGCGAGGTGTAGAGTCCGGTGCGGTGTCCGCCGGCGCGCAGGATGCTGGAGAGGGTAGCCGCCGTGGAGCCTTTGCCGTTGGTGCCCGCCACCAGGATGGACGGCGTCTTCTGTTGCGGATCGCCCAGGGCGGCACAGAGTGCTCGCATCTGTCCCAGCTCGAACTTGCGCGAGGGTCCGTGATGGAGTTCGTGCCCGAGGGCGTAGAGCCGCTCAACGGCCGAGGAATAAGTGATCATGCCGCTGTTGATTATCGCACCGCGGGGCCCGCGGGCGCTTCGCTTATGAGGTCTGCCGGGTTGGCGCGGCAGCTTAGAAATTCTTGTTGAAGACTCGCATCAATCCGCTGACGCTGTAGGCCGCCTGGGCGGCAATCACGGCAAACACCACGGCCAGCGCGGGAGCCTGCCAGCGGCTTTCAATCAGGTCGGCGAAGACTCCGGCCACAAACAGCAGCAGAAAGGGCAGGCTGGCGAACAACACCGTGCTGGCTCCGCTCTGGGGAAAGAACAACCCCATGGCCACCAGCAGGACGAAGACGATGAGCGGCGCCGTGTTGCCGAAGAAGCGCACGCGCCGCCACGCGCACCACGCGGCCACGGCCACTCCGCTCAACAGCAGTGCGCCGGGCGCGGCATCGGCGAAGAAGAAGAACAGCATGCGGCCCAGCACCACGGCCCGCGGCAGTTGCGCGCCGCCGGCCATGCCAAATGCGCGTGTCACTCCCACCCCGAAGGCGGCCAGGCTGCCCAGCTCACACACTGCCAGCGCAACCGAGGCCAGCACGGCGCCCGCGCAGAGGATGACCATGGCGGCGATTCTGCGGTGCGGCACCGCCCACAGCATGAACATCGCCGCCGGCACCAGCAGCCACACCAAGGGCCAACTGGAGCCCACGGCAAAGGTGATGGCCACTCCGAGCAATCCGATGCGCTTCCAGTTCCACAGGATGACCTCGCGCGGCGCGTAGAGCGTGTGCGCCGTGGCGATGGCCGTGAAGATCACTCCGAAGGCTCCCCAGGCGGCGAAGATCTGCCCTCCCGCCAGCGACGAGCGCGCCACCATGCCGGGACTGAAGGCAAACAGCGCCAGGGCGACGAATCCGCCCCCGCCGCCATAGAGCCTCCGCGCCACGTAGTACAACGAGAGCGCCAGGCAAAGCCCCGCCAGCAGGAACGGTGCGCGAATGAACCAGCGATGCTGGTCGAGCCAGAACAGGTCCGTGGCCTGGCCATGCCGGGCCAGCACGCTTACCGCGGCGGAGGCCACCAGTGCGGTCAGCGGGGGCTCGGCGGATTCCGCCACAGGATGCAGGTGCCAGCGCGCCACGCCGCGCAATACCTGGTCGGCCTCCAGCCCGGTCAGCGGCACCGCGTACACAAACCAGCAGCATTGCGCGACGAAGGCAATGACCATCGCCAACGCAATCAGATGGTGTGAACGGACGGGTTTTGGTGTTTTTTCCTGTGACATAACCGATGCCTACCTTTGTAACATTTGCCGCAGGATTTTGCGCGCTCTGTTCGCCTGGCGGCCGAAGCTGCCTGTTCCCCTCGCCTGCCCGGGGATGCGGCTGATATTCTTAATAGGCAGGCGCGCCCGTGATGTGCGCCGTTTTTGTGAGGGAACCATGGCAGCACTACTGGATGCAATTGACGTGAAGCGCAAGATGTTCTTCGAGCTGGATGGCGTGCCCTACCACTGCCTGGAGGCCGAGGTGAACACCCCCACCGCCCGCGGCGGGCAGACGCTTGTCCGGCTGAAGATGCGCAACCTGCTGACCCGCGCCGTCTTCGACAAGACCTTCAAGGCCAGCGACAAGTTCAAGGAGCCCGACCTGGACCAGGTGAAGGCCAGCTATCTTTACAGCGATGGCGACGGCTCGCACTTCCTCGACCAGGACAGCTTTGAGACCCATACCCTAGGCGCGGGGATGATTGGCGACGCCCTCGATTTCCTTCTTGAAGGCGCCATCATCGAGGTCGTCAAGTTTAACGGCTCGCCCATCGGCATCGAGCTGCCCAACCAGGTCGAGCTCACCGTCACCTACACCGAGCCGGGCGCGCGCGGAGACACCGCCGGCGGCGGCAACGTCACCAAGGCAGCCACCCTGGAGACCGGCATCGAAGTCCGCGTGCCGCTCTTCATCAAGTCCGGCGAGAAGATCAAGGTCAGCACAGAGACGCGCGAGTTTGCCGGCCGCGCATAGCTTTTTCACTTTCTTCCGCAAAAGGCCAACTCCGCGATGGGGTTGGCCTTTTGCCTTTTCCATGATTTCCACACGCTTTTCCGCCATGCGTGCAAAATAAACATCGCGCCGGGCAACCCTGCGACTTAAGGTTTTTCCATTTCCTGCCGATAGTGCAGGTGGAGCGGGATTCCTCCGTTTCGCGGAAGGTCAACTCATGTCCACCAGTGCCATCACCAGCAGCCTGTTGTCGCAAATCGTCGGCGCAACCGGCACAGAAAACCAGTTCGCCACCGACTTGAACCAACTGGCGCAGGACGTGCAGAGCGGCAATCTCTCGGCGGCGCAGCAGGATTACGTCACGCTCTCCCAGGATGCGCTCAATGGTGCCACGGCCTCGTCGGCAACCACCTCGTCGAGCGGTATCACCACGTCGCTGCTCAGCAGTATCGCCGGCTCCGACGCCAGCTCGGAGACCTTTATCAGCGATCTCAACCTGCTCGGCACGGACCTCCAGAACGGAGACATCTCTTCGGCGCAGCAGGATCTGTTGTCGTTGGACTCGACGGCCTTGAACGCCTCGTCTACCACGGGCACTTCGGCCGCCACGGACAGCAGCTCCACCGCCGCCACCACAAGCAGTCAGGGGGATGCGACTCTTTTGATTAAGGTGATCGCCGATGATCTTGAGGCCGGAGATAGCTCGGCGGCCGGCTCGGTCATGCAGCAACTGGCTTCCATCTCCACCAGCTCGGCCGGCGCCGCCACCTTGCAGGAGATGAGCGGCACACTCACCGACGGCAGTTCGTCCAGCAGCGGCACCTCGTCCAGCAGCTCGGTCAGCCAGTTGCTGGCGAGCCTCAACAACAGCAGCAGCTCTACTTCTAGCCTGGACGAGCTGGCCTAGCCTGCGGCGGCCGAAGTCCGTTAGATGTCCAGGTTCTTTACGTCCAGCGCGTTGTCTTCGATGAACCTTCTACGCGCCTCCACGTTTTCGCCCATCAGCGTGGTAAAGATCGCCTCGGTCTCCGTCAGGTCCTCGAGCTTGACTTCCAGCAGCGTGCGCCGCGTCGGATCCATCGTCGTCTGCCAGAGCTGCTCGGCCGTCATCTCGCCCAGTCCCTTGTAGCGCTGGATCTGGTAATCCTTGCGGCCCTGCTCCAGCACAAAGTTGAAGAGGTCGCGCAGGGTCAGCTTCTCCACCGGCTCACGGGATGCCTTGCCGGCCACGCGCGCCAAGGTGCCGCCCTTCATCGTTTTGCCTTCAATCTTTTCGGCGTCGGCTTTCTCCGCCTCGCTGATGGTGTCGTCCTCTTCTTTTTCGGCCTCCACCGGCGCGGCCTTCACCCACTCCACCACAAACGGAGGCTCAATGAACTCCGCAATCTGTTTATGGCTGCGCATCATCTGCTTGTACTCGGGACTGTTCACCAAAGGCCATCCAATCGAGTGCGGTGTGCCCTGCGAGTTCACAAAGCGCACCTCCCACAGCTCCTGCTCCTCGTTGAACTGGCTGTGCACTTCCAGGAACTGCTCTTCCTTCTGGAGCGCCTTCACCGCCGCCTCGATTTTGGCAATGCGCGTGGGCACCGTGCCGGCCTCGCCCATGAACTCCTCGCGCTTGCTCAGCTCGAAGCTGGGCAGCAGCTCGGTCACGCGCTCATTGCGCAGGCGCTTGTCCACCTTCTCCAAAAAGCCCAGGTACTCATTCAGCCGCGTCAGGAACAGCGCCAGCTTGCTGCCCTCCACCTTGGCCGCGCCTTCGCCGTAACGCACCGCAAGTCCTTCGCTGGCGCGCTTGATCATCACCTGCACAAACTCGGCGTCGTTCTTGATGTACTGCTCGAAGCGCCCCTTCTTGATGCGATAGAGCGGCGGCTGCGCAATGTAGATGTGGCTGCGCTTGATCAGCTCCTGCATGTGGCGGAAGAAGAACGTCAGCAGCAGGGTGCGGATGTGCGATCCGTCCACGTCGGCATCGGTCATCAGGATGATCTTGCCATAGCGCAGCTTCGACGGATCGAAGTCGTCCTTGCCGATGCCGCTGCCGAAGGCGGTGATCATGGCGCGGATTTCCTCGTGCCCCAGCATCTTGTCGTAGCGCGCCTTCTCCACGTTCAGGATTTTTCCCTTCAACGGGAGAATGGCCTGGAAGCGGCGATCGCGGCCCTGTTTGGCCGTGCCGCCTGCGCTCTCACCCTCGACCAGGTACACCTCGCAGCGTGCCGGATCGCGTTCGCTGCAATCGGCCAGCTTGCCCGGCAACCCGCCGCTATCCAATACGTTCTTGCGCCGGGTCAGGTCGCGAGCCTTGCGCGCCGCCTCGCGGGCACGTGCCGCTTCAATCGCCTTGTTGATGATCTTCTTCGCCACCGACGGGTTCTGTTCAAAGAATCCGCCCAGCCGCTCGTTGATGAACGCCTGCACCTGGCCCGCGATATCCGAGTTGAGCTTGCCCTTGGTCTGGCCTTCAAACTGCGGCTGCGGCAGCTTGACGCTGACCACGGCCACCAGGCCTTCGCGAACGTCGTCGCCGCTCAGGTTTTCCTTCAAATCCTTGAACAAGCCCAGCGACTGGCCCGCGGCGTTGATGGTGCGCGTCAGCGACGAGCGGAAGCCCTGCAGATGCGTGCCGCCATCCACGGTGTTGATATTGTTGGCAAAGCTGAAGACGTTCTCGCTGTAGCTGTCGTTGTACTGCAGGCCCACTTCAATGGAGAGGCCATCCTTCTCGGCCGACTCCATGTAGATTGGCTTCTCGTGCAGCACGACCTTGCCCTTGTTCAAATGCTTAATGAACTCGGCGATGCCGCCGTTGAACTTGAACTCCGCGCGCTTGGCTTCGCCCGTCTTCTGGTCGGTGGTGCGCTCGTCGGTCAGCGTGATGAGCAGCCCTTTGTTCAGGAAGGCGAGCTCGCGCAGCCGGTTGGCCAGCGTGTCGTAGTTGTACTCGGTGGCCTTGAAGATCGTCTTGTCCGGCATGAAGTGCACGGTGGTGCCGCGCCGCTTCGTCGTGCCGGTCTTGGTCAGCTTGGTAATGGCGGCGCCTTCGCTGTACTGCTGCTCCCACACCGCGCCATCGCGGCAAATCTCCAGGTCGAGATGCTCGCTCAGGGCGTTGACGCAGCTCACGCCCACGCCGTGCAGTCCGCCGCTCACCTTGTAGGTGGAGCTGTCGAACTTGCCGCCCGCGTTCAGACGCGTCATCACGACTTCCGCCGCCGGCAAACGCTCGCCGTCAATCTCCATCTCGTCCACGGGAATACCGCGGCCGTTGTCGGCCACGCTCACCGAGTTGTCGCTCAGGATGGTCACGTCCACGCGATCGGCATAGCCGGCCAGCGCCTCGTCCACAGAGTTATCCACCACCTCGTACACCAGGTGGTGCAGGCCGCTCTCGCCCGTGGAGCCGATATACATGGCAGGCCGTTTGCGCACGTGCGCCATGCCGCTGAGGACCTTGATCGAGTCCGCGTTGTAATCGCCGTTGGTGCCGTTGCCGTTCTTTTGGATGATGTCTTCTTCCACGAGTGGGGTCGTCTCTTTTCCGGCAGCGGAGGGGAAAACAGAAGGCTTTCCCGGGCCACTGCGCCATACCCTTATTTTAACACAAAGCGGCCCGGCGAGACTCCCTGTAACTCACTGATAAAACAACAGTTAAAAGCTCTTTTTGCGCCATCTCTTCGTCCCTGTGGTTTCGGCTTCAACGCGCGGTGTAAACCGGGCGCGGCGTGTACAATTCGTGAGGATTGCCGCAGGCACTTTTCGCCGCTGCCAATGCGCCGCTCAGGAGCCGGTTGCCTCAACTCTTCCATCCCGCTCTTCATTTCGTCTTTGAGGCGCTGGCTTATCCCGCTGCCTACGCCGTTTATCGCCGTGCACGCTCCCGCCAGGGCGACTTCCTCTCGGAAGATCAACGTTGGACGGTAGTTGCCGCCGCTGCGGTTGGCGCGCTCGCTGGCAGCCGCTTGCTCGGACTACTGGAGCAGGCACCGGCCATGGGATTTTCCTGGAGCAGTCTTCTTTTCTCTGGAGGCAAGACGATCGTCGGTGGACTCCTTGGCGGCTGGCTCGCCGTTGAGTTCATCAAGCGTGCTCAAGGCTTGCGTGGGCGCACCGGAGACCTGTTCGCCGTCCCACTTTGCCTTGGTATCGCCATCGGCCGCATAGGGTGCTTCTTCGCCGGCCTTGCCGATGACACTTATGGCCTGCCCACCACCATGCCCTGGGGTGTTGACTTTGGTGATGGTGTGCCGCGCCACCCAACACAGCTCTACGAGATCATCTTCCTGCTTCTGCTAGCCCTTCTGCTCAGCAGCTTTCAATCTCGGTCTCGCCCTCGCGGACGCACCTTCCGTTTCTTTTTGGCAGCCTACCTCGGCTGGCGGCTGCTGATTGATTTCCTGAAGCCACAACCGCTCATTCTTGGTCTGAATATGATTCAATGGGCCTGTGTGGTCGGGCTTTGTGCGCTGGCACTCGGAGAAGTACGCGCGCCCCTGGAGAGCGAAGATGCGTGATCCTGGCCGACGGCCACCACGAGACTTCTTTTCCGCAAAGCGTATTGCCACATATTCCGCTTGTGGACTTATTCTCAGCTTCGGACTCTGTGGAACGGGAACAGCTTTGGGAACCGGTGCTGCCATCAGTCTGCTCTTAGGCTTTGGAATGCCGCTCGCCATCCTAAGCGTGGTGGGCTTGTTCGTCAGTCTGATTCTCTCCCTCTGCGGAGATGACACGGAGGACGCGGAATGAAGGCACCTTGGGAGGGCAAGGTCGGTGTGGCGCAGTACACCGCCATCTTCGCCACCATATTGACCGTTTCCTTTGGTCTATGCGGTGCCAATTACCTATTGTTTGGCCTGTTCGATGGCATGAGCAATTCGAATGCAGGCAGTGTCTGGTCTGGCTTACTGCTGGTCACCGGCGTTGTAGAAGCAGCTGGAATGTTTGTTGGCGCCGCTGGGCTGGCCGGCGTTTTACTGTATGCCATTGGCCGTCAAGTCTACCGTAGGTTTGTCCCATCCGCCTCTAACCCACCTCAGGATTGACCCCATGGCCAAGAATCGACCGTATCTCTACTACGACTCCGCCGTTTCGATCTGTACCACCTGCTATCGCCGCGTAGATGCCAAGATCGTCTTTGAAGACGATAAGGTGTGGATGCTGAAGCGCTGCCCGCTGCATGGCCATGAACGTGTATTGATGGCCGACGATGTGGATTACTATCGCCGATGCCGCGAGGTTTTCATCAAGAAACCGGAGATGCCGGATCACTACAACACCGCCGTTCACTACGGCTGCCCATATGACTGTGGCCTCTGCCCGGACCACGAGCAACATTCCTGCCTGACGCTCGTGGAGATCTGCGACGCCTGCAACCTCAACTGTCCGGTCTGCTATGCGAATAGCGGTACGCATCGCAACACCTTCCGCCCGCTTCACCAGGTGGAGGCCATGCTCGACGCGGTAGTCAGCAATGAGTTGCAGCCTGACATCGTGCAGATCTCCGGCGGCGAGCCCACGCTGCATCCGGAGTTCTTCGCCATCCTCGCGGCCGCCAAGCGCCGCCCCATCCGCCACCTGATGGTGAATACCAACGGTCTGCGCATCGCCCAGGAGGAGGGATTTGCCGAGCGCCTGGCCGAGTTCATGCCAGGCTTTGAGCTTTACCTGCAATTCGACTCCTTGCAACGTGGCCCGCTGATGCAACTGCGCGCGGCCGATCTGCGAACCGTGCATGAGAAGGCACTCGATAAGCTCAATCGCCTTGGCATTTCCACCACGCTTGTCACCACGGTCGCTCGCGGCGTCAACGACGCGGAACTGGGCGCCATCGTGGATTTCGCGCTGCAACAACCCTGCGTGCGCGGTGTCACCTTCCAGCCTGTGCAGCAGGCCGGGCGCCTGGAGGGCTTTCGCTCGAGTGAACACCGCCTGACTCTCACCGAGGTGCGCCGGCGCATCCTGGAGCAGGGCCAGGTCTTCCGCCCGGAAGACCTCATCCCCGTCCCTTGCCATCCTGACAGCCTCTGCATGGCATACGCCGTGAAGCTCGGCGGGCAGGTCGTTCCGCTCACCGGCATGATCGCCCCGGAAGTGCTCATCAACGGCGGCCGCAACACGATCATTTACGAAAACGAAGCTGCCGTCCGTGATCACATCTTCAAACTGTTCTCCACCAACCACTCGCCGCAGGCTCAGGCGGCAACCCTTCGCGAGCTGCTTTGCTGCCTGCCCAAGGTCAGCGTGCCACAGTCGCTCGACTACCAGAACCTTTTCCGCGTGCTGATTGTTCAGTTTATGGATGCCGAAGGATTCGATCTGCGCTCCATTCGCAAGTCCTGCGTGCACATCGCACATCCGGACGCCAGCCGCATCATTCCCTTTGACACCTACAACATGTTCTACCGTGATGATTTGGAGGAGACGCGCCTGCGCCCGTTACGCGATCAGGCTATGCTGGCGCGCTAGGCAGAGTCGCTACCGGCAGCGCCGCCATCTTCACGTGGTTGCCAGGTCAATCAGGTTCGTTGAGGTGATCCGCACAAACAAAAGCGGCGGAGCCCCGAGTGCGCTCCGCCGCGAATTTTTTTCCTCAGGATCTTTCCACAGGCTATTCGTCAGATGCGCATCGGCATCACGACGTAGCGGTACTTGTACTCTTCGATTCCCTCCGGGCGGAGCTGGCCGGCCGATTGCGAGTCCTTGAACTCGATGCGAACCGTGTCGCTCTCCGTGGCCTTCAGGAACTCGACCAGGTACTGCGAGTTGAAGCCGATGGAGAGCGTCTCGCCGTCGTAATCGGTCTCAATCGAGTCCTCGGATTCACCGGTCTCGGTGGAACTGGAGCTGACGCGCACCTCGTTCTTCTCAAAGCGCATCTTGATGGCGCCCGAGCGCTCGTCGGCAAACTGCGCCACGCGCTGGATGGCCGCCTGCAGCTCGCTGGTGCGCACGCTGACGCTCTTGTTGTGCTCCTTGGGCAGCACGGCCTCGTAGTTGGGGAACTGTCCCGTCAACTGGCGCGAGGTCAGCAGGCGCGAGCCCAGGCGGAAGAACAGCGTCGCGTCGTCCTTGGCAAACTCCACGTACTCCAGGTCGGGCGCCGTCAGCAGGCTGAGCAGCTCCACCATGGCCTTGCGTGGAATCAGGGTCTTCACTTCGCCGGTGATGTCAAAGGCTAGCCCGTCGCGCACAATGTGCGCCAGGCGATGTCCGTCGGTGGCCACCATGGTGATGGACTCCGGCTTCAACACCATCAGCGCGCCGTTCAACGTGTAGCGCGACTCTTCGTTGCTGATGGCAAAAACCGTCTTACTGATCAACATACGGAAGGCCGCCGCGGGAATCTTCACCGCGCCCGAGGTGGGGAAAGTTGGCACACTGGGAAAATTCGAGCGCGCCATGCCGACCATTTTCGTGTTGCTGCGCCCGGAGCGAATGTTGACCCAGTGATTCTCCAGCAACTTGATGGTGACGTCGCCATCGCCCAGCAACTTCACGTAGTCATAAAGTTTGCGCGCGGGGATCGTACAGGCGCCATCTTTCTTGACCCCGGCCTTGCAACTGGTACGCAGGCTCAGATCAAGGTCCGTGGCGGTGATGGTCAACTCGCCGTCGGTGGCCTCAAAAAGAAAATTGGACAGAATGGGGATGGTCGTCTTGCGTTCGACGACGCCCTGGGTCGCTGTAAGTTCCTTCAACAGGTCGGCTTTACTGACCGTGATCTCCATGGCGGTTCCTTGCACAGTAGCTGTCTCCGGCATGATATCCCCAAAAACCTTTCGCTGGCTATAACTTGCACTTATATCAAACTGAAGGCTGATGAAACCAGTGGGAAAGCTGATTCCGGAGAAAATCCTTGAAACATTGTGACTTTACCACCGATAAGCCAAGCAGGCGAGGCAGACGAAACTGAGATGTACACCGCCGCCAAACAGTCTTCCGTGGACACATTTTGGGGCCGATTCATTCGAAACAGATTTGTCCAGGAAATCCGGTTACAGACATTCTCTGCTCGATCAATCCAAACCGGGGTCTCAAACGAAGAGTGTTTTTGAAAGCCAGCCCGAGCAGTGAATTTTGGTTGCAACGGGACGATTGTTACTAGAGCTAAAAGTCTTTAAGAGACAAAGAATAGACAGCAGTAGCAGTAGGGCCTGCGGAAATGTGGAAAAACTGGTTAGTATCTTTTTCTTTATAGATTTACGGATTGTTTTTGACTGGGAAACCCTACCCTCTGGCCGACTGTTTTGAGGAGAACTCTCGCCTGTCACGGGAATTGCCCGACTTCTACACAGTTCCCACAGGGAACCCACAGACCTGTGTGGAGGAGAAAGCGGACAAAAAAATGCCCGGGTCGCGTAAGGCGTTCACCGGGCAGGGTTTCTAGTTGCTGAGTTGTTCGGTCAGTTTATTGAGTAACCTGTTTAAATCTTTATCTGTCTTACGCTGCTCGCTGATCTTTTCAATCGAGTGCAACACCGTGGTGTGGTGCTTGCCGCCGAACTGGCGTCCGATTTCCGGCAGGCTGGCCTCGGTGAGGTGTTTGCACAAGTACATCGCAATCTGCCGCGGGAAGACGATCTGGCGCGAGTTGTTCTTCGCCTTGATCTCCGGGATGCGCAGGCCAAACTGCTCACTGGCGGCCTTCTGGATGGCCTCGATGGTCACCTTGCGGCTCTGCTGGTCAATGATGTTCTTCAGCACCTGCTGCGTGGTCGCCAGGGTGATCTCCGTGCCGGTGAGCGAGGCGTAGGCCGAGAGGCGAATCAGCGCGCCTTCCAGCTCACGCACGTTGCTGCGGATGCTGCTGGCGATGTACTGGCAGACGTCGTCGGGCAGGCTGACGTTCTCACTCTCCGCCTTCTTCTGCAGGATGGCGATCTTCGTCTCAAGATCCGGCGGCTGAATGTCGGCAATCAGGCCCCACTCAAAGCGCGAACGCAGGCGGTCTTCAATGTCGGCCAGTTCCTTGGGCGAGCGGTCGCTGGCGATGACGATCTGACGGTTGGTCTCATGCAGGGCGTTGAAGGTATGGAAGAACTCCTCCTGGGTGCGCTCCTTGCCGGCCAAAAACTGAATATCGTCCACCAGCAGCACATCCACGCCACGGAAGCGGTCGCGGAAGCTGACCATCTTGTCGTGCTTGATGCTGTTGATCAGCTCGTTGGTGAACTTCTCCGAGCTGAGGTACAGGATCGAGGCCTCGGGCTGGCGCAGCTTCACCTCGTGTCCAATGGCCTGCATCAGGTGGGTTTTGCCCATACCCACGCCGCCATACAGGAACAGGGGGTTGTAAGCCTTGCCGGGCTGGGTGGCCACGGCCAGGGCGGCGGCATGGGCGAACTGGTTTCCGGTGCCGATGACGAAGCCGTTGAAGGTGTAGCGCGGGTTGAGCTGCGCGGCGCCGTCAAAGTCAAAGCGGCTCTGCGCGATGCCGGTGCGCGGGGCTGCGGCCTGCGCCGGGGCAAAGCCTCCGTTGTGGCGCAGGATGGCCGGTGCCGGCTCGGGCTCCGGCGGCGCGGGAACGAACTCCACGTCGCGGTACTCCATGCCGAGGTTTTCGATGGCCTCAAGGATCAGGTCGTTGTAGCGCTCGCCGATGGTGCAGAACTCCTGCGAGGGTACGTTGACGAAGAGTTTGCCATCGGCATCGTGGCTGAAGCGCGTGGGCTTGAACCAGGTGTCGTAGGAGTGGCGATTGACCTTCTTCTCAAGTGCGCTGAGAATCTGCAACCACGGATTCGAGGTGGATGTAACCAAAGCTGACATGTACCAACCGTTGTCCAAATATTCTTCAGGCCGCAAAAACCCCTGCCCGGCGCTGTGGAAAATGCCGTGTAGGAGCCCCTTGGGGGCCTGGCTGGACGGATTTCAAAATGTCGTCGCTGAACAAAGTCTTCAGCCGCACAGGCTCGACGATCAGTTTCCTGTGGAGCTTTGTGTTGCGGAGCGGGGGCCGCTAGGAATCTTACCGGGGCGGCCGGTGGCCAGAACAACATCGCCGCAAACGGATACTAGCACGATTGACTGGCTGGCCCAAAAGCCCCTCCGAAGGATTGTTTCGACGCGTGTTTTTCTCTTGTGCGCCTTCCGAGGGCACTTCGTCAAGAGAGAAAATGCCGGGTTGCATCATTCCCTGTGCAGAGGTGCAAACTATTTTTTTGAGCGTCCCGGAAAATGATCCCGGGATGGGGGTAGCGGCCGGCCCCGGTTTGGCCGACGGGGCGGGAATCATTTATACTTATTTCTTGCGCATTTACCCATTCTTGAAGCAGGAGCACCCAGTTCAATGCCTAAGCGTACATTTCAACCGAATCGCCGCCACCGTGCCAAAGCGCACGGCTTCCGTGCGCGCATGAAGACCAAGAGCGGCCAGGCCGTATTGTCGCGCCGCCGTGCCAAGGGACGCAAGCGCGTCAGCGTCAGCGCCGGCTATCGCGATTAGTCCGCATAACCAAGCCCGTTCCCAGCCCCAGACAACCGCGGAGAACACCACCGGGCAGTCCGGTGGAGATGTGAAATTCTGAGACCGGCCAGGGCCGGGCGCCGCGGCGCCTGCGTCACGGGTGGATACAACTGTGAGTGAGACTCCCCAAGGCGAGTTTCCAAAGTCGGCGCACCTGCGCAAGCACGCCGACTTTCGGAAGGTCTACGAACTGGGGCGCCGCCATTTCTCCGGGAACATGACCGTCTTCTATCTGCGCCGCCAGGCCGATGCCGACGCCACGCCCCTCGGGGCGGGCGAAGCGTCACGTCTGCGCGCGTGTGAAGGTACGAGCTGTGAAGGTACGAGCAAGGCCGCCGTGCGTTCCAGCCCGCGAAAAGATCCCGGCCCCGTGCGCATCGGCTTTACCGTAAGCCGCGCCCTGGGCGGCAGCGTGGAACGCAACCGCATGCGGCGGCGTACCAGGGAGGCAGTGCGCCATCATCTGGGCGCGCTGGCCGGGCTGCCCGTGCCATTGGACGTGGTCATCAATCCGAAGAAGAGCCTGCTGAAGGCCGAGTTCAACGCCATCTCCGAGGAGATTGAGCGCGCCTTCCGGGTGATTTCGCAGAACGTGAATCGCCAGGGCTCCACGCAGAAGAGTTCTGAACGCAAAAGCAGCGGGCGCCCTTCGAGCGCCGGAGCCGGAGCATGATGCGACCGAGCGTTATGCAGAACGTCGTTCTCTGGATTCTGGCGGCCTATAAGCGCGTGCTCTCTCCGCGGATGCCCGTGGCCTGCCGCTACACGCCCACCTGCTCGGAGTACGCAGCCGAGGCGGTGGCCATGCACGGCGCGGCCCGCGGAACTCTTTTGGCCCTCTGGCGGCTGTTGCGTTGCCAGCCCTTCGGCGGGCGCGGCCTCGATCAGGTTCCCCGGCACTTTTGCGGCAGCCATCCGCGGGCGGAAGGGAACGCCCAGCACGGCACAGAGTTCGACCAGGCTGGTTTCCGCCTGACGGAATTGAGTTTGCAAGCTCGACAGCAGAAGGCAGGACTGGCCCAGGCCGGCCACGCCTGCATACGACATTAAACTTCCAAAGGGAACATCCCTGCGGGTGGCCACGGCCGCCCCGATCGGCACAGCATCGTGAGTGAGATCCAGAATCCGCAGAATCAGCCCGGCATGGATAAGAGCGTCATCCTTGTCTTCGCCGTCTCCATGATCCTGCTCGTCTTGGCCCAGCAGTTCCTGGTCAAGCCGCAGCCCAAGAACGAATCCAAGCCGGTGCAGACGCAGAGCGCCACCAGCACTCCGGCGACGCCTGGAGTGGCTTCGGCCTCGCCCGTTGCAGCGCCGGTCATCCCGGGCAGCCTGCCGGCCTCCGCCGTTGCGGCCTCCGCCGAAAGCGACACGGTGGTGGAGAACGATCTGTACCGCATCACCTTCACCAATCGCGGTGCGCAGGTGAAGAGTTGGATTCTGAAGAAGTACAAGGACAACCACGGGAAGCCCGGCCTCGAGCTGGTGCATCAGCAGGCGGCCAGCCAGTATGGGCTTCCGCTCAGCCTGTGGAGCTACGACGCCGCGCTGCGCGATAAGTTGAACTCGGCGCTCTACGTCACCGCTCCGGCCACCTCCGGCTCCTCGACGAAGAATGTGAGCTTTGAGTACTCCGACGGCGATGTGGCCGTAAAGAAGGAGTTCAGCTTCGACGAGAGCTACGTGGTTGGCATCAAGACCAGCGTGCGCCGTGGCAATCAGTGGGTCACGGCTCTGCCGGCCTGGCCCGCGGGCTTTGGCGACGCGCAGGGCTTGCCCAGCTACGCCGAGCAGCGCATTGACTTCGTAGCCACCGGCAAGGACGTGACCCGCCTGAAGCTGGACAAAAAAGGCTCCAGCATCAGCGGCGGAAGAGTGAACACCGGCAGCTACCAGTGGGTGGGCGCCAGCGATGCATACTTCGGTGCTTTCTTCCTGCCCGTGCATCCCGAGGGCACCAGCTACGCCGAGCAGCGCAACGCCATTGAGATTCCCAAGGATCCCACCAACCCGCAGGGCGATAAGACGAAAGCCGACGTGTTGGGCGTGGCCGCCGGAAGCCTGAACGGACCGAGCGATGTGCGCCTGTTCGCCGGACCGAAGGCCGTGGACATTCTGGACGCGGTGCACAGCGTGAACGGCACCAACCTGGCGGGCTCGCTCGACTTTGGAATGTTCGGCTTCATCGGCCGTCCGCTGTTTGCCTGGGTGCGCTGGACGCAGGAGCATTGGACTCCGAACTGGGGCTGGACGATCGTGCTGGTGACGGTGCTGATCAACCTGGCCCTGCTGCCGCTGCGCATCTCGCAGATCAAGAGCGCGATGAAGATGCAGAAGGCGGCGCCGCACATCCAGGCCATCCAGGAGAAATACAAGAAGTACAAGATGGACGACCCGCGCCGTTCGGAGATGAACAAGGAGGTCGCCGCGCTTTACAAGGAGCACGACGTCAACCCGGTGGGCGGATGCCTGCCGCTCATCATCCAGATGCCGTTCCTCTTCGCCTTCTACACCATGCTGCGCAACGCCATTGAGCTGCGCCAGGCCGGATGGCTCTACCTGACCGACCTGAGCGCGCCCGACCCGTGGCACATCATTCCCATCGCCACCATTGTCGGAATGGTGCTGATGCAGCGCATGATGCCTTCCAGCGGCATGAGCAAGGAGCAGCAGAGGATGATGAACATGATGACGCCCATCATGTTTGCCGTCTTTACCTGGAGCGTGGCCAGCGGATTGGGCCTGTACATCATCACCGGAACCGTGGTGCAGATCATTCAGCAATTCATCATGAACCAGACTCCGATGGGGCGCGAGATGCGTGCCATCGCCGAGAAGCGCGCACTGAAAGCGGCAGAGAAGCGGCGCTAACCGCCCGAGGAGAATCATTCCATGGCCATCGAAGACAAGATTGAAGCGGCAAAAGAGATCAACGAGCTGTTGAACAACATCGTGCGGCTGGGCAGCTTCCGGCTCAAGTACCGCATCGCCGTGGATCCGCCTGCCGATCCCGGCTCCGAGTGGGACCGTCCTGCGATCCTGGTGGACTTCAGCGGGCCGGACGTTGACCTGCTGACCGAGCGCGACGCCGAGCTGCTGAACGCCCTGGAGCTGGTCGCGGTCGAGTCGGCCGGCGACCTGCTGGAAGACAACGAGCGCATCGTCTTTGACGCCGACGGCTATCGTCAGGATCGCACCGACGAGCTGGTGGAGAAGGCCAAGGCCGCGGCCGATAAGGTTCTGGATAGCGGCGACCCCTATGCGTTCGCTCCCATGAACAGCCGCGAGCGCCGCGTGGTGCATCTGGCTCTGAAAGAAACCGAAGGCCTGCGCACGGAGAGTGAAGGCGAGGGGCGCGATCGTCACCTGGTCGTCTATCCGAAGGATTATCGCGGACCGGCTCCTGCGGCTCCCGGCGCTGGCCGTCGAGATGGCCGCGGCTTTGGTGGCCGTGGTGGCGGCCGCAGCGGCGGCGGCGGTCGTGGTGGAGATCGCGGCGGCCGCGGCGGTGGTGGTGGACGCGGTGGAAGCCGTGGCGGCGGCCGAGGCCGCTACTAGGCAAAATGGCAGTACGCAGAGCCGGAGAAAATCTCCGGCTTTTGTCTTTTGCAGCCATACGGCGGCGCTATGATGAAGGGCATGATGGAATGGCTACACATGCACTGGCTCCGCCCGGAGTGGATCATTATCCTTTTCAAACTGGCAAAGCCGCTGGCATTTCCGGCGGTGGGCGGCGGAGGCTGGCTGGCACGGCGCTGGTGGCTCTCTCATTCAAAGTACTGGCCAATTGTGCAGGGCCGCGTGGCGGGCATCATGCCCGGAGTGGATGGTTCGATGTGCAATGTCAGCTATGTTTACGTTGTGGATGGTGAATATTACTGCGGCGAGATTCCCATCTTTCGTAGCCTGACCTTTCGCAGGGTAGAAGATGTGCACGCCGCATTCCCCAAAGATATGCCAATAGACGTACGCTATCGTCCGGGTCACCCTGAAAAGTCTGTAGCCATCATTCCTGAGATGGTTTTGCAGGGCGGTTTTGTGCGAGCCTCGTAGCGGTTGAAAATATCTCATGCATCTTGACGACACCATCGTCGCCATTGCCACCCCTCCCGGCCGCGGAGGCCTGGGCGTGGTGCGCCTCAGCGGCGGCCAGGCTCGCGCGATTGCCGGGGCGATGCTGCGGCTGCCCGCTGGACGAAAGCTGGAGGCCAATCGCGCCATCTTCTGCGAGCTGGTGGACGCGGCGCAGTCAGATAAGAAAGACAGCGAGCGGATTGACGAAGTCGTGGTCACTTACTTTGCCGCGCCGCACTCCTACACAACCGATGATGTAGTGGAGCTGAGCTGTCACGGTTCGCCCGTGGTGCTGGCCCGCGTGCTGGAGATGGCCGTGGCCGCGGGCGCGCGCATGGCCGCGCCCGGAGAGTTTACACAGCGCGCTTTTCTCCACGGCCGCCTGGATTTGACGCAGGCCGAAGCCGTGCGCGACCTGATTGATGCCGAGAGTCTGTATCAGGCGAAGGTCGCCGCCCGGCAGTTGCACGGCGAGCTCTCGCACACCGTGCAGCCCATCAAACGCGCGCTGGTCGAGCTGATTGCGCGCCTCGAAGCCGGCCTCGACTTTGCGGAAGACGAAGTCAGCGAAATGCCTGCGGCGGAGATCACTGCGGCCATCGCGTCCATTGCCGAGCCGCTGCACAAGCTGGAGGCCAGCTTTGCCTTCGGCCGGCTGGTGCAGTCCGGACTGACCCTGGCCATCGTCGGGCGGCCCAATGTTGGCAAGAGCAGCCTGTTTAACCGCCTCGTGGAGCGCGAGCGCGCCATCGTCACTGCCGCGCCAGGCACCACGCGCGATCTCGTCACGGAGACGGTGACCCTGGGTGGGCTGCCCGTGCGGCTGGTGGACACGGCCGGGTTGCGCGAGGCCGTCCAGCGCGAGGTGATTGACGAGGCCGAGGCCATCGGGATTCGCAAATCCATGGAGGCCCTTGCCGACGCCGACCTGGTGCTGGTGGTGCTCGACGCCAGCCGCCCGCTGAGCGATGTGGACCGCGAGCTGTTGAACGATGTGCGTGAGCGCGAGGCCGTGGTGGTGATGAACAAGTGCGACCTGGGCGCAGCGGCTGCTCCCGCAACACGGCTTCCCGTGGTCTGCTGCAGTGCCTTGAGCGGCAATGGCGTGGCCGAAGTGCGTGAGGCGATCCTGCGTGGCATCCGCGGTGGCGGCGCACAGCCGGAGGGTGCGCTGGTGACCAACCTGCGCCAGCAGCAGACGGTCCATGCCTCGGTGGGAGCGCTGCAGGCGGCGAGCACATCGGTGGCGAATCGCGTGCCGCATGAGATGCTGCTGCTCGATCTTTACACTGCTCTGCGCGCGCTCGACGAGCTGACCGGCGCGACGACCACCGATGACATTCTCGATGTCATCTTCTCCACCTTCTGCATCGGAAAATAAAGGCGCGAGAGTGAAGGCCGCGGGCAAATGAAAAAGGCCGCGAGGGCGGCCTTTTTTGTGCTCGGCTGCAGGCAGCCGCTTCAGAGGTTGGTTTTTCGCGGCAACACTTCGCCGATCTGCTGCAGTTTGGCGGGGTGGGCATGGTGATGATCTTCGGCCATCTGCGTCACGCTGACCCCGTCCAGGATATTCATCACCGCCATCTGTGCCCGCTCCCACACGTCATGCGCCGGACAAAGATGCTCCCGTTCGCAGGCATCGCCGCTGACCAGGCAGGTGTTGAGGAAGAGCGGTCCGTCAATGGCTTCCACCACCTCGCGCAGGCTGCACTTGCGCCCAACGTCGAGAATCTCAAAGCCGCCGTCATTGCCGCGCCAGGAGCGGACCAATCCGGCCTTGGTCAGCGCCTGCATGACCTTGCTGAGAAAGCTCTGTGGGGCTTGAACACTGGTGGCCAGTTCGGGTAGCGAGGTGCGCTGGCCCTCCTGAAGTTTGGCCATATGGATCATGACCCGGACGGCGTAATCGGCAGCTCGCGTTAACAACATAGCAATCTATTATGACTCATAATGCGGTATCGGTGAGAACTCAAAAGTGCCGCACCTGAGAAAGATTTGCAAATGGATATATATGCACAAATCAATCAGTGGGAGATCTCGCCAAGGGCTGCGCGGAAGAGTTCTTCAAATGTCTTTAACTCCCGCCCACCCAACTTCTCCAGAGCCTTTTCCGCCACCAGCGGCTGATAGCCGAGGTTGACCAGCGCGCTCAACACGTCGTCCGCCAGGGCATGGCGAGGCCGTGCCGCGGGCAGGTCGGCAAATTCCTTCAGCTTGTCCTTCAACTCCAGAACCATGCGCTCGGCTGTCTTTTTTCCGACGCCGGGCATGCGCGTCAGCCGCACGGTGTCTCCGCCGCGAATGGCCGAAGCCAGCTCCAGGGTCCTCATGCCGCCCAGAATGCCGATGGCGAGCTTTGGTCCCACGCCATTCACCGAGAGAAGTTTCTCGAACATCAGCTTCTCCGTGGCGTCGGCAAAGCCAAAGAGCGCAAGCTGGTCCTCCCTCACATGGGTGTGGATGAGCAGGCTGACCTCTCCGCCGGCATCGGGCAGGGCGGCAAAGGTGTTCATGCTGATGGTGACCAGGTAGCCGACGCCGTTGCATTCCACAATGGCCTGCCCCGGAGTGCTGGGCAGCAGACGTCCACGAAGGCTGGCAATCATGGCTAGCGGGGCTCCGGACGGCGCTTGTAGAAGATGTTGAACTCAAATCCGCGCGGCGCCGGAAACAGCTCGGCCACCTTGCGCAGGCGCTCGGCCATGGCCGGAGGCGAAAGCAGCGGATAGTCGCGCTCGCGCAGCTCGTAGTAATCCACGTCCAGGTAAAGCGACAGCAGGTAGATGGCGATGGCGTCGGCGAAGGTCGTCTCGTAGTACTCCTGCCGGGCCTTTTCCGCATCCGGCGCGGAGCTGGTGACGATCTTGCGCAGCTCGTGCGCGTCCAATGAGGTCTCGCCCTTCACGCGATCCGCCACCTGCTTGCTGACCAGGTCGGCAAACACCTGGGAGAAGCCGGCGAAATCGGCAAAGGCGTGCGCCACATTGATGTAAAACTCAAATGCCACGCTGAAGCGGTCATCCATCAAACGGGTGGAGATGAAGACGCATTGCGCATCGCCCAAGGTCAGGTTGCGGTGGCACACCGTGCGGTCGCTCAGATGCACGTCATAACGGTTGGCGATCAGCGTCTGTTCGCCATCGGCCACCACCAGCGGGACGAAGTAAAATGCCTTGCGTGTCATGGCGGCCGCGATGGGCTGGGGCACGGCGTCCACCATGCGCTGCAACTCGCCGCTGCTCAGGTTCACCTCGCCGCTGCTGGCGTAGCAGATTCCGTTCATCGCCTGCTGCACCGGCGAGAGCCGTAGAACCTCAGCCGGAGTGTGCGTGGTTGCCTGTTGGGTATGCGGCATAGGAAACTACATTCTAGCGCACGGGGCGCCGGGGCGATATGCTTACCCGGCGCGGCGTAAGTGGCAGCCCGGCTCGCAACGCAGTTTGCGACGTGGTCCGCGCGTGGATCGCAAGGCTAATCGCGGCGCTGGCAGCCGTGTGATTGGCAAACCAAGGGGTGAGCGATGCTGGACCTGAGCAAAACCGAATCCATGATGAAGCAGATGGAGGCGCGCGGCACCAAGACGCTCTTCGTCGAGGCGCCCAGGCGCCGGGAGAGCTGGTTGTTCTGGCTCTTTGTGCGGCTGATGCGCATCCTGGCCCTCACCCTCTTCTGGATGGGCATCGGCATGGGCGCCGGACTCTTCGTCGGCATCCTCTACATGATTGGCCTCTCGGTCTTCACGCACTCGGATGTGCGCATGGCCCTGGCCTACCGGCAGATCGCCACGCCGGTTGCGGTGGCCACAGGCGTCGTGGCCCTCGGGTGGAATCTGTACCGCGCGGTGCAGGCCATCGCCCTCCGCCGGCGGGAGCTGGCCGCGTCGTCTCGCACCTAAAGGATGTCGCTCGTGAACAATGCCGCCCGTAAACAGTGTCGTTCGTAAGCCGCGCCACCCATAAACGCATTGGCTTCAATGGTATACACCGCTTGCCGGGAAAAACCCCGCCGGGCTATACTAATAAGGTCTGTGTTTACAGACGGATGAGGACTATGAAAGCAGCAACCCACCCCAAGTACGAAGAAATCCAGGTGAAGTGCGCCTGTGGTAACGCGTTTACCACCCGCAGCACCAACCATGGCGACCTCCACGTAGAAATCTGTTCCGCGTGCCACCCGTTCTTTACCGGCAAGCAGAAGGTACTCGACACCGCAGGACGTATCGAGCGCTTCCGCCGCAAGTATGCCAAGAACGAGACGCCCGTACAGAAATAATCCCGTGGGTGGTCGGGGTCTCCGGCAAGCGATCCTTGCTGGGGTGAAGACGCCCTCGGCGCAAGTTTTCAGCCCCTGCTTCGGCAGGGGCTTTGCATTGGCGGTAAAACTATTTCCGGCTGGATGGGTTTGAGTGAGCCGGGCGGAAAAGTTCTGCGGGATGAAACCCGCTAAAATAGAAGCGTGCACAAGTATTTTGACAATCCGCTGGAGCGCCTGGCCCCGGAGGGCATTCGGGTTCCGGCCGAGCTGAAGATCGGCCCGGTGCGGATTGCTCCCGCCACGGTGCTGGCCCCCATGGCCGGCGTCACCGATACGGTCTTCCGGCGCTTCATCCGCGAGATGGGTGGCTGCGGCCTTTTGATGACCGAGTTCACCAGCGCCGATGGCGTCGTCCGCTGGCGCGATGCCACGGCCAAGCGCTACCTGCACTTCTTTGAGGACGAGCGTCCCATCAGCTCGCAGCTCTTCGGCTCGCACGCCGAGTCCCTGGCCGAGGCCGCCCGCCGCATTGAGGCTCACGGCTTTGACATGGTGGACCTGAACCTGGGATGCCCGGCCAAGAAGGTGGTCAAGTGCAACGGCGGCAGCGGACTGCTGCGCGACCTGCCCGCCATCAAAGAGATATTTGTTGCCGTGCGCAAGGCCGTCAAGATTCCCTTCACCGTCAAGTTCCGCGCCGGCTGGAGCGAGGACGAGCTGGTCTTTCGCGAACTGGGGCGCATGGCAGAAGACTGCGGCCTGGACGCCGTTGCCATGCATGCCCGCACCCGCCAGCAGGGTTACAGCGGGCAGGCCCAGTGGCCGTGGATCGCCGAGCTGAAGTCGCTGGTGAAGATTCCCGTGATTGGCAATGGAGACATTCGCAGCCCGGAGGATGCCCGCGCCATGGTAGCCGAGACCGGATGCGACGCCGTGATGATCGGCCGCGCGGCCGCCAGCAATCCGTGGATCTTCCGCCAGATTGCCGAGCACACCGCCACCGGCACCTACACCGTGGCCAGCCGCGAAAACCGCTACCAGATGATTCGCCGCTACTTTTCTCTGCTGGTGGAGGAGGGGCATCCCGGCGCGATTGGCCGCATGAAGCAGTTTGCCAGCTGGTTCACCCACGGCGTGGAGGGTGGCGCGCGGCTGCGCAAGTCCATTTACGATGCACGCGAGGCCCGTCAGATTCTGGACGAGGTGGACGGTTTCTTCCTGGCTCCGAAGCTGGATGAGGATGCGGTGGCCGAGGGCGACGCCACCCGGCCAGAGGAGCTGCCGCAGCTTGATAGTTACAATTCCGGAGCCTGCACCGATTGACCGTGTCCCGTAGGGTTACAGAAGTAGTTACCTTGGTATGTGGAAAAATGAGAGAGCGTTCGATAGTATGGTTGGGCAATCGGAGCCTGGAAAGTGAGCGAGCAGATGGACAGGCAGTCTCCAACTCGTAAGCATAAACGCCAGAAGGTGGACATACGCATCCGGCTGCGCCGTGTCGGCCCGGGCGATGTGGAGGTTTTCACCGTCCGCAGCTTTGAGATGAGCGAAGGCGGCATGAGCGTTTACTCCTCGGAGTCCCTCGAATTGGGCACGCGCCTTGTGTCGGAGTTTGAACTTCCCGACGTAAAAAAGCCACTGAGGATCGAATGCGTCGTGCGCAATCAGCGCGGCTTCCGCTGCGGCCTGGAGTTCGTCCAACTGGAGCCAGCGGTGCGTGACCAGATCGTTCAGTTTCTTGAGACCCTCCCCGGCGTCATCGAAATCTAGGCAGAAGTCAGAAAATTACTCCGTTGGAGGCTGGCTGGTGTATCGGCCGGCCTCGTCTTTTTGGATGACGCCCCATGGCGTCTGCGGCTCGTGGGTGAAGACCGTCAGCCACCCTTCTGGAATCGCCCGCTGGTAGTAACGCTTGCGATTGTCAATCGAGGCAATCGGCGAAAGATCATAGGCCATCACCCAGGTGGGATTCAGGTGCGAGGCGCTGGGGATCAGGTCTCCGGTGTAGGCCGCCGTCCTGCCCTGGCTCTCCACAATCACCACCTGATGATGCTCGGTGTGTCCGGGGAAGAGCTCGACGCGCACGCCGGGAACGATCTGCGCCGCACCATCCAGCAGAACGGCCTGACCGTTGGCCACCAGTGGATCGTAATTGTCGGTCAAGTAACTTACGCGGTCGCGCTCGTGCTGCAGATGGGCGTGCGCCAGCTCTCCCTTTTGGAAGTAATACTTTGCCCGGGGAAAGCTGGGCACCACCAGGCCATCAGAGCGGCGGCGGGTGTTCCATCCGGCATGGTCGAAGTGAAGATGAGTATTGATGACAACGGTAATATCGTCGGGAGCAATACCGGCATCGCTGAGGCGATCCAGCAGGCACTCCTGTACGTCGAAGATCTTGCGCGTCTTGTCCGGCAGCTTGTTGCCCGCGCCGGTGTCCACCAGGATCTTGCCGTCTTGTCCGGCAGCTTGTTGCCCGCGCCTCCACCGATGGTGTCGGCGCCGGTACGAATCACCAGCGAGTTCATCGCCATGTGGATGCGATTGTGCTCGTCGGCCGGTAACACCTTCTCCCACATGGGCTTAGGTACCACGCCAAACATCGCGCCGCCATCCAGATAATACTTGCCGTCGTTGACGACCGTGAGTTCAAAGTCTCCAAGGGAAGTGCGATGCAAAGGGAAGGCTCCTCAGGCTTGTCGGGGCTGTTATCGTATTCCCTTAGATGTGGAGCGAACGGACGGGATTCGTGGAATTGGGCGCCACGTGAGTGCGGCGCAAGATATAATCTGTGAGCCGATGGCATAAGGAGAATGTGGATGAAATTTCGTGGAATGATTGCCGCGATGTTGCTGTGTACGGCCAGCCTGCTGGCGCAGACCGCTACCCCTGCACCCGCACCTAAGATGGACGATCACGCAGCCTGCTCCCGCAAGGAAGCGAAGATGGAATGCTGCAAGAAGAACAAAACCGCCCAGAGCAGCACCGAAGCCAAGAAAGATTGCTGCAAGCAGGGCAAGTGCGCCCGCGATAAGAACGCCGCGCCGGCCGCCAAGAGCTAACGCCGAGCCCCGCAGAGCCGCGTTCTAGCTGCGCGGGCAAGGGGTGTGCGTTAGATAGACATATGTAAATGTACGTGTGCGAGGCAAAGGGCGGCCCATGGCCGCCCCTTTTAATGCCTGCTTTCCGGTCGCCGCTTAGTCCTTCACTTCCAGCAACTCCAGCACGCGGTCAAAGTCTTCCAGAGACTTGTACTCCAGCACGATCTTGCCTTTGCCGTGGCGGTCCTTGATCTGCACCTTCACGCCCAGGGCGGCCTGCAACATGCGTTCGGCCTCGCGGACGTTCGGATCAGTCGGCTTGGCGGGCTTTGGCTCTTCGGGCGGCTCGGGGTGCAGCAGGTTGTAAACCGCACCCTCCACCTGGCGCACGCTCATGGAGAGCTGCACCGCCTTCTGCGCCAGTTTGGCGATGCCATCCGCGGAATCGAGGCTCATCAGGGCCTTGGCGTGGCCAAAGCTCAGCTGATTGCCCTCCACCATCTTCAAAACCGATTCCGGCAGCTTCAGCAGCCGCAAAAAGTTCGAGACCGATGAGCGGTCTTTGCCCGTACGCTGCGCCATCTGCTCCTGGGTCAGGCTGAACTCGCGCGAAAGGCGCTCGTAGGCGCGGGCCTGCTCCACCGGGTTCAGGTCCTCGCGCTGCAGGTTCTCGATGATGGTGATCTCCATCGCCTGCTCGTTCGAGACCTGCCTGACAATGGCTGGAACCGTGGCTTTTCCGGCCTTTTTGCTGGCCAGCCAGCGACGCTCGCCCGTTACGAGCTGGAAGCGTCCATTGATTGGGCGCACCGTGATGGGCTGCACCACGCCGGAGACGCGAATCGAGTCGGCGAGCTCGGTGAGCGCCGTTTCGTCAAAGTGGGTGCGCGTCTGGTAAGGATTGCGGTCAATCTGCTCGAGCGGAATCTCGCGGACCTGGTCTCCGGTGGGCTGCTGCGGCGCCGGCGGCACAATGGCGTTGACGCCGCGCGCCGCTGGCAGAAGCGTATCCAGCCCGCGACCCAGGGCCTTGCGTTTATCGTGTGGTTGGTTCAAGAAAACACCTCTCTAGACAGTCGGCTGAGGCAATGCGCGCCCCTTGATTCTGGCCATAAACTCTACGGCAAGAGCAACATAGCTCTCGGCGCCGCGCGACTTTGGATCGTACAGAATGACGGGTTTACCGTGGCTTGGCGCCTCGGCCAGCCGGATATTGCGTGGAATCGGCGTCTCATACAGCAGTTCGCCGAAAAAAGTCTTCAGCTCGCTGGAGACGCCCTGCGCCAGGTTGGTGCGGTCATCGTACATGGTCAGCACCACGCCCTCGACGGACAGAGCCGGATTCAGCGTCTGGCGGATGCGCTCGATGGTGTCCAGCAGCTCGCTGACGCCTTCCAGCGCGAAATATTCGGCCTGCATCGGCACCAGGACGCTGTCGGCGGCGACCAGTGCGTTCAGGGTCAGCAGATCGAGCGCCGGCGGACAGTCCAGAATGACGATCTCAAAGTTCTCGCGGATCTGTTGCAGGGCGTGGCGCAGGCGATATTCGCGATATTCGGCGTTTACCAGCTCGACATTGGCGCCGATCAGGTTCTTGGAGGCGGGAATCAGCTTGAGGCTCTCGATTGCGGTGGATTGCAGCAGCTCCGGAGCCTCGAGATCGCCCATCAGCAGGGCATAAGTGCCGGGACGCTCGGCGTCTTTGACCAATCCGAGGCCGCTGGTGGAATTTGACTGTGGATCGCAGTCCACCACGAGGGTTTTGACCCCTGCGTGGGCGAGGCTGGCCGCCAGATTAATGCTGGTGGTGGTCTTACCGACTCCGCCCTTCTGGTTGGCGATGGCGATGACCCGGGACATTTTGGCTCCATTCAGCCTGGGCGATGTTGGCTGTAATTCGTGATCTTCTCCAAGGTACGGCCATGGAGGGGTGGTGGCAACCGGAAAGCCCCTGTGCACGGCTGTGGATTCGGTGGATAAGTGCAGAAAACTGTGAAGAACCGGTGTTTTGGGGAATGTTCCACGTGGAACATGGTGGAGTTGGGGATGGTGACGGTCTGGGGAGGGGAGGAGACGCGGAGGGAGTCTTTATCGGCTGGAGAGTCGTTGGAGTGTGAAGGCTCGGCGTTCCACGTGGAACATTTGATGGGGGTTAGGCTGGGGAAAGTCAGTCCAAGTCCGGTTAGTCCGAACGCCGCCAGGTCAGGAGAATCCGCTGCTCAGAGCCGGGCAGGGCCACCGATTCGCTGATTCCGGCCGGCAAAAGAGACATTGCAGGCTCGCGCTGCGCCTCGCCGATCAGAATGGCCAGCCGTCCGCCGGGGGCGAGGAGGCTGGCCGCAATCGGCACAGCCGATTCGAACTTCTCCACCGCGCGCATCGTCACCAGCTCGGCGCGCTCTGTGACCTGCTCGCCGCGCTGGTTCAACACCGTAACCCCCTGAAGCCCGGTGGCGCGGACAACCTCCTTCAGGAATGTCGCCTTCTTGCCGTGGCCTTCGATCAGGGTGAGCCGAAGCCCGGGAGCCCAGTACTTCAAGGGAAGTCCGGGAAAACCGGCGCCGCTGCCGAAATCAAAGGTCGTCGTGGTCGCCTCGCGCGTGAGCAAATGACGGGCGGCGAAGAGGGACTCGCCGAAGTGGCGGGGGACGATCTCCTCCGGCGTGCGCAAGCCGGTCAGGTTCATGTGCTGATTCCACTTTAAGAGCAGCTCGAGGTGGCGCTCCACCAGGGCAACCAGCGCATCGTCCAATTCCTCCGCAGGGAGATAGGGCGAGAGCAGCGCGCGCAGGGAAGTTCGATCCATAGGCAATAGGATACAAGGGCCGGCGATGGGGAACAAAGCGGTCTTTTATACATTCACATATGTAAATATATTAACCTCAAACAAAGGCGCCCCGCAAAAAGAGGCGCCGATGTTTTGCAGGCCGCGAAGTTTGCCGCCCGGATGAAGACTAGAAACCGGGATGCGTCTCGTCGTCCACGTGGGGAATGAGCTGGCGGTAGGCGTCGTCGCCGACGTTGGTCTGCCAGTGATTCGTCAACTTAGCCGCGCCCACGCCGCCGAAGAAGAGAACGGCGATGATGACGGCGACGCCGACGGGCGAAAGCACGCGTCCACGCCAGCGCTCGGCCACCGTGGCAGCCTTGCGCGGCGGCAGGGAAAATTGCAGAGCGCCTTCACTGGCGCAGCTTGCCACACACGTCATGCAGCCGGTGCATTCTACGCTGCGCACCTGGATGAGATCGGCGACCGGAAGATGCTGCGGGCAGACCTTGGAGCACTTGCCGCAGGCGGCGCAGGCCTCCACGTCGCGACGGATGCGCCACGGACTGACCACGCTGACCAGGCTCATCAGTGCGCCGTAGGGGCAGGCGTAGCGGCACCAGAAGTTCTTGACGACCACGCTGAGCGCCATCAAAACGATGACCGTGATGAGCGCGGCGCCGCCAATGTGCTCGAAGAAGTGCAGCATCTTTACGTCGGCCAGAATGCCGTAGGGCTGCACCATGAAGTCCTCAAGCGACGCGGCCGACATGCTGCCGATGATGAAGACGAAGAAGGCCAGCAGAAGATACTTGAGGCCGCGCAGGCCGATATCCAGCCAGCGAGGCAGCATGAGGTTGCGGCCCAAAATGCGCTCGCCGGCCTTCCAGAGGTACTCCGACAAAGTGCCCACCGGGCAGAGCCAGCTGCAGAAGGCGCGCTTGAGCAGCAGGCTGGCGACGGTAAAGATGAGGAAGAGAACCATGGCCGCAGGATGAATGGCGGGAATCCTGCCGGTGGAAAAGAAGTAGCGCGTGTTCATCAGTCCGGCAATGGGCAGCCAGCCGTCCACTCCGGCGGGGCGGGAGACATGCGGACCCACGCCAGCGCTTTCAAAGTAGCGGACGAAGAGATAGAACTGCGCGCACAGCCAGATGTTCAAGGATGATGAACAGCGACTGCACAATCAACCGTGTGCGCTGCGAAATGTCTTTCGACGTGCGCTTGACGTGTTTCTTCTTGCCTTCAACGGCCGGGGCGACAGCTTGCAATGGAATCACAACGGGATCATTCATAAGACGGATATAAAGACGAAAATCCTTTCACCTTAAGCCTAAGCAGCCTGCCGGGCGCAGGCTATGACTTAGGTCACAACCAGTAAGACGCGGCAAAAGGCGAAACGTCATGGGACGCTCCGCCTTTTACTGTGAATTAAATTTTTCTCAGAAACCTTCGAGAACGATTTTACCGATGGACTTGTGAGTCTCAATGGCCTGATGGGCCTTGCGCAGGTTGTCCGACGTAATCCTGCCGCCGCGCTGGCCGAGCGTAGTGCGCAGCAGGCCTTCGTCAACCAGCTTGCTTACCTGCTCCAGGATGCGATGCTGCTCGATCATGTCATTGGTGCGGAAGACGGAGCGCGTGAACATACTCTCCCAGTGCAGGCTGGCGGACTTAACTTTGAAGCGGCGCACGTCAATCGGTTCGGGATCGTCAATCAACGCGAAGTGACCTTGCGGCGCGATCAGCTCAACGATGTCATCAAAGTGCTGGTCGGTGTGGGTGAGGCCGATGATGTACTCGACGTTCTGAATTCCAAGCGCGCGAACCTCGCCGGCCAACTTCTTGGAGTGATCCACCGCGTGGTGTGCGCCGTTCTTGAGTACCCACTGTTGCGTCTCCGGGCGAGAAGCCGAGCCCAGCACGGTGACACCGGATAGTCGCCGCGCCAGTTGCACCAGGATGGAGCCCACGCCGCCGCTGGCTCCTATGACCAACAGCGACCCTGCCTGCTGCGGCTTGCCAAGAGGAATCTTCAGGCGGTCGAAGAGCAACTCCCAGGCCGTGACCGAAGTCAGCGGCAGCGCGGCAGCTTCTGCAAATGAAAGCGAGCGCGGCTTGTGTCCCGCCAGCCGCCAGTCCACCAGTTGGAACTCGGCATTGCTGCCTGGATAGTTCAGCGTGCCGGCGTAAAAGACCTCGTCGCCGGGCTTGAAGTGGCGCACATCGGCGCCGACGGCCTCCACCACTCCGGCGGCGTCATAGCCAAGAATCTTTGGCGCGGCCTCGGTGCCCTGGGCGCGCATGCGAATCTTGGTATCCACGGGATTGACCGAGACGGCACGCACGGCCACCAGCAGATCGTTCGCCGCGGGCGAGGGCTTGGGAGCCTCAAAGTCAAAAAGCGATTTTGGATCGGTGGAGGGTAGCGACTGAATATAACCGATGGCCTTCATGCTGGCTCCTTATCAACAGTGGATGACCCCGCCGCGCCAAGGATGCGCCGGGCGGGAGAGGCACCACAATCTTCTATCTTCCGCACGAGCAAAGTTTAGGAGCGTCGCAAGAAAGTTGCAAGAAACGCGACCGCCCGGGCAAAGTCAATCGCCAATGCGGCGGCTGCTTACAGGATGGCCTTGACCACGCCGCCATCGGCGCGCAGCGCTGCGCCGTTTGTGGCCGAAGCCAACTCGCTGGCCACGTAGGTCACCATGGATGCGACTTCGCCGGTGGTGGCAAAGCGCCGCAGCAAACTGCTGGGCCGCGCCGACTCAAAGAACTCGCGCTCCACCTGCTCCTTCGTCTTATGCTGCACCTTGGCCAGCTCTTTTACAAACACGCCCACGCCTTCGCTCTCCGTGGGACCGGCCAGCACGCTGTTCACGGTTACTCCGGTGCCCGCAACCGTTTCGGCGATGCCACGCGCCACGGCCACCTGCGCGGTCTTCGTCATGCCGTAGTGCACCATCTCGGCGGGAATCTGCACCGCGGATTCGCTGGAGAGGAAGATGATGCGTCCCCAGTTGCGCGCGAGCATGGCGGGCAGGTAGTGGCGCGACAAACGAATGCCGCTCATCACGTTCACCTCGAAAAAGCGGTACCAGTCGGCATCGGCAATTTCGACGAAGGGCTTGGGCTCAAAGATGCCGACGTTGTTTACCAGGATGTCCACGGCGGGTACGGCCTTGATGACCGCCTCGGCGCCCGTGGCCGAGGAGAAGTCGGCGGCCACGCCGGAGAGCTGCGCGCCGGGCACAGCCTTTTGAATGGAGTGAATGGCGTGGTCAATGCGCGCCTGGGTGCGGCCGCTGACGATGACGTGCGCGCCTTCATTGGCCAGCGAGCGCGCAATGGCAAAACCAATTCCGGCCGTGGAGCCGGTGACAAGTGCAGTTTTATGAGCGAGCTTCAGATCCATGCAATTCTCCCGAGGAAGATGCCTCACTCGTTTGGATGCCAAAAAGCACAGGGAGGACGCGAGGGGAGTGAACACCGGGTAGAAGCAGCTATGCCGCGCCGTCCTGCTTGCGCCGCCGCAATTGCAGCTCGACGTGCACGTTGATGAGGCCGACCGCAGCGGGCGTCACGCCGGGCAGGCGCGAGGCCTGGCCGATGGTCTGCGGGCGCAGGCGCGTGAGCTTCTCCTTCATCTCACGCGAGAGGCCGGAGATGTTCGAGTAGTCGAACCATTCGGGGATGGTCTTGGTCTCGGCCAGCCGCAGCCGCTCGATGGCCTTCTCCTGCTGCTTCAGGTAGCCCGCGAACTTGACCTCGGTCTCCACCGACTTCAGCTCCACCCAGATGGCACGCGGGGTGGTGTCCGTGCGGGAGAAGAACTCCGGCGCCATGCGGCGGCAAACCGGCTCAATGGCCTCGATTGTAATCTCCGGACGGCGCAGAAGCTGCGCCCAGGGCTGGCCGATGGCACTCTCAAGCTGCTCACGCGGGATTTCATCGAGTGACGCATTGGCCATGGCGCTCAGCTCTTCGCGGGTCACGCGCTCGGCTTCCAACCGTGAGCGCAGATGCTCAAAGCGCTGCTGCTTGGCCTCGTAGTCCTGCCAGGCCTCGTCGCCGATCAGGCCGATGCGGCGGCCATGCGGAGTCAGCCGGCGGTCGGCGTTATCAATGCGCAGGTGCAGGCGGAACTCGGCGCGCGAGGTGAACATGCGATAGGGCTCATTGGTGCCCTTGCTGATGAGGTCATCAATCAGGATGGCCGTGTAGCCCTCGCTGCGGTTCAGGATCAGCGGCGCCTCATTCTTCAACTTCAGCGCGGCGTTGATGCCGGCCATCAACCCCTGGCAGGCAGCCTCTTCGTATCCACTGGTGCCGTTGATCTGCCCGGCCAGGTACAGCCCGCGCAACTGCCGCACCTCCAGCGTGCGGTCCAACTCGGTGGCGTCCATCGCGTCGTACTCAATGGCGTAGCCGGGGCGCAGCATCTCGGCCTTCTCGAGGCCAGGAATGCTTTCGAGAATCGCCTGCTGCACCTCCACGGGCAAAGATGTGCTCATGCCGTTCAGGTAAATCTCATGCGTCGAAAGCCCCTCGGGCTCCAGATAAAGCTGGTGCGAAGCCTTGTCGGCAAACTTCACGATCTTGTCTTCAATGGACGGACAGTAGCGCGGGCCGATGCCTTCGATGCGGCCGCTGTACATTGCCGAGCGGTGGACGTTCTCGCGGATGATGCGATGCGTCTCCGCCGTGGTGTGCGCGATGTAGCAGCTCACCTGCGGACCTGTAATGCGATGGGTGCGGAAGCTGAATGGCGTCGGCTCCGGGTCGCCGGCCTGCTCCTCAAAGCGCGTGAAGTCAATGCTGCGGCCATCCAAACGCGGAGGCGTCCCGGTCTTCAAACGGCAGTGGCGCAGTCCCAGGGCCTTCAGGTTTTCGCCCAGCATTACGCTGGCCGGCTCTCCGCTGCGTCCGGCAGGATACGTCTGGTCGCCGCAGTGGATGAGGCCGTTGAGGAACGTTCCCGTGGTGACGATGACCGCGCGAGCCGCAATCGTTCGTCCATCGCGCAGCTTGAGGCCGACGGCGCGACGCTCGGCGCCAGAACCACTGACGCCAGAGCCTTCCACCAGCACCTCGGCCACCTCGGCCTGCTTAATCTGGAGGTTCGGCTGCGCTTCCAGCACTTCGCGCATCTTCAAGCGGTAGGCCTGCTTGTCGCACTGCGCCCTGGGTGACCAGACGGCCGGCCCGCGCGAGGTGTTCAGCAGTCGGAACTGGATGCCGACGGCGTCGGTGACTTCGGCCATGATGCCGCCGAGCGCGTCAATCTCCCGCACAAGATGGCCCTTGGCCACGCCGCCCACCGCCGGGTTGCAGCTCATCTGGGCGATCAGGTCGGCATTCAGTGTGAACAGTGCCGTGCGCAGGCCCAGGCGCGCGCTGGCGACAGCGGCCTCGCATCCGGCATGACCGGCGCCAACCACGGCAACGTCGTAATGTTCGCTGAAGGCCATGCCCACCAACCCGTGGGCCTATTCTAACAAGTGGGGAAGGTTGTTACCCGCGCCCTTTGACGCGGTCGTACTGGTAGCTGCCGCTCACCGAGCCCAGGCCCTCGTTGTAAAGGCTGGTGTAGCCGAAGGCCTCTTTCAGCTCTTCGGCGAACTGGTGCAGCTCGGTCAGCCGCTCGGCCGTGGCCGGAACCTCGAGCTTCTCGGTCTTGAAGAACTTCTGGTAGCCCTTGTCCACCAGGTCGGCCACCAGGCCGCCCACCAGGCAGGCGGGGAACTCGACTACCTTAGTAGAGCCGTCCTTGCTGGCCTCGACGGTGGCCACGCACTGGTTGTGCTGAACGCGGTAACGCGCGCCATCGGACTCCACAACCTCGTAGCCGCGATCCTTCAGCCAATGCAATGCGTTCTCCAAGCTGCGGACGGGATTCTTGAGCGGCGAAAAACGCGACATGGCAACACTCCTCGGGCGGCCCGGTGATCCGGGAACCTAACAATTTCGCACATCCGGCCGCCGCCGGGCAAATGGCCATGGTGGATGCAAGAAGAAAGGCGGCCCCGTGTGGGACCGCCATTGCCGGGCGCCGGTAGGGTACGCGGCAACTGCTGCCGCTTCCTGCGCCGGGCGCTTGTCGTGTGCGCGGCCAAGGCCGCGACCCGACTGCGCACCCTTAGGCGTGACTTGGCCGTTCCCCGGGGTTCAAGCCGGGGGTGCGAGTCGCTTCGGGGCGCAGCACCTGCTGCACTCCGCCGCTGTCGCTGGAGCTGGGCGGAAGTTCGCGCGCCGGAAGCGGCTTGCCTTCCAGCAGCAGTTTGATCTCGCTGGCGTCCAGCACCTCGCGTTCGAGCAGCGCGGCTGCCATGGCGGCCACCGTCTCGCGATGTTCCTCGAGCAGCTGCCGGGACTTGGCGTAGGCCTCGTCAACAAAGCGGCGGACCTCGGCGTCAATCTTCAGCGCCGTCTCCTCGCTGAAGTCGCGATGCTGGTTGATCTCGCGTCCCAGGAAGATCTGCTCCTCTTTCTTGCCGAAGGTAAGCGGGCCCAGGCTGCTCATGCCCCACTCGCAGACCATCTTTCTGGCCATGTCGGTGGCACGCTCAATGTCGTTGCTGGCGCCGGTGGACATCTGTTGCAGGAAGAGTTCCTCGCTCAGGCGTCCGCCCATCAGCACGGCAATGCGCGTCTCCAGGTAATCGCGCGTGTAGTTGTGGCGATCGGTCTCCGGCAGCTGCATGGTCAAACCCATGGCCATGCCGCGCGGAATGATCGTCACTTTGTGCAGGGGATCGGCCAGCGGCATCAGGGCGGCCACAATGGCGTGGCCGGCCTCGTGGAAGGCGGTGACCTTCTTTTCCTCGTCGGTCAGGATCATGCTGCGGCGCTCGGCGCCCATCATGACCTTGTCCTTGGCAATTTCCAGGTCGTACATCAGCACGGTCTTGCGGTTCTGGCGGGCGGCCAGCAGTGCAGCCTCGTTGACCAGGTTGGCCAAATCGGCGCCGCTGAAGCCAGGTGTTCCACGCGCCAGCACGCCCAAATCCACATCGTCTGCGATGGGAATCTTGCGAGTGTGCACGCGGAGAATCTCCTCGCGGCCGCGGATATCCGGCAGGTTGACCACCACGCGGCGGTCAAAGCGGCCGGGGCGCAGCAGCGCCGGGTCCAGCACGTCAGGACGGTTGGTGGCCGCGATGAGGATGACGCCTTCGTTCGATTCGAAGCCATCCATTTCGACCAGCAACTGGTTCAGCGTCTGCTCGCGCTCGTCGTGTCCGCCGCCCAGGCCCGCGCCACGATGGCGGCCCACGGCGTCAATTTCGTCAATAAAGATGATGCAGGGAGCGTTCTTCTTGCCCTGCTCAAACAGGTCGCGCACGCGGCTTGCGCCCACGCCCACGAACATCTCCACAAAGTCCGAGCCGGAGATGGAGAAGAACGGCACATTGGCCTCGCCGGCCACGGCGCGCGCCAACAGGGTTTTGCCCGTGCCCGGAGGTCCCACCAGCAGCACGCCCTTCGGAATGCGTCCGCCGAGCTTCTGGAACTTCTGCGGCTCGCGCAGGAATTCGATGATCTCGTGCAGCTCTTCCTTGGCCTCGTCCACGCCGGCCACGTCCTTGAAGGTGATCTTCTTCTGCTGCATGCTGAGCAGGCGGGCGCGGCTCTTGCCAAAGCTCATGGCCTTGTTGCCGCCGGATTGCATCTGGCGGATCATCAGGAACCACAGGCCCAGAATGACGGCCAAGGGCAGCAGTTGCAGCAGCCAGCTCGGCCATCCGCCGCCGCTCACGTCGCGGACGTTGATGTTGACGCCCTTGTCGCGCAGGCTCTTGTACATGTCGGTGTAGCCGGCGGGAACGGTGCTGTGGAAGCCGGCTTTTTCGCTGTTGTAGCTGCCGCGCACCTCCTGGCCGTTGATGGTGACGTCCTTGATCTTGCCGGCATCCACGTCTGCCAGAAACTGCGAGAAGTTGATCTCGCGATCCTTCACCGTGGCGTTGGTGGTGCGCACCAGCGAGTACAGCAGCACGCCAAAACAAATGATGCCCAGCCAGAACGCAATCTGTTTGACCGTCGAATTCACCGAAAAACTCCTCTTCTCTGCCAACCCAGGCACCGGGATGTCCCGTAGGTCATCCCAAACTGCTTAGATGCCATATACCGAGCGCCGGAGCACCTTTTTCCACATGCTTTCCATCCGCTGGGTTCGAATCGTAATCTGCGAAGACTGAATAGCCGCCTGACTTCCAGTGTACTCTCCGGCGGCCGCCAAAACAGGGGCGCGCATGGACCGGGAGAGGCCCCGGATGGGCACCTATCGAGTGTACATGGTTCAGGGACGCGGCGGCCACACCGGCACCAGCGCCGGAGCGGCTTCCAGATCTGGTGCGGCGATTACAAAGGGCAGGTTGCGCTGGCGTGTCGGCGAGCCCAGCCCGAAGCCGGCCAGCCACTGCGGCCCCACCTGGAAGCCGAAGTAGTCGGCCTCAATCTGCACCCGGCGCGCGCTCTGGCGGTCCAACAGGGTGCAGACCTTGATGGAGGCGGCGCCGCGGGCCTTCAGGTTGCGGATGAGGAAGTCCGTCGTCTGGCCGCTGCTGACGATGCCTTCGCAGAGCAGGACGTGCTGGCGCTCGACATCCACCTCCGGAGCGTAAAAGATCTCCGTGGTGTTGACGTTGTTGTCCAGTATCTCCCGAACATTGGTGCGCACAAACTGGCAGCGCACGTCGCCCTGCACAGAGCGCAGCAGGTCGGCGACAAAGATGAAGGCGTTCTCCAGCACTCCAACGCAGAAGATCGGGCGGCCGGCGTAATCGTGGGAGATGCGTCGCCCCAGGGCGGCAATGCGCGACTGTAGCTGCGACTCCGAGATCACGATCTCGTAGTCCTTGCGCGCGACCTGGCTGAGCGAAAGCAGCGTCACTGGCATCCGTCCCGAAGAAAGCGTGCTACATGTTGATACCGTTCGTAGTGCAAAGATCAAGTGCCACCCGCGCCCGGCACTTCCAGCAGGAGGCTGGTTCCGCTCTCCTGCCTGCGCAGAGGATAAAAGCGATCTTCCGGGTGGAAGTTTCACGCCCGGAGTGAGGCTTTCACCGGCTCGACACGCAACAAGTCTGCGCGCTGATGGGCCATTTGTGCTTGATCTTCGCTAATTAACGTAGCACGAATAAGGGCGCCGGCCTCATCAAAAAAACGTTCCTCCTTACCGTTCCGGGAAGTGTAAGTTCCACATCATAGAGGGAATACGTCCAATTTCTCCTCCGGCGGCAGCAGGCGCAACCGGGCCACGCCCGCAGCCTTACGAATTTCGGCCACATAACCCGAAGGCAGGCTCAAGCGCCTGGCCCGGGCGGCCAACACAAACCCGCGAAGCCCTTCGAGGTGGGCAAAGTCCAAGGCAAGTCCACTAAGCTTGCAAAGGTGGCGGAGAAGCCGCCGCTGCATGGCAAGTGGCTGATTCTGAATGACCTTCAGGTCAACGCCCGCCTCGCAAGCCAGGCCGGAATCGGCCTCCACACCCAGCAGGCTGACCACCAGTTGCTCGAAAAAGGCGTTTTCGGCCGCGGCAATTTCGGCGGTCTCGCACAGGGCCTGCCTGAGCTGCGGGTTGTAGTCCTTTTCCAACGTGGGCAGCAGGGCGGCGCGCACCCGGTTGCGCAGGAACTCCGGGCTCTGATTGCTTGTATCCTGCTGAAATGATTGACCGAGTGAGCGGAGGTACTCTTCCACCTGCTGCCGGCTGATGCCCAGCATGGGGCGGATGACCTGCGTGCGATGAGCCTGCGCGGGATGGCCGCCGCGCGACCGTCCAGCGACCTGATTCGATGGGTCATCGTGGAAGAGGTCAAAGGAGCGGTGCACGCCGGCCAGTCCGCTGGTGCCGGTGCCGCGCAGCAGGCGCAGCAGAACGGTTTCGGCCTGATCGTCGCGGGTGTGGGCCGTGGCCACCGAGTCGAGGCGCAGAGCGCTGGCGGCGCGCTGGAAGAAGGCGTAGCGGGCACGGCGGCCGGCCGCCTCCAGGCTGAGGTGGTGCAGCGCGGCCAGGGCAGAAACGTCCTCGCCTTCCATCAATGCTTCCAGTTTTAGATGGTCGGCCAACTGGCGCACGAAACGCTCGTCGGCGTCGGATTCCGCGCCGCGCAGACGGTGATTGAGGTGCAGCACGAGAGGAATGATGCCGAGCGTGGGAGCCAACTCCACCAGGGCGCGCAAAAGGGCCACCGAGTCGGCCCCGCCACTGACGGCGACACCGACGCGCTCACCTGCCCGCAGCAGGTGATGCCGGCGCACGTAATTTTCCAGGGCCTTTTGCACGGCTCCATGATATCGCGGCGCTGACGGCGCATCACGGCCGAAGAAGCGATTTTCACGAGAGATGCGGGGAGGAATAAACCGGGAGCGGCCCAGCGGGATTCGCCGAAAAGAACAATTCCCACCATCCCAAAACACTCCATTCCGGGAAGCGGCACAGATGATTTTCCACGCCCGCGCGCAAGCCCGTAACCAGAGCTGCCGATGATGGATGGCAGGGAGGACTGCCGACATTGATGGAATCTGAGATCTACAACCTGACCCATCCCCCACCGCCGCCCAGCTACGAGCAGTGCGTGGTGCCCATGCGGGTCCCGCGCGCAGCTGATTACACGGTCACTCCGCTGACCATGGCAGCCCTGCTCATCTGGGACGACGAGGAAGACTGACGAAGAGCCCTGACAAGGAAGACGATACGGAACGCAACCGCATTCATACCCACTGAGCATTAGAAGGTTGAACGAACGAAAGAAGGTTGAACGAACCAACGCTGAGTGCAAAAAGAAAGAGGCAGACCGTGAGGCCTGCCTCTTTTTTATCTCCAGTGAAGCCGATTAGTCGAGCTTGGTTCCGCGCGACTCGATCAACTTCTTTACTCTGGCCGTGAACGCCGCCGAGCTGACAGAGCCTTCGGCTTTCTCCTGCCCGCGGACGCGCACGTTCACCTCGCCGGTTTCGGCTTCCTTGTCTCCGACGACGAGGATGAACGGAACCTTCTGCAGGGCGTGCTCGCGGATTTTGGCGTTCATCTTCTCGTTGCGGACGTCCACGGCGACACGGGCTCCGATGGCCTTCAGTTCGTCGGCCACCTTCTGCGCGTATTCGGCATGACGCTCGGCGATGGGGACGATGGCGACCTGCGTGGGCGAAAGCCACACGGGGAAGGCTCCGGCGTAGTGCTCGATGAGCACGCCGAAGAAGCGCTCCACCGAACCATACAGCGCGCGATGCACCATCAACGGCTGATGGCGCTGGCCGTCTTCGCCAACGTATTCCAGCTCAAAGCGCTTGGGCAGGTTGAAGTCAAACTGCACGGTGGAAAGCTGCCACAGGCGTCCGATGGCATCCACCAGCTTGACGTCAATCTTCGGCCCGTAGAACGCCGCTTCGCCAGGGATGAACTTGTACGGAATCCCCTTGCGCTCGAGCACCGTCTTCAGTGCGTTCTGCGAGGACTCCCACTGCTCCGGCGAGCCGACGTAGTGCGCCTTGTCTTCCGGGTCCCAGCCGGACAGCTCGACCTTGAAGTCCTCAAAGCCGAAGGTGTGCAACACGCTGATGGCGAAGTCAATGCAGCCTTCCACCTCGCTCTCAATCTGCTCGGGAGTGCAGAAGATGTGCGCATCATCCTGGGTAAAGCCGCGCACGCGCATCAGGCCGTGCATGACGCCCGAGCGCTCGTAGCGGTAGACCGTGCCCAGCTCGCCCAACCGCACCGGAAGATCGCGATAGCTGCGCAGCGAATCCTTGTAAATAAGGATGTGGAAGGGGCAGTTCATGGGCTTCAGACGATATTCCGCGTCGTCCAGCTCCATGGTGTCGAACATGTTCTCGGCGTAGAAGCCCTCGTGTCCGCTGGTCTGCCACAGGGCGCGACGCGCCACGTGCGGAGTGAACACCAGCGAGTAGCCACGCTTCAGGTACTCGGCGCGCAGCCAGTCTTCCATGATGGTGCGGATCAATCCGCCCTTGGGATGCCAGAAGATGAGTCCCGGGCCGGCCAGCTCCTGAATGGAGTAGAGGTCGAGCTGCTTGCCGATGGCGCGATGGTCGCGGCGCTTGGCCTCCTCCTGCTGCTTCATGTACTCGTCCATCTCTTTTTTCGAGTAGAACGAGACGCCATAGATGCGCTGGAGCTGCGGATTGCCTTCCTTGCCCAGCCAGTAAGCTCCGGCGATGTTCAGCAGCTTGAAGGCCTTGATGCGGCCGGTGGCCGGAATGTGCGGACCGCGGCAGAAGTCCACGAACTTGCCAGTCTTGTACAGCGAGACCTTTTCATCGGGCTTCACAAACTGCTCGATGAAGTGGCACTTCATGAAGTCGCCTTCACCCTTGAAGCGCTCCAGGCCCTTGTCGCGGTCGAGGAACTCGCGGGCGAAGGGCTCGTTGCGGTCGGCGATCTCCTTCATCTTGGCTTCGATCTTTACCAGATCGTCGGGGGTGAAGGGCGTCTCGCGCAGGAAGTCGTAAAAGAAGCCGCTCTCGGTGGCCGGGCCGTGGCCGAGCTTGGTCTCCGGAAAAAGCTCGAGTACGGCGGCGGCCAAAAGGTGCGCCGAGGAGTGATGAAAGACCTCACGCGCCTCAGGATCCTTCTCGGTCAGCAGGCGCAGTTGCACGTCGCGCTCCAGCGGACGGTTGAGGTCCACGAGCTCGGCCGTGCGGGGGCCATCGGTGATGGGCGCAATGCTGGCGGCCAATGCGGCATCCGCCAAACGCGGCGAAATGGACATGGCGATATCGCGGGCGGAAGTGCCCTGGGGGACGTTTCTGATGCTGCCGTCGGGGAGTTGAACCTTGATCTCTGCCATAAGAAAAGAAGCCTCCGCTTGCGCCTACGGGTGCGCAATGCAGATGGATTTGGAGCTTTAAGTTTAAGGTCTGCGGCGGGGAGAAGCAAACCGGAGGGGGTACAGGCACCTGTCGCCGCTTCCGGAGGGATCAGTGGTTCGGGTCGTAGCATTCTTTCTTGATCCCGAAAGCAAGGATAGGGCATCCACCGGAAGCACGATTTTCGAGCTTAGGGATGAGCTTGCCCATGTGAGTTGTTGAATTTCCAAACGACTTTCCGCGACCAAGTTCGTCAAAGATGTCTTGGAGCTCACTCGCCCTCGTTATGATGACTCCCACGCTTAACACGTTAAGGTCGAAGAGCAGCCTGAATGTAGTCAGATCCCTGTCAAAAAACGGATCCTTGTTGTTCCATTCCGTCTCGATTGCGATTCGATTTCTGTAATAGTCGACATGATGCGTGGGGGCAAGAGTCACCTTCCCGTCCGCTCTAACTTCGACCTGAAACTCATGCTCGGCCCAATTTCTCTTATAAAAGTATCCATTGATGGAGATAGAAATCGGGGATTTCCTTCCGCCCGGTTTTAGAATGTCGGATCTGTTTAACTTGAATGAATTCAACATTCCCATGAGGTCATTCCATTCCAAGGGAAAATCCTTTTCTAGGACAGCAGCGGCGTGGTGTGTCTCGCGGATTTCGAATTTGCACTGAATGTCTTTCGGAATGAGGTCGAGTCCCATTTCTCTATCGGTCTCCTATCGGTATTGAAGCTAGCGTGCCGCTTTTAGAGCGAATGGAAGTTCCGGGCTCCGCGAGCTCGCAGGCTGAACGCCATTTTGCGAGTGATTGGAATATGTCTTCCAGGTTGGGTAGTACATTACATTTGCTTGGTTTCCCCACGAGGCCCAACCCTCGCGCTCCCCGCGGGCAAAAAGCTCGATATATGGGCCCCTGCTGCATTCCTCAATGACTGGATATTGCTCGTCGGGCTTCCGGGAATGCTCTCGCTTTCGACTGCAGATGTAGTTAACTTGAGTGCGGCCAGGAGCAAGGGTGCGTGCGTTCTTTCCCCGCACCCCAAACAGGATGAGCTCGGTTACATTTCGGAAGTAGAATCCAACTCCCCGCCCGTCCGAGCCGCCGTCTTTGCGAATCTTGTGCCACACGATGTTGCCTTTGTAGTGAAAGCCCCAGGATTGCATGACTGAAAGGCCCTCGGGCAACAGCGCGTTCGGGCACCACAAGTATAGGTGGGCCGTATCGGCCGAAATCATGGAGACAGGTAAAGTCTTGATGTCTTCAAGCGTCATGGTTCCGTACCTAGAGAGGCGCTTGTGTTCTGGCGCGACTTTTCCAGTTCTATTCTGAAATTGCCACGGCGGATCCGCCAGAATCGTGCCGAACCTATGCCCTTGCGCAAATGCCAAGAGGTTCTCAGCTGCGGACAGCGGTGGTAGTTTTGGGGTCATATTAGCTCAATCCTCTGCACATGGCTCAACTCAGCATACTCTAACGGCTTTCGACAGAAAGAGGCTAGAAAAACTTCTCAAGATTTTCGTCCGCTACTGGCTTGGGGGAATGACGAATCTCACGTCCCACCTCAAAATACGAGCGGACGTAATGCGCTTCTACAGCCCACCATAGAAGCGGCCGAAAGCGTGTGCCGCCATGATTGACATGGCGATGAAGCCAATCGCGAAGGGAATAACATGCTGATTCTTGCGCAGATCGAAGTTGCCGACGCGGCACACCAGCAGATAGGCGATGGCAAGATTCAGCAGACCCCACTCCACGTTGACCGTGGCCGAGGAGAGTCCGACGCCGGGAGGATGGGCAAAGGGGCTCTGGAAGGGATGCCCGGTGACTCCGCTGATCAGGTGAGGCAGCGTGTTGGACAGGAATGCTCCGCCAAAGAAGTAAGACAGATAGTGGTACCAGCGCATGAGCATCTCCCTTTGAAATTTCAAGAGAAGTTTACTGCGTGTGAGAGCAATCGCCAAACGTGCCGCGTGTAATGAAAAAGCTCAGGCCATGATCGCGGGCCTCTTCAGACTGCTCACAAACCCCGGGACATCTCAAGCTCACAAAATGTCATGGTGAGCGCAGTGCCCGCTGTTTGGGCGCGGAGTCGAACCACCTTTTGTTTTTGAGGAGAGCAAAACAATGTTTATGAGGGGAGCAAAACAAAAGGTCACTCCACTACGCGCCTGCGGCGCTTCGGTCACAATGACATATTTATTTATTCGACTTTATCGTCATGCAAAAAGCCCGGCCATGATCGTCAGGCTCCTGCGTGAAGCACTTCACTGGGCGAGGAAATGGTGCTGCGCCGCCAATACGGCAATTCCCACGGCGAGCTGAAGCAGGCTGGTGAGCAATACGCGGGCCAGCACCGTGCCGCTGAGCTTTCTTACCACCAGCGGGATGCTGGTGAGCGCGCTGGCCATGGAGCCGAGCACAGCGGCCGTACCCGCCAGCTCCGCGGAAATCTTTCCGCTGGAGGCGAGGTTGGCGGCCGCCGCAGTGGCACTGGCGCTGCTGGCCACTCCGCTGATGATGCTTGCGACCATGAAGCCCAGGTTGCCAAAGATTCTAGCCGCCAGTGTGCCTCCCGCCTGGATGGCAACAAAGAGCGCAGCATAGGAGAGCACACGTTTCAGTGAGATTGGCGATCCCAGGGCCAGCTCCTTACCGGGGCCGTCATCATGGCGGCCCAGGCAAAGCAGGAGAGCAACGCAGGCCATGGCCGAGAGAGGTCCGATTGCGATGAACAACGCCCGGGGCGCAAAGATGGCCAGCACGAGAATGTTGCGAACAAACATCGCCAGGGTCGTCAGCATCACCACCATCACCATGCTCTGCGAGCCGGGAGAAAGCGCGGAGAGTTCAACGACGACGGCGCGGCTGTTGACCAGTCCACCGAGAGCGGCCGTCCAATAGAGCCCGCGCGTGCTGTACAGCCGCAGCAGGACGTAGTTCACAAAGGCGATGCTGGCAATCATCACCACACTGACCCACGCCTCCCGCGGATTGACCAGCTCCCAGGGATCCACAAAACGGTTGGGCAGGACGGGGTAGATGACAAAGCCGATGAGTCCCAGCAGCACGGCACTGCGAAGCTCGTCCACGCTGACGCCGCCGGCAAAGCGGCGCAATTCAACCTTCCATGCCAAAAGCAACGTCATAAGAATGGCCGATGCCACCGGGGTGAAGGTGTGACCGAGGCCAACCAACACCCCCAGGGCGTAGGTCACAAGCAGGGATGCCGAGGTCGTGACCTCCAGGGCGCCGCTGCCCAGCATGCTGCGGGCGTTGAGAAAGGCGACCAGCACAATGACCCCGGCCAGCGACACCAGCACGTAGGGGGCGGAGATCAGAACGCTCAACGCGCCAAGCAGCGACACCAGTCCAAAGGTGCGTATGCCGACATCCTTGTTCGCCGACTCGCGCTCGAAGCCAACGGTCATTCCCACGGCAAGCGCAATCGCCAGCTTGATGGCAATCGCGGCAGGCGGAAAATGCGCGACGTTTTGGAACAATGGCATGGCCACCCCCGGCGGATTAATATACTCCCGAAATTCCTGGAGACGAGGAATAAAGCAGGCAACCACCTGGCTGATGGTGCGGACGCCGACACAGCAAAAGCAAAAGCCCGGCCATAAAGACCGGGCTTCTGTTTGCGCCGCCGGATGTATCCGGCAGTGCGTTGTTCGGCTTTGCTCTTACTTGTGCGCCGGAACCGCGGCCTCGTGGAACTGCTCCTGCTCGGTGGAGCCATGCAAGGCGGTGGTGCTGCTGGTGCCGCCGGCGATGACCTGCGAGACGTCGTCGAAGTATCCGGTGCCGACGAACTGCTGGTGCTTCACCGCACGGTAGCCATCTTTTTCGGCGGCGAACTCCTTCTGCTGAAGCTCGCTATATGCCGACATGGCGCGCTCCTTGTAGCCACGAGCCATGTCAAAGACCGCGTAGTTCAGCGCGTGGAAGCCGGCCAGGGTGATGAACTGGAACTTGTAGTTCATCTCCGCCAACTGCTTTTGGAAGCTGGCGATGGTGGCGTCGTCGAGCTTCTTCTTCCAGTTGAAGCTGGGCGAGCAGTTGTAGGCCAGCAGCTTGCCGGGGAACTTGGCGTGGATGGCGTCGGCAAAGCGCTTCGCCTCGGCAATGTTCGGCTCGCTGGTCTCGCACCAGATCATGTCGCAGTAGGGCGCGTAGGCCAGGCCGCGCGCGATGGCCGTCTCAATGCCGCTGTGAATGCGGTAAAAACCTTCGCTGGTGCGCTCTTCGCCGGTGAGGAATGGTGCGTCGGCCGGGTCAATGTCACTGGTGATGAGCTTGGCGCCGTTGGCGTCGGTGCGCGCGATGAGAATCGTGGGCACGCCGCAGACGTCGGCGGCCAGGCGCGCGGCAACCAGTTTTTGTATGGCCTCCTGCGTGGGGACAAGAACCTTGCCGCCCATGTGTCCGCACTTTTTGGCCGAGCTGAGTTGATCTTCAAAGTGCACGGCGGCGGCGCCGTTTTCAATCATGCCCTTCATCAACTCGTAGGCATTCAGCGTGCCGCCAAAGCCGGCCTCGGCGTCAGCGACGAGCGGAACCAGCCAGCGCTTGGCTTCCCTGCCCTCCTGGTGCCAGATCTGATCGGCGCGGACCAGAGCGTTGTTGATGCGGCGACAGAGCTGCGGAACCGAGTCGGCCGGGTAGAGGCTCTGGTCGGGATAAACCTGTCCGGCGCTGTTGGCGTCGCCGGCCACCTGCCAGCCGCTGACGTAAATGGCGTCGAGTCCGGCTTCGACCATTTCAATGGCCTGGTTGCCGGTCATGGCGCCGAGGGCGGGCACATGAGTGCGGCTGTGCATCAGCTCCCACAGGCGCTCGGCGCCCAGGCGGGCCAGGGTGTGTTCAATGTGAATGGTGCCGCGCAGGCGGTCCACGTCGGCGGCGGTGTAGGGTCGCTCAATGCCGCTCCAGCGGTTGCGATCGCCCCAGGTCTGGGTGATGTCGGTGCCGTTGTTGTGTGCAGTCACTGTCGTCATGTCCTCTTTTGGTTAGGGGTGAAGGGTCGTCCGTGCGCACTGCCGGTGGAGCTGCCGCCCAGGGTCCTCAATATAAGAAGGGACCGGTGCGGCGCCCGCGAGCGGTGCTGCGCGGAAAAAGAAAACGAAAGCGGCCGAAGCCGTTCGGCAAAAAGGTTGCTGTCCAGGGTCGAGCTGCGAAATCATCTGGCGCGCCGCTGGTTGGCGGACGGTCCACTTGAAGGGGCCCACAATGCCCGGGGCCAGGGGTCGAACGGCGAACAGCGGGAAAGCCCCAACAGCGCGCCGGAAAAGCGTTGTTCCGCGCGCCCGGATGAAGGCCTTCGAGCACAGGGTGAGAGGTTGGAATCCAAAGACAGATATCCTACACACCCCACCCGGTGGAGGAGAACTGTAGTGCAGAGCGGCGCGGCGGGCAAGAGGAAAATGAATTGCAATTCCACATTGGGCCAAAAATCGGAATTTCTCATGGGGCCATCAGCGGAACAGCGATCACCCGTCCGGCCCGGCCGGGATCGTGAAAGTCCTGGTTTTCCATGGTCTTCCACAGCTTAGCCACAGGCTTTCCTCCCCCGGCGGTATCTTGCCGCTTGCATCCCGGGCCCCGGGGCGGCAATCATGGGAGGAGATGAGCACTCCTGACAGCCCCCGGAAGACCGAAGCTTCGACTCCCCCGGCCATAGCCCCGACGCCCCCCGTTTGCCCGGAGTGCGGCGGCAGCGGCTGGCGCATGGTGGCCATGGAGCATCGCGGACGCCCGGTGGAGCAGGCCACGCGCTGCGAGTGCATTCGCCGCCAGCAGGGCGGACGATTGCTGGAGGCGGCACGCATTCCGCGCCGCTATCGCCACTGCGAGCTTTCGAACTTTGAGCACGAAGGCCCCTTCCGCTCGCTGGCTCCGGCGCACATGGGCGCCATGCGCTTTGTCGAGGAGTATCCGCTGGAAAACGCCGGGCTGCTGCTGATGGGGCCGATCGGCGCGGGAAAAACCCATTTGGCCGTTGGCATCCTGAAGGAGTTGATCGCGCAGAAGAGCGCGCACTGCCTTTTCTACGACTATCGCGAGCTGCTGAAGGAGATTCAGAACAGCTACAACGACAGCGTGAAGGTGACGGAGATGGATGTGCTCCGCCCAGTGTTTGAGGCCGAGGTGCTGGTGCTGGACGAGCTGGGCGCGGCCAAGCCCACCGAGTGGGTTTGGGACACGGTCAGCCACATTCTGAATACGCGCTACAACGACAAGCGCACCACCATCATCACCACGAACTACAAAGATGCGCCGCCGCTGGCGAGCTCCAGCGAGAGTGAGACCCGCGCCGTGCGTGTAGGCCGCGAAGAGACCCTGGGCGACCGCATTGGAGAGCGCATGCGCTCGCGCCTGCATGAGATGTGCCGCGTGGTCCGCGTCGAAGGCGAAGACTTCCGCATGAAATATAAAAGCGCCAGCCTGCGGTAGACTGGCGCTCCATTTACAACCAAGAATTTATCGCACGGCCAGTAGTTGCAGCATGGCCGGCAGATACTTGCGCTGGGCTGCGCGCGAGTACCACTCCATGGCGCGCTCGTCTTCTCCGGCGGCGTCATAAACGCTGGCCACCATGAACTCGGCTTCGGCGTGTCCACTGACGGCGGCCACGGCCAGGGCTTCGCACTCGTCCTCGCTCATCTGGATGCGCGGAAACGTGGTGAGGAAGTGGCAGAGCTCGCGCAAGGCGGCCGCCAGGGTGCGGTGCGTGTTCTTCTCCATCTTGGGTGCGTTCATTACGAGCATCGTTCCCCTCCCCTTTTTGTTGATTGAAATTGTGCCAGAGCTTCGCGCGATGGGCTGTGATTCTGCTCCGCCTGCGAATGTTCGTTTTGTCACAATTTCCTATCGGCCGAGTGCGCCATCTCCTGTACCTCACTCTAATGATAAAAACCCGGGAAGAGAACATTTGACTCGCGGCGGAGATTACGCCGGTAACCGCGGGGTGTAACGCGATGGCTTACGCATCGGATCCGGCAAACACCGGCGTTGTGCATTGCGACAGGCGCTGCAGTAAACTACCCGCGATGTGCACCACTCTCCACTTTGATGCCTCCGCCGCGGACGAGGAGTTTTTTCTCTCGCTGCCAGCCAGGCCCGCGGTCTTCGCCCTGCGCGCCGAACAAGCCGGGGCCGAGCCCTACGTGAGCAAGACGGCCAACCTGCGCCGCCGTTTGCAGCGCCTGCTGGGTTCGACCAAGAACGGTTCCGCGAATTACGCCTCTGCGAATAACGCTGCAACAAATAACGCAGCGCCGAATACGGGAGTGACGATTACCGGGGTAACCAGGCGTCTCAGCCTGCGCGGACGCGTGGCCAGCATTGAATACCAACTGGTCGGCGGAGACTTCGAGGCCGGCTTCGTTCTGTATCAATGGCTGCGGCGGGAGTTCCCTGCCAAGTACTCCGAGCGCCTGCATCTGCGCGCCGCGCCGCTGGTGCACATGCACAGCGAAAACCGCTATCCGCGCTTGAGCGTCACCTCGCGCATTCGCTCGCTGAAGGGCGGGCACTATTACGGACCCTTTGCCACGCGCGCCGAAGCCGATGAGTACGCCAACAGCTCTCTCGACTTCTTTCTGCTGCGGCGCTGCACCGAGGAGCTGGCTCCGGATCCGAAGTTTCCCGGCTGCGTCTACAGCGAGATGAAGATGTGCCTGGCGCCGTGCTTCAAGGGTTGCACCGACGAGCGTTACGCCGAGGAGTCCGCGCGGGTGGAGCAGTATCTGGCGACCTCCGGCCACTCGCTGCTGGTGGAGATCAGTCGCCAGCGCGACGAGGCCAGCGCGCGCCTTGAGTTTGAAGCCGCCGCCAGCGAGCATGCGCGGCTGGAGAAACTGAAGGCCGTGCGACAGCGCGTGGCGGAGATCGTGCGCCGCCTGGATCAGCTCGACGGGCTGATGTTGCAGCCCAGCCACCGGGAAGGCCACATCACGCTCATCGCAATCTCCGGTGGAATGCTGTGCCAGCCGGTTGAGTTCGACGTGCAGCCGCGTGCGACCATGGCGGAGAATCCCCATGACGCCGCGGCCACTCACGCTGCGCGCGCCACCGTGCCGCAGAGCATGGAGGCCCGCCTGCGCCAGGCCCTGGCCAACGTGCAGCCCGCACGGCCACGCTCGGCCCAGGAGTGGATGGAGCACCTGGCATTGCTGAAGCGCTGGTACTATCGCACGGCCAAGGTGGGAGAAATATTTTTCGCCGAGGCAACTGGCGATGCCGCGCGCGTGGTGGGTGAGGGGCTTCCCTATCGCCGCGTGGTGCGCGCCGTGGGTCGTGTATTTAAGGGCGAAAAGCCTGTGGGTGATTTAAGTGAGACCGCTGGCGACTACTGGGCCTTCCGGGCAAAAGAGGCTGGGCTCTAACTCTTCTCGCGCGCCTTACTGAAGACCACGCGAATGCCATCGCGCCAGCGCTCGTCGAGTCCTACCAACCGCCAATCCAACTCCGGTGAAACGTAGCGCAGCATGGTGGCCGCCGAAGGGTGCACGTGCAGGGCGGGCGCGGCCAGGATGAGAATGGGATCGCGCGGGCTGAGCACGCGGCCGGGGAAGTATCCATGCTTCTCGAGTTCGCCGCGGCGCTGGTGTGCGCGCACCCGGGCCCAGTAATCCAACCCCTGCACGGGCAGATGAAGATCCTCGCTGGCCTTCAGTTCAATCACCGCCAGGCGGTTGTCGCGCGTAATGCCCAGCAGGTCCATCACGGAGCGGTCGCTGGAGGCAAAGGTCGGCACCTGCGCGTAGACCACGGTGGGATCAAGGCGCGCGTCCAGCAGACTCAGGTCGCGCTCGACCAGGGTTTGCAGCCAGTGCTCCGGCTGCAGGCGGTAGAGAGGATGCGTGCGCTGGCGTCCGCCGCGCTTCAGCTCCAACGCGTGGATGAGTTGGACCAGCGCGGGCTCGGTCTGCTCATTCAACTCGTATTCCGCAGGAGGGGCGCCGAAGACGATGCGTTCGGCCAGGCGGTAGTGTGCGTCGGGCTCCATGGTGGCGCGGGCAAACTCCAATCCGTGGTAACGGAAGCTGACTTCGCCGGGCGCGGTGGCCACGGTCTCTGCCGCCGGGCACAGTTGGCGCAGGCGTGCGATGGAGGCGGCAAAGCGCTCGAGGGTCTTCTGGCGGTCAAAGTCGTGCACCAGCCGCGTGTCCACGTTCAACTCGCCCGTAAGGTTCAGCTCGGTGGCGTGGCCGGTCGTCTCATCCAGGGCGAACAGGTGCCACTCGGCGGACTCATGGTTCAGGTGGCTCATGCGCAGTTGCGCGGTCTGCGCCCGGCCTTCCGGCACAAACAGTGCCAACGCGCCGACGTGCCCCTTCGCGCTCAGATGTTCGCGGCAGTAATCCAGCCACAGGATGGCCGTGGCCACCGAGTTATCAATGCTCGACTGCGACTCTCCCGCGCCGAGGCCGACGATGGCAACGCGCTGCTGTCCGCGGCGTAAAAGGCCGCGCGCGCAGACCGCTCCCATGCTGTGCGAAAGATCGGCCGCGGTGGTCAGCCGCTCCATCACAAAGCCGGGAAAGGTCAACGCGGCGGCACGCTCCAGGTGCGATTGATAGGCGGCGCGTTGGACACGCAGGGTGCTCGGGGCGCGGCGCTCGCCGGCCGGGCAAAGTTCCATGCGGGAGGGCTTGAGTTGCCCGAAGCGCTGCACGCCCAGGCGCAACACGTCGCCCTTGCGCTCCGCGCTGACCACGCGGCGCACCACGTTGCGCTCCTCGCTCCACACCTGCAACAGGCAGCGCTGATGCTCCGGGGTAACGGAGTAGCGCGCGGCCGAGAAATCAAAGAGCACGCGGCCATCTTCCGCCAGCAGCGCCGCGGGCTCTTCCAACAAATAGGCGGAGATCACTTCGGCAATCGCTTCCGGCGTGCTGGCGCTCACAGACGGGGCCTTCCCCAGGCAACAAACAGACCAGGCAATGGAATGGAACGGCAGCCGGGCGCAGACCCCTTTGGGGGAGAAATGCTGGGCGCGCCACTGGGCTGCCACACACTCTACACGCAAACCGCGGTGGAGGTGAAGATTCGAATGATGAACCATGCGGGCTTGCGATGAACCCTGCGACTTACTTCGCGGCCTCGTCTTCCATGGCGCCGAAGTAGCGCACCTGGTCCACTCCGGCCGGCAGCGCGCGCAACAGCTCCGCGGCGGTTGCGTCCAGCAGAGGATGCCGCCACGCGGGCGCGATCTCCGCCAGCGGCTGCAACACAAAACGACGGCGCTCGAAGGCCGGATGCGGCAGGGTCAGCGTGGGCGTATCCACCCGGCGCTCGCCGTAGGCGATGAGGTCCAGGTCCAACACGCGCGGCCCCTTGGGAATGGCCTGGCGGGAGCGGTCGCGGCCCAATAGGCGCTCCAGCTCCAAAAGGCCTGCGAGCAACGCCTCGGGCTCAAGCCTGGTGTGCAGGCAGACCACGGCGTTCAGGAACCAGGGCTGCGCCGTGTATTCCACCGGCTCGCTCTCATAGGCGGAGCTGACGCGCACCACCGTGGTGAAGGCGCGCAGGCCCTGCACGGCCAGGCGTAAATGACGAAGGCGGTCGCCGAGGTTGGAGCCGAGCGAGATAAAAATCTGTTCCATCTACGGCACAGAATCCTTCTTCTGGTATGCGAAATCCACCGTCGTCATTGTAGCCGGGCGAGGCGATGGCCGGGCGGCGCGGGCCACAATAGATAGTAGTGAATTTCACGAATTTGGCGCAAAACACAAGGTATTGAGTGGGTGGGTACGGCTCATATACCGATAAATACAGGATAAAACCCGAAGATGTGTGGAAAAACCCGCATAAAAACAGATGAATTCGCTTGTCTCCAGCGATTTTCTGGGAGTATGATGACCGGGATTCAAGCGAATGTCGCTTGATCTTCAAGGAGGATTTTCCCAATGGCAGCAGGCCTGACAAAGACCGCGCTTATCCGCCTTCTGGCGGAGAAGCTGGAAGTAAGCAACAAGACCGCTGGACTGTTCCTGGCGACGCTGGTGGAAACGGCCGTCAAGGAAACCAAGAAAAATGACGTGTTCGTGCTTCCCGGCCTCGGCCGTCTGAAGAAGTCGGCACGCAAAGCCCGCATCGGCCGCAATCCGCAGACCGGCGAGCCCATCAAGATCCCGGCGAAGACCGTCGTGAAGTTCTACGTTGGCAAGGCCGTCAAGGACGCCATCGCCCCGGCGAAAAAGAAGTAGTCTTTCGCATTGAGGATTTGAGCCGGTTCCCCGCGCGGGGGCCGGCTCTTTGTTTTTGCGGGAGGAAATGGCTTCTGTTGACAGCAGTGGTATAACAGTTATACCAATATGCGCTTCCAGTTCGATCCGCGAAAGAGCCTCCGGCTGCGCAGGAACCCGAAGCGTGGGATCGGCTTTGAAGAAGCGCAGGAGATCTTCGAGCACCCATATTACTTGGATCAGCGTTCAGACCTGCCCGAGCAATGGCGTGCGATTGGCTGGGTCGGCACCGCGCTCTACTCACTGATTTACGAGGTGCGGGAAGACCGCCACGGCGAGTTCTACCACCTGGTGACCTTATGGAAGGCCACCGCGGAGGAGAAGCGGTTATATGACGAAAACTCTTAAATTGAAAAAACCGGTCTCTGCCGATCAGATTGCACGCCTCGCCGACAAGGGCAAGGATGTCTCCGCCTTCTTTACCAACCGGGGGAAGATGATGGCACCGATTCAAAGGGTGAACGTGGATTTTGCCGGCGCGATGCTGGAAGAGCTGGATCAGGTTGTGAAAGAGCTAAACATCAGCCGTCAGGCCTATATCAAGACGCTGATTCGTCGTGAGCTGGATCAGCACCATCTAGCCGCTTCCCGGCGCCATGGCGCAAAACAGAAAGCCGTCGCCGCGCGGTAACTTCACACCACCTACAGCACCACCAGGGTAATGCCGCGATTGCCGCGGTTGAAGTCGTGGTCGTCGCGCAGTGGGCGATGGCTTTGCACCAGCGCCCAAGCCTCGGCGTTAGAGGCACGAAACTCCTCGCCGGGAATATAGCCGCGAATCTGGCCATTGCGCTTCAGGCGCATCAACTCCGCTTGCACTTCCTCGCGCAGCACGCCGCCCACGCCCGTGGAGCCATACCCGTGGATGAGCTTGACCAGCCCGGCGCGCTCCTGGCGGGCCAGCGAGAGGCCGCGCTCCAGCCGCAGCAGAGCCTGGGCCGCCGTCGGCATTCCCTCTTCCAGGTTGACGATCTTCGTGCGCACCGATGAACCTCCCGCGAACTCTCCCATCCTAGCCAAAGAGCAACGATGGGCGACAGCTCAATCTTCGCCGGTCAAAAATGAGGACTACCCACCAAGTGATGGCAGGGTCGAATTCATGTGGCGGAGATGCTCTTGGAGGAGCCACAGGCATGAAACAGATGAGTGTTATCGTCGGGGAGACCAATTTATTTCATTGATAACAAGTGAGTTACAAAAACAAGCGACCTTACGGCAAGTGGATTGAATTTGTACTTGACAGCATTACACTCATATTTTATGCTTCGTTTGTGATGAGATTGTGTCCGGGGCCGTTTGGGGCGAGGACAGGTCAGTCAGCCCCAGGCCACCCCCGGCAATCTGAAAAGAAAAATGTGGAGGATAAGACCATGACTGTATTGACCCGTTGGGAACCGATTCATGAGCTTGCCAATTTGCAGGATCGCTTGAACCGCATCTTCAATTCGAATCTGAACGACAGCTTCGGACAGATCACCCCGCAGGAGTCCCTGGCGGCGGGCAGCTTCGTTCCGCCGGTGGATGTCTACGAGGACGAGCAGGGCATCACCCTGAAGGTCGAGGTTCCGGGCATCGAGGAGAAGGACATTGACATCCGCCTGGAGAACAACCTGCTCAGTGTGCGCGGTGAACGCAAACTGGAGAGCGAGACCAAGGAAGAGAACTATCACCGCGTGGAGCGGCGCTACGGCAGCTTTACCCGCACCTTCACCCTGCCCAACACGGTGAACACCGAGGACGTGAAGGCCGGCTATGCCAAGGGGGTTCTGACCATCCACCTAGGCAAGCGTGCCGAGGCCAAGCCGAAGCAGATCAAGGTGAACGTGACTCCGGAGCTGGCCGCCAAGTAAGCGGAGGAGTCGAGAGTAGATCGGCCACGGGTGGCAGAGCGGGTCAGACCCGGCAATCCTGTCACCCGCTGGACCGATTTGGGGAGCGTGGGGTGGATCCGATGGATCTTCCGCCTCCCCTGTTTTGTTTCAGGACTAGAATCGTTGCGCGTCGCGGACGCCGCGGGCAACCGGGCGCAAGAGAATGAGGTGAGCATTATGGCAATCCGATGGGATCGTTTGACGGTGAAGGCGCAGGAGGCAATGCAGCGCGCGGGCGAGGTGGCAAGCGAGCGCGCAAACAGTGAGATTGTGCCTCTGCACCTGCTGGCAGCCTTGCTGGAAGACCGCGAAGGCATCGTGGCTCCGGTGCTGGAGCGCGCAGGCGCCAACCCCACGGCGCTGCTGGCGCAGGCGCAAAAGGAGATTGATGCGCTGCCCAAGCTGGGCCGGGCGGCCGCACAGCCGCACCTGAACGACACAACCACCGAGTTGCTGGAAGCGGCCTTCAAGGCGGCGGAGAACTTTAAGGATGAGTACGTCAGCACGGAGCATCTGCTGCTGGCCACGCTGGGCATGAAGAAAGATCCGGCGTGCCGGCTGTTGAACGCCAACGGCGTGACGGAAGACGCATTGATGAAGGCGTTGACCGCCGTGCGCGGCAATCAGACGGTGACCGATCAGAATCCCGAGTCGAAGTACCAGGCCTTGGAGCGTTACGCCCGTGACCTGACGGAGCTGGCGCGCAGGGGCAAACTCGATCCCGTGATTGGCCGCGACGAAGAAATTCGCCGCACGATCCAAGTGCTCTCCCGCCGCACGAAGAACAACCCCGTGCTGATTGGCGAGCCGGGCGTGGGCAAGACGGCAATCGTGGAAGGCCTGGCGCAGCGCATTGTCGCCGGCGACGTGCCGGAACAGTTGAAGAACAAGCGTGTCGTCTCCCTGGACCTGGGCGCGCTGGTGGCTGGAGCGAAGTATCGCGGCGAATTCGAGGATCGTCTGAAGGCTGTGATCAAGAACGTGGAAGACAGCGACGGCCGCGTCATCCTCTTTATTGACGAGCTGCACACGCTGGTGGGCGCCGGTGCGGCGGAAGGCGCCATGGACGCCAGCAACATGCTGAAGCCTGCTCTCGCTCGTGGCGAACTGCGTGCCATTGGCGCCACCACGCTGAACGAGTATCGCAAGTACATCGAAAAAGATGCGGCCTTTGAGCGCCGCTTCCAGATCGTCTACGTCGGCGAGCCGAACGTGGAAGACACGATCGCCATTCTGCGCGGGCTGAAAGAAAAGTACGAAGTGCATCACGGCGTGCGCATCAAGGACTCGGCCATCGTCTCGGCTGCCGTCTTGTCGCATCGCTACATCAGCGACCGCTTTTTGCCCGACAAGGCGATTGACCTGATTGATGAGGCAGCGGCCAGCTTGCGCATTCAGATTGACTCCATGCCAACGGAGATTGACCAGTTGCAGCGCCGCGCCACCAATCTGGAGATTGAACGCCAGGCCTTGAAGAAAGAAACCGATCCCAACAGCCGCGAACGTATGCAGGTGGTGGAGCGCGAACTGGCCGAGGTCAACGAGCAGGCCAACGTGCTGAAGGTTCGCTGGAAGCGCGAAAAAGAGACATGAACTCCCTGATGCTGATGACGGGGATGGCGTCGTCGAAGCCCAGGACACTCATGGCCAGCTCTTTGGCTTCGAGCGGATTGCACGATTGCTGCACGAGGGCTCTGACGGCGGAGCCTTGCAGCAGCCCGCCAGGACTTCGGCCAGGAAGACGACATCACAGTCCTCAGGCTCACTCGACTAGCCACGCCAACGCAGTCCCCTACCGAACTCAGCACCCCCTCCCTCGCTCCCCCCTGAATACGCTCGGAGAGAGTCGCAACCCTCCCGGAGGGAGAGGCCGGGCGGATCTGAGAAGGGAGTCCCGCTTCCCAAGAGTTGAGACCGCAAATTCGCTCCTTTCTATTCCCCAAGCCCCAATACTGCGATCCAAAAACTTCAAAATAAACAGTTTACTTAGATTTTAGGTATATGCGCGTAATACGCTCATATTTTTACGGAATCATTTGTGCTATAGTTTCATCAGGTTGATTGAATGGCCGGGGCTCCGCCCCGCCTCATCATCGCCTACCCATATTGGAGGAAAAATTATGGCAATCACCCGTTGGGACCCATTTCGTGAAGTTGTAACCATGCAGAACCGTCTGAACTCGCTGTTCCGAGACCTGAACAACGACGGCGACAGCCCCTTGTCGACTGCAGCCTTTGTGCCCGCCGTCGATATTTATGAGGATGAGAAGAAAGTCATGCTCAAGCTCGAGGTGCCGGGCATCGAGCAATACGTAATCTAGTCGAGACCCTGCAGAACAA
>CAVRDQ010000051.1:0-10425 GCA_963719655.1 uncultured Acidobacteriota bacterium | reverse complement strand
ACCATATTGCTGGTATCAAGGATGAACGCTGACCAGGTCGGCCGGCTGCATCTGCTTCTCCAGGTAATGCCGCGCGCTCTCCACCGCGCGGTCGCTGTCGTCGGATTCGAGCGAGCTGAGATCGAGAAAGAGCACGATCATGCGGCGGTCGCGCAGGTTCTCATGCGTCAGCGCCTTCAGCGGAGCCACCGCCGCGGGCTTGCTGCCCTGCAACTCGGCCTGCGCTGGCGCGGGAGTATTTTCCGCCGCCGGAACGAAGCTGGCCACGTCTTCCACGTCGAAGGTCTGCACGCGCTGCGCCCGTCCATCTTCCAGCACGGTGAAGTCCGACTTTTGCAACCCGCGCACCAGGCTGCCGCTCTTATCGCGCACGGTCACGCTCACCAGTACCAGGTCGCTATCCACTCGGAAGGTGAAGCCGGTCGCGCTCTGGGGCACGGGCGCCTGCGCAGTGTTGCTATCCTGCGCGGGGGCCACGGGAGCCATGAGCGCCATGCACAACAGTAGGGCCAATGCCTGTTGCAGCATTGCGGTGGAGCGCGTTGTGTGGTGCAGCTTCACTCTTGTTCTCTCCCGTCGCGTTAAAAACGGTACCGCGCGCTCAAAATCATCTTGCGCATGCTGCCCACGCTGGTCACCTGTCCGTAGGTGGCCGAGGTCAGATTCGTGTCAATGCCCGCGGCGTTGGGATGATTGAAGACGTTGTCGGCCTCGGCGCGCAGCTCCACGCTCTGCCCATCGCGGATGGGAAAGTTCTTGCTGAGAATGAAGTTTGCCACCCAACTGCCCGGGCCGATGATGGTGTTGCGTCCCGCGTTGCCGTAGGTGCCTGCCGTGGGCGAGGTGAAGGCCGAGGTGTTGAACCAGTGCTGCCAGCTGCGGTCGCCAAGCTGGATTCCCTCGCCGTTGTAGTTGGCGCGCAGGCTGCCGTTCACGCCTCCGGCCACGTCGCTGTAACTGCCCACCACGCGAGCCGTGTAGGGCGTGCCGCTGGCCACGGTGATCGTGGTCTGCACCATCCAGTCGCCAAAGGCGGTGCGCGCCGCGCCGGGACGCGTCATCCACCGCCGTCCTTCGCCCCAGGGCAGCTCCCACATGCCGTCGGCGCTCAACTTGTGGCGCTGGTCAAAGCTGCTGAGGCCACGCTCGGCCTTGAGGTTGGTGTCATCCTGCGCCACCACCTGCGCGCCTCCGCCAATGGAGCCGGCGTTATCAATGGACTTCGAGTACGTGTAGGTTCCACCGGCGCTGAAGCCGCGCGCCATGCGCTTGCGCAGCCTTACGGAGCCCGCGTGCAGAATGCTAGAACCCTGCGAGGTCTCCCATGTAAAGGATTCGATGCTCGGAATGAGGATGCCGTCGGGTCCGCGATTCGGCGCTCGCAGCATGTCCAGGGCTGTGCCCTTGCTGCCCGTGTAGCCCACGTTCAACAACACGGTGGAGCTGAGTTCGCGCTGCACGTTGAGGTTCCACAACTGCACGTAGGCCACGCGATAGTTGGGATCCACTCCATAGTTGTTGCTGGTCGCCGTGGTGGTGGGAAATCCGCTGGCCATGGTGAACGGGCTTGGCCCGGTGGCCGGCGCGGCGTTGGTTTCTGTAAATGAAAACGGCGGCTGCGCGGCCAGGTTCTGCACAATGCTGCCGTACTGGCCCAGGTTGTAATTGATTCCGTACCCGGCGCGCACCACGGTCTTGTTCCCTTTGGGCTTCCAGGCCAGGCCGATGCGCGGCGCAAAGTTCAAGTGGTCGGCCCGCACCAGCGCCCGCGGATACTCTCCGTGATAGGGGCCGGTAGCGCCGGGGGCAACCGGCTGGGCGCCGATGAACTGCTTGCCATCAAAGCCCGCGTCGAGATTCGCCAACTGGTTGTCCGCCTCGTGGAATGGCGAGACAAACTCGTATCGCAGGCCGTAGTTGAATGTCAGGTTTGCCTTGGCACGATAGTCGTCCATGGCAAACAGATCGTAGCTGGTTCCCAGGAAGCGGTCGTGCACGCTGGAGTAAGCCAGTGCTGTGGCCTGCGCGTAGCCCAGCAGAAAGTCCGCCAGGTCGTAGCCCGTCCCGGTGACCGCCGCGCCGCCAACGTAATTTGCCGTGGAGGAGCCGGTAAACGTAAACGCTCCGCGCGGATTCGTGCTGGCGTAATAGCGGTTGTTGATCCAGCGGAAGTCTCCGCCGTAGTGCATGTGATGCTTGCCGCGTACCCATCCAAAGTTCTCGCTGAGGGTGAAGGTCTGCGAGTCGCGGCTGCTGGGCGCGGTGTCCGTCAGGTTCGCGTAGTCGGTAAAGCTGAGCGTGGGCAGGCCGTAGTTGGCCGGGTCGCTCATCTGGCTGCCGGGATAGCCGATGCCCGCCACGGCTGCCGGGTTCACGCCGCGCGCGTTGTAGCCATACAGGCCGTCGCTGTGGGCGCGCCCGCGATTCCAGGTAAAGCGCAGTTGATTGCTCAGCTTGCCCTTGGCCACGGCCCATCCCAGGTTGGCGTTGTAGCCGTTGGTGTGCGTCGTGCCGGCGGCGGAAGGAAACGGCGTCAGGCTCTGCGACTCATTGCGCTGGTAGTTGATGCCGAAGTTGAGATTGTTGCGCGGACGTCCGCTGCTGTTGCCGCCGCCGCGACCTGCTCCGCCGCCCTGCTGGCCGCGCTGCGGCACGGCGCCGAAGTTGTGGGTCAGCCGCAGACTGAAGATGTCCTGGTCGCTCTCCGCCGCCGAGCTGAAGTGATAGTTCTTCTTCGGGTCGTTGGTGACGTTGGGCTGCGGAATGTAATTGAGCAAGGCCAGCGCCTGCGCGCTGATGGCCGTGACGTGATGCCCGTCGCCAAGCAGGTTGCCGGGATTCGAAGGATCGTAGAGCGTGACCGGTGTGCCATCGCTCAATGTGCTGGCCGTGAAGTCACCGCCGCGCTCGGCCATGGTCGGCACGTGCGAAAACACATCGTAGGGCGTGGTGCTGCGTATGCCGGAATAGTTGAGGAAGAAAAACGTCTTGCCGCCATCGTCATACACGTGCGGAATCTTCAGCGTGCCCCCAATGGAGGCGCCAAAGTGATTGCTGCCATAAGGAGGCTTCTCCGAAGGGCCGCTCAGCGAGTAGGGCGCGGCGTCGAACACAGAGTTGCTGGCCTGCTCGTAGAAGGTGCCGTGCAGGCGGTTCAGTGAGCCCGCACGCAGACGCATTCCACCAAAGCCTCCGCCGCCAGCGGGACCGCCAAATCCGCCGCCACCGGGACCGAAATCTCCGCCGCCCAGCTGGCCGCGTGAGCGCATCTCCTGAATGCGGTCGCGCAGATCGTCCATGTTGGAGACACCCAGGTCCTGCGCGCTGCCCATGCGTCCGCTGACCGCAACCGAATCGTTGGTGGCGTCGGCGCTGCCGGCCAGGCCGCTTCCGCCGCTCAGGTCCGCATCTCCGCCGCCGGCACTCAGAGCCAGCGCGGTGTCATCGCCATTTACCGTCAGCCTCTGCGCGCCGCGCGAATTGCCCGTGCGGGCCGTGACTGGCTGCCGGGCCGGTGCCGCCTCGGCCAACTCGCCCTCCGCAGCGGCGGGCTTCGGTGCGCGGGAGAGCAGCAGCAGGTCGAAATCCTTTGTGGCCTCAGGCTGCGCCGGAAGCAACGTGACCTCTGCGGTCTGCATGGCAAAGGCCGTCAACTCCACGCGCAACACCCAGCGTCCGCGCCCGGGCAGCTCAAGACGATAGTTGCCGTTGAGGTCTGTGCTGCTCAAAACCTTGCGCCCGGTAAGCGAGTGCGCGGCCGTTACGCTGACGCCGGGCAGCGGAACTCCGCCGGACTTGATCACGCCGTGAATGACGAAGGAGGGAGCCTGAGCAGGAGCCGCCGGAGCTTGAGCCGCCGGGGTTTGGGATAACGCCGATGGCTCAGTTTGGGGTAACGCTGCTGCCGGAGTTGCTGGCGCCGGGGTTGCGGTTTGGGGTAAGGCAGCTGCCGGAGTTGCTGGCGCTGGGGTTGCGGTTTGGGGTAACGCCGCAGGCGCTTGGCTGCCCGCAGCAGGCGCGGAGGCCTGCGCGAAACAGGTCACCACCAACAATGCCAGCGCGGCCGTCAACACCGCTCCCCGAATTTGCAACGGCGACAGCATCCGTCAGCTCTCCACTGCGCGTTCCTTCATGCCAGGCAGGTTCACACACAAAGCGTTCATGCAAGACACATGCACCGGCGACACGTACGCGCACAACACACATGATGCGCTAAGCATGTGACGATGCCGTTACTGCGGAGGGTTGCCGCCCGCCGCTGGTGCTGCCTGCGGCGTCGCGTCACTCTGTTGGACAGCCCCCGGCGCGGCATCTGCTGTAGTCCCAGACATAGCCCCAGGCGCGCCACCCTGTCCGGCACCGCGCGCCGCCAGGGCTCCTGCGGTCAACAGGCGCGGCACAAAAACGCCATCTTTCATCGCGCCCGGCCCGCGCACCGTGTCGCCCACCTTGATGTCCGCCAAGGTGATGCCCTCGCGGCGGGGATTGCGGAAGCTGGTCTCCTCGTCGGCTTCAATCGTCTGCGTCGCGCCGTCGGGCTTCTTCACCGTGATGGCCGCGCCTTCGATCTTCGTCACCACGCCGGCGATGAAGAGCTTGCCGTTGTCCTCGGGCCGCATCTGCGGGCGGCCCATCCCCTGCCCCTGTCCCTGTCCTTGTCCCTGCCCCTGACCTTCTCCCAACGCAGCGCCCTGGCCGCGCTGGCCTCCTGGCCCACCGCCCGGAGCACCGCTGCGCTGGCCACCGCTGCGCTGTCCGACGCCGCGCGCCACCCACACGCCGTCCTCGCCCCGGGAGCCCAAGACCATAACGCGCTCTCCCACCTTGAAGTCGGCGAACGTCGCCGCCGCGCCCTCGCGCCGGAACTCGGTCTCACCGGTCACGCGCACCTGGGCCGTCTCTCCGCGGAAGGTGTGCAGGGTAATCACCTGGCCCTCGATGGCCGTGATCTCTCCGCCGACGCCGCGTTGGCCGCCGCCGCGCGGCCCACCGCCCTGCCCCATCTGCCCGGCGGGTGGGCCATCCTGCGCCAGGACGAGTGCGGTCATCACTCCGCAAATGACCAACGCCAGCAATGCGATTTTCGCTACTTTCATTGCAAACCTCCCGGCAGGGATACACCATGCCTGCCAACATTCTTGAGCCTGGGGATTACGAACCTGGGCCTCTCGCCGAGTCCCGTCTAGCAACCCCAAAGCCCGTCACCCAAAATCCCGTCACCCAAAGATAGACGCATCCCGCGCGAGGGCGTTGACAGACGGCCAAATTCGCCAGCAAACGTAACATATCTTTGCATTCACCCCGCATTCACTCCGCGCCAGTTGCCCGGCCACTCCGGACTCCAATCCGGCCACTCCCCCAGTGGGTGGTTTTCTTTCCGGAAAACATGCGCGCCACAGGCGCAAACACCCGCCAAGAATCTACCCCTTGCGGATTTACAAAAGTCTTACAAACCGTTCAATACAAAACTCTTACAAATCCTTTGACCAATGGCCGCTATCTTATCGGTATCAGTGGCGCGATTGCATCTGCGGCCTGCCCCCAGGCACCGCGACGATCGCGAAAAGGATGGTGCAGTTTTGCAGTTACAGATGGCAAACCAACAGACGCTTCCCAGCGCAACGGCCCCGGACCGCGGCGGCATCAACTGGCTGACCACCATTGTCATGGTCATTTATCACGTGCTGGCCGTGGTGGCTCTCTTCAACTTCACCTGGAAGGGACTTGGCCTGGCCGTCTTCCTGTGGTGGGTCTCCACCTCGCTCGGCATCGGCATTGGATACCACCGCCTGCTGACGCATCGCGGCTTCACCTCGCCCAAGTGGCTGGAATACTTCCTCACCGTCTGCGGCACCCTGGCCCTGGAGGGCGGACCGATCTTCTGGGTGGGCGTGCATCGCATCCACCATCAACTCACCGACCGGCCCGGCGATCCGCACTCTCCGCGCGACGGCAAATGGTGGTCGCACATGGGATGGATCCTGACCGGCGAGGCCTTGCACGGCACCACTGAGAAGCTCGCCCCCTATGTGCCGGACCTGCGCCGCGACCGTTTCTACCTCTGGCTCAGCCGTTATCACTGGATCACCCAGGTGGTGGTGGGAGTGGCCATCCTGGCCGCCTTCGGCTGGAAGGTGACGCTCTGGGCCGTCTTCCTGCGCACCGTCGTGGGATTGCATGGCACCTGGCTGGTGAACTCCGCCACACACCTGTGGGGAACGCAGCGCTGGGCCACCGGCGACGATTCCACCAACAACTTCTGGATCGCGCTGGTCACCTGGGGCGAGGGCTGGCACAACAATCACCACGCCCACCCCAGCAGCGCCCGCCACGGACTGCGCTGGTGGGAGGTGGACACCAACTGGTACGTCATCCAGGGGCTGCGCTCCATCGGATTGGTGAAGAACATCAAGCTGCCGAGGGCCGACAGCCGCATCCGCGAGATCGGCCAGCCCGTGCCCCAGCCTGCGGTGCCATCCCCGGCGCAGCCCGCCGTGGCCGCCACCGAGCCTGAGATGCAACCCGAACTGATTGCCGCCGGCAACTGACCGGCAGCAATCACGCTTTTACTTCGCCCCGGCTCATATGGCCGGGGCTTTCTCTTGCGCGGAATTTGCCCCGCGGCAGACGGCTGAAAACCTGGGGAAAGCTCAAACTTACGAAATGTCATGGTGAGCGCAGCGCCCTCTGCTTGGGCGCGGAGTCGAACCACCCTTTGTTTCCGGAAGAGAAGAAAACAAAAGGTCGCTCCACTACGCGCCTGCGGCGCTTCGGTCGCAATGACATTTCCTTTATGCAATATCGTCATCAAGTATTGCGGGATTTGCCCCGCAGGCGCCTGCGATGGGGTAACGCAGCGACAGAGCGCTGCTGCCCGCCGCTGGCGCAAGGGCGGGTGCGCTGGTGGGTAACGCGCTTGCAGCGCTGCCAGTCGCAGACGCAAGGGCGGGTGCGGTGGTGGGTAACGCGCTTGCAGCGCTGCCAGCCGCTGGCGCTGGGGCTTTACCTTCAGCCCCCACCTCACTACCATGTCTTCATCCTCCGGGAGCGGACGAAGCTCACATGCCCATCTCACGCAACAAGGCCATCGCGTTTGTCATCGTCGTCGGCTCGCTCTCGGTGGCGCTGGCGCTGGCCCTGAACATTACCTGGCTCATCCGCTGGCGCGAGGTCGGCATGGTGGTGCTGGGCATCATCCTCTTCGGCATCGTCATCGCCGGAGTCACCTTGAACACCATCTTCCTGGTGCGGGAGATGCGCCGCAACGAGCAGCACGACAGCTTCATCAACGCCGTCACCCACGAGCTGAAGACGCCCATCGCCAGCATCCGCCTCTACCTGGAGACCCTGCAGCAGCGCGAGCTGAACAGCGAGCAGCGCCAGCGCTTTTATCAGACCATGCTGGCCGACGTCGAACGCCTGACCCACACCGTGGAGGAGGTTCTGCGCGCCGGGCACCTGGGACAGAAGGGCCGCGCCAACTTCCAGCGTGTGGACATGAGTGAGCTGGTGCGCGAATCCGCGGCGCTGGCCCGCACCCGTCACCGCCTGGGCGAGCAGAATATCCGCGTCAGCGAGATCGCGCTGCGCCCGCCATTCGTGCTGGGCGACGGGGAGGAGCTGCGTTCGGCCGTCAGCAACCTTCTGGATAACGCCATCAAGTATTCTCCCGGCCATAAGGAGATTCTCGTCGAGCTGGTGGAAGAGGGCGAGGACATCCTGGTCAGGGTCATTGACCAGGGCCAGGGCATTCCGCGCGGCGAGCTGAAGCGCATCTTCCGCCGCTTCTACCGCGTCAACGAGCGGCTGCGCCAGCGCATCAAGGGCACCGGCCTCGGACTCTTCATCGTCTACGGCATTGCCCGCCGCCACGGCGGACGAGCCTACGCCTTCAGCGAGGGCGAGGGCCGCGGCGCAACGGTCACCCTGCGCCTGCCGCGCGACAAGGGCTGAGCCTTTTTTCTCGTCCGCCACCGCTTCCAACGTCGCCCTCCTGCGCAATCCGCGATACCATAGACCGTTCCATGGCGCGCACTGCAAACGGTCCGCGCCGGAAATCACGGTGCCATTCTATGAAAGAGTTTTACATCCGCGACGCGGCGCAGCAGGAAAACAAGGTCGTCACCACCAGCTTCGTCGTCGCCAGCAAGCAGACCAAGAGCAAGAAAAGCGGCGAGCCCTATCTCGACCTCACCCTGATGGACCGCACCGGCACCATCCAGGCCAAGATGTGGGACAACGTCGAGGAGTGCACCAACAGCTTCGAGCAGGATGACATCATCAAGATCAAGGGGCTCATCAACCGCTATAACCAGCGCTGGCAGCTCACCCTCCACAAGGTCCGCAAAATGGACGAGGACGAGATTGACTTTGGCGACTACCTGCCCAAGACCACGCGCAACGTGGACGAGCTGTGGCAGGAGCTCACGGTCTTTGTGGCCAGCATGAAGGATGCCCACCTGCGCCAGTTGCTCGAGCTCTTTATGGCCGACGCGGAGATCGAACGCGCCTACCGCAACGCTCCGGCGGCCAAGACCATGCACCACGCCTTCATCGGCGGACTGCTGGACCACGTCTGCTCGCTCTTCCGGATCTGTGACCTGGCGGCGCGCAACTACGCCTTCATCAACCGCGACCTGCTGCTGACCGGAGCCTTTCTGCACGACATCGGCAAGGTGCGCGAGCTCAGCTACGCGCGCAGCTTCGGATACACCGACGAGGGCCAGCTCCTCGGCCACATCATCATTGACCTCGAAATGCTGCACTCCAAGCTGGCGCAGATTCCCGGCTTCCCGCCCAAGCTCAAGCTGCTGGTCGAGCACCTCATCATCAGCCATCACGGCCAGTACGACTTCGGCTCGCCCAAGCTGCCCATGTTCCCCGAGGCGCTGATGCTGCACTACCTGGACGACATGGACAGCAAAATGGAGGCCATGCGCGGCCAGTTTGAGCGCGATGCCGAACTGGAAACTCCCTGGACGGCCTACAACCCGGCGCTGGGCCGGCCGCTGCTGAATACGGAAAAGTTTCTGCGTCAGGCCGCTGACACGGCCGAAGCCGTCGAGGCGGAAAAGCTCCCCACGGAGGGCTAATCCGCGGTTAACACATCTACGGTTAACACAAGGGTTGGCTTCCGTTACAATCGAAACATGCTGCGATTTTTTACCGCCGGCGAGTCGCACGGCGAAGCCCTGATTGCCAACGTCTCTGGCCTGCCGGCCGGTGTGCCGGTCGCGGAGGCGACGATTGACCGCGAGTTGTGGCGGCGCCAGCAGGGCTATGGCCGCGGCGGCCGCATGAAGATCGAGCGCGACCACGCCCGCATCCTCAGCGGCGTGCGCCACGGACTCACCATTGGCTCACCCATCGCCATGCTGCTGGAAAATCGCGACTGGCAGAACTGGAGCGAGTCGCTTCCCGTCGGCCAGGGTGACGCGGAAAAGCACAAGCCGGTGAATTCTCCGCGCCCCGGTCACGCCGATTTGGCCGGAGCCCTGAAATACAACCTGCCGGAGGCGCGTTACATTCTGGAACGGGCCAGCGCCCGGGAAACCACGGCGCGGGTCGCCGCCGGAGCGGTGGCCAAGCAGTTGCTCGCCACGCTCGATATCGAAGTCCTCAGCCACGTGGTGCAGGTCGGCCATGAGCGTTTGTCGCGCAGCGTCAGCTTTGCCGAGCTGCAAGCCCTGGCCGCGCGCGAAGAAGTTCTGCTCAACTGTGCCGATGAGGAGAGCGAACAGCGCATGAAGTCTGAGGTGGACGCCGTGCTGCGCACCGGTGACACCGTCGGCGGAATCTTTGAGGTCGTCGCACGCAACGTGCCTCCCGGGCTGGGCACCTACGCCAACTGGGATGAACGTTTGGACGGACGACTGGCGCAGGCCGTCATGAGCATACAGGCCGTCAAGGCCGTGGAGATTGGCGACGGAGTGCTGGGCGCGTCCAGTTTCGGCACCGCGGCGCAGGATGAGATCGGCTACGCGCGCACCGCGGAAGAGACCGCCGCGCTGGCATCGAAGTTTACGAAGTTCACCCGCGCGGGCAATCACGCGGGCGGCCTTGAAGGCGGCATCAGCAATGGCAGCGACGTGGTGGTGCGCGGGCATCTGAAGCCCATTTCGACCCTGCGCCGTCCGCTGGCCTCGGTGGATTTCACCACCCGCGAGCCGGTGAAGGCCGCCTACGAGCGCAGCGACGTTTGTGCCGTGCCCGCCGCCGGAGTGGTGGGCGAGGCCATGGTGGCCCTGACGCTGGCGGCCAGCGTGCTGGAAAAGTTTGGCGGCGATTCGCTCCTTGAGCTGCGCCGCAACTACGAAGGATACTGCGAGCAGTTGCGCAACTTTTAATTAGTCCGTCCGTCCGCTTCGCCGGTCCTGCTGGCCGGGCGGCACAAGAATAAGTCCAGGAAGCGAAGACCCGAGATGA
>CAVRDQ010000050.1:0-20845 GCA_963719655.1 uncultured Acidobacteriota bacterium | reverse complement strand
CCGCGCTCTCCTCGGCGCGTGCAGGTCGCGCGGAGGCGCGCTGGGCCCTTGGCCACCGCGCGGAGGCCGAGGAGGATCTCGAGGCCTACGCGCGAACATCGGATGACGCGGGAGCGCTGCGTGAGCTCGCGGGTTGGTACGCGGAGGAGTCGCAGGCACCCGCCCAGCTCGCTACCTGGCGCCGCATCCGGACGCTGGCGGAGGCCTTCTGGTTCAGCCGCGCGATGCCGCTGGTGTAAACCGCTTTGAGTTGCGCATCCTTGGGCATGGGCTTTTTGCCATCGGCCACCGCCCGCAGCAACTGGTCGGGGAGGAAAGTTCTGCACCATCTCCGCCGAACTCATGCGTAAGGTGCGATAAGGGGCCAGGCGCGCGTCCAGCGCACGGTCGTCAATCTTTTCCGGCTGCATCTGCTGGGCGATCCACTGATCCACGCCGATGCTGAGCACGCGATCCACGTCGCCGGGGCGCGCGCCAAAGGTCAGGCGGTTCAGCGCATGCTCGGCGCGCTCACGCTCGTCCATGGGCTGCTGAGCGGCGGGCGGAGCCTTGGGCTTCTTCTCTTTGTGCGGAGAGGCCAGCGCATGGGTCGGCGGCAACGCCAGGGCCAGGGTCAACGCAAACAGCAGCGGTTTCTTACAGGTCATTCGATTCTCCCGGGCACGGATACACGGATGATATCCACTGGTAGAAACCCCGGGGCGGGGAAAAGTTACGCGGGGCAATCAAAGGGGAAGGTTTGGAGCAGGGCAGGAGTGCTAGAAGATCTCGGTCAGCAGACCAAAGCGCTCCACGGTCAACAAATTCTGGGCGGGCGGGGCCGTGCATATCTCGGCTTGCTCCAGCACCCAGGTGTCGGCGTGGGGAATAAACACGGCGTTGAGCCCGGCGGCGATGGCGGGGTTGATGTCAGACTTTGGACTGTTGCCGACCATCCATGCCGTTGCCCGATCCAGCCCATAACGGGCGACGATGCCTTCGTAGCTCTCGCGGTTTTTCTCGGCAACCACTTCGACGGCTTCGAAGAAATCCTTCAGCCCGCTGCGCTCCACCTTGCCGGTCTGCTCCGCCACGTTGCCCTTGGTCACCAGCAGCAGGCGATGGCGCTGGTGCAACTCCTTGAGCGTGGGGCCGACGTGCCTGAGCAGCTCGATGGGCTGCTCGGCGATGGTGCGTGCGATGCCGTGGATGGCCTCATGCAGCGCGGGCGTCACAGGTTCCACGCTGAGGTGCTCGAAGGTGGCCACCAGCGCGGCGGTGAAGCTATGCAGGCCGTAGCCCAGCTTCTGAATGTTGGCGTGCTCCACCTGGTTCAGCTTCTGGCGAACCTCGGCCGGAGTGTACTGGCGGTGGTTGAGAAAGCTGATGAACTCGGCGATGGCACGCTCAAAGTAGATGTTGTTCTCCCACAAGGTGTCGTCGGCGTCAATCATCAGCGTTTGGCGCGGTGACTTGTAGGTCTCAGTGGGCATGGCTTCACCAGTGTAACCGAGGCGCAGGTGGAAGACAGTGCAGAGAGCTGCGGGAATCAGGCGCGCAGCAGAAAGCCCCGCGAGGGCGGGGCTTTCCGTTGCACAGAGCTTTGTTGCTTTGGAACCTTAAAACCTTGAAACCTTGAAACCCGTGCTTACAGCTTGTTCAGGCTGGCCGTCTCGCTCACCCACTCCAGGTGGATCGTCTGCGGGATGATGCCTTTTTCGTGGCCCATTTCGAGCAGCTTGGCCACGGCCAGGCGGCCGTCGTCGCCGTAATCCAGGGTGCGCTCGTTCACGTACATGCCCACGAACTTGTCGGCGTCGCGCGTGTCCAGATCGCGGGCAAACTGCATGGCGTACTCGAGCGCTTCCTCGCGGTGGTCAAGGGCGTGCTGGATGCTGTCGCGCAGGGCCTTGCAGACCTTGGCGATGACTTCCGGCCCGAGGGTTTTGCGGATGGCGTTGGCGCCCAGGGGCAGCGGCAGGCCGGTCAGGTCGCGCCACCACTTGCCGAGGTCCAGAATGCGGTGCAGGCCGCTCTTGTCGTAGGTGAGCTGGCCTTCGTGAATGATGAGGCCGGCGTCAAAGCGGCCATCGAGCACGGCCGGGATGATCTTGTCGAACTCCACGACCTCGGTCTCCACGTTGGGAGCGAAGAGGCGCAGCGCCAGGGTCGCCGTGGTCAGCGTGCCCGGAATGGCGATTTTGACCTTCTTCACATCGTCCAGCGACAGGGGCTTGGCGGCGACGATCATCGGACCATAGCCATCGCCCACGCTGCCGCCGCTCGGCATCAACGCATAGTTGTGCTGCACGTACGGGTAGGCGTGGAAGCTGATGGCCGTCACATCGAAGAAAGCCTCGGTCATCGCCTTGTGGTTCAGGGTCTCAATGTCGCACAGCACGTGGGTAAACTTCATCCCCGGCACGCGAACCTTGTTTGTGGCCAACCCGTAGAACATGAACGCATCATCCGAGTCCGGACTGTGCGCGATTTTGATCTCGATCGTGTCTTCTGCCGTCTTGCTCATAACCCTTTTTCCGGGACCTGGATGGTCCCCCATTTAAAATTGCAGTCCCAACCGTCGCACGGAGTATCCGGCGCGGCGGCAAGCTGCAGATGTGCTGGTGGAGGCCGGGGTAGCTGTCGCCCGGCGCAGACCGCCTTACTGCGGGGTAGCTTCCGTCTTCGGGTGGGCCTCAGCTGGCGCGCCCTCCGGATGCACCCGGCGCTCTTTCATGTGCTTCCGTACGCGTAATGCGACCGCGCCTGCCACCCAAACGAGTGCTGCCAGCGAAAGCACGGTTACCGCGAACAGAACCTTGATCATCACAAGCATCTAGCATACCAGACTGGACCGTGTGATGCAGTCCTTTACCTGTGCATCGCGGCCTCGACATCTTCCGCAGTGTGGGGCAGATCCGCCGTTAGATTCACCAGCTTACCGCTCTCGTCAATCATCACGATGTCCTCAATCCGCACCCCGATCTTTTCCTCCGGAATGTAGATTCCCGGCTCGATGGTGAAGACGTCGCCCTTGTCCACCGGCCCCGAGCCCACGTCGTGAACTTCCAGCCCGACGCGGTGGCCCAGCCCGTGGATGAAGTACTGGCCCAGGGGCTGGCCGTGCAGGTCCTTGCCATGCGTGTTGATGTAGTCGTAGGCCACCTTGTAGAGCGACTCCGGCGAGCGGCCGGTGAGCACGGTGGTGCCGGGCTGGACGGCCTTCATTGCCGCCTGCTGCGCGCCCAGCACGATGTTGTAAATCTCCCGCTGGCGAGGGCTGTAATGGCCGTTGGCGGGCAGCGTGCGCGTAATGTCGCTGGCGTACATTGCGTACTCACCGGCCACGTCCATCACCACCAGGTCGCCATCTTCGATCTTGCGCGAGTTCGCCTCGTAATGCAGCACGGTGGAATTCGGTCCTGAGCCGACGATGGGCGAATAGGCTTCACGCTCGCAGCCGGCATCCATGTGCCGGTACTGCATCAATGCAGCAATCTGGTACTCGTAGAGGCCGGGATGCATGGCCTTCATGGCGTCGCGGTGGGCGGCGATGCTGGCATTGGTGGCATGGCGGATGCGTTCGATCTCGCCCGCATCCTTGTGCTTGCGCAGCTCGGCCACAAAGCCGCTCACGTCCTCGTAGTGAGCGAAGCCGAAGGCGTTGGCCCGCGCCAGCCACTGCATGGGCACCGAGGATGGCGTCGTCTGCGGCGAGGGCTGCACGGCCGTATACACCAGCGCGCGCGCCGGAACCACGGCGGCAATTACCTCGTGCATCTGGTCGAGCGAGGCCACGCGGTCAAAGCCGGTGATTTCCGTGGCCCTGGCGTCGCCCGCGGCCAGCTTCGGTCCGGTCCACCGCTCCTGCGTGCGGTTGTGCGCCGGCAGGAACAAAACCTCGCTGTAGGGGCGCGCCGGAGCATCATCGGTGGCGGGCACTTCGGGCGCAATCAGCAGCGCCGCGCCGGGCTCCGCCCAGCCGGAGAGGTAGAAGAAATCATTGTCCTGGCGATAGCCGTAGAGAGCGTTGGGACCCTCCTCTTCCACTCCGCCGAAGATCACGACCACGCCGCTGCCCACCGCCCTGGAGAGCGCGACGCGCCGGGCGCGATAGTCGGCACCGGGCTGGCGGTCCAGCGCCATGAGCGGTGCCGTGAGAGCGAAGAGCAAGAATGCGAGCAGGAGGGACGGGAGTGTCCGGTTCATCTTCATGGAGCCGAGTATAAACCCGGCTCCCGGGTGAGGCCAGCCGCTCCGGGTGGCGGCTAGACTCCCACCGGGAAGGGCTTGATGTGTTCTTCCTCGTTGCTGCGCCGGATGCCGCCGAAGAAGTCGAAGCGGCCCTGCAGCAGGCTCATCAGCCCGGTGTACCAGTATCCGTACACAAACAGGATGAGGAAGGGAACCGTGATGTAGTTCTCATTGGCGATGGCGTACCAGACGGTGCTGGCGAAGTAGGTGCCCACGGCCAGCTCAATCCACGGGATGAGGCCCAGCCGCTTGCGGTACTTCTTGGCTGCCTTGGCGGCGGCGCCCTTTTCGCCCTTGGTCTGCACGCTGTACTTGGGAGTGCGGGCAAAGGCCGTCTGTTTGCCCACCAGCGCCTCAATCACACCTTTGGAGTTGGTGATGGTCAGCCCGATGCCCAAGGCCATCAGGAATGGCAGGTAAAAGAACGTCCGCCACCAGCGCGTGGGGAAGAGTTCCTTCTGCGAAACCAGGTAAAAGCTGGAGATGCTGAAGGTGGAGGCCAGAAACAGCGGCACGTCTATGTACATCATCTGGAACCAGCCCTGGTAGAAGCGGATGACCATGGCCGGCAACAGCAGCACGCTGAGCATGATCATCAGCGGATAGCTCAGGTTGGCCGTCAGGTGGTACCAGGCCTCGATCTTTTCATGCAGGCTGACGTTGGAGCGCATGACCTGCGGCAGATCCTTGATGGAGCACTGGATCAGTCCCTTGGCCCAGCGCACCTGCTGCGTCTTGAAGGCCGTCATCTCAATCGGCAGCTCGGCCGGGCACTCCACGTCCTGCAGGTAGAGGAACTTCCAGCCCTTCAACTGGCAGCGGTAGCTGAGGTCGGTGTCCTCGGTCAGGGTGTCGTGCTGCCATCCACCGGCCTCTTCAATGGCCTTGATGCGCCACATTCCGGCCGTGCCGTTGAAGTTGAAGAAGACTCCGGCGCGCGAGCGGCCGCCATGCTCGAGGATGAAATGGCCGTCCAGCAGAATGGCCTCGACCTCGGTGAGGAACGAGTAATGGCGGTTGATGTGCGTCCAGCGCGTCTGCACCATGCCGATGCCGGGCTCGGCAAAGTGGTGGATGACCCGCATGATCCAGTCGGCGGGCGGGGTGAAGTCGGCGTCGAAGATGGCCACGAATTCGCCCTTGGCACTCTTCAGTCCGTGCTCCAGGGCGCCGGCCTTGAAGCCGCTGCGGTCGGTGCGGTGGATGTGGACGATGTCATGACCCTTGGCGCGATATCGCTCCACCACCTCGGCGGCCACTTTGACGGTCTCATCGGTGGAATCGTCCAGCAGCTGGATGTCCAGGCGGTCGCGGGGATACTCCAGGCTGCAGATGGACTCCACCAGGCGCTCCACCACGAACTGCTCGTTGAAAATAGGCAGTTGGATGGTGACCCTGGGCAGCTCGGCAAAGTGCTGCTTCGGCGTGGTGGTCTTATTCTTCCGGTACTTGTAGTACATCCAGACGAGCTGGTAGCGGTGGAAGCCGTAGCTGGCCAGGATGATGAGCACAATGAAGTAGGGAATCAGCAGCGCCAGGTCAAAGCCGTTGAGCTGGTACAGCCCCTTGAAGGCCGGATTGGTCTGCTTCTGCAGGAACTGCACCACCGGACTGGGCCGGGGGGCGAGCGCGAGAATTGTCGCGAAATGAGTCAGCAAAAGGATATCCCCAGGGGTTCTAGGTCGCTGCCCGGGCAGCGGATGGTTGCGCCGCCGCGCCGTCACGCCCTGATTGTAACTGAATCCGAGGGTATCCCATTCCGGTGAAAGCCCTCCGCCGCCGCAAACCGATAAAGTCTCACCCCGGATTGTGAGTTAAATCACAGTCAATTTGTTCATATCGTAGTGCAATGGCTGATGGAAAAAATCGCCCGCGATGCTTCGGCACCTGAAATCAATGGCTGCCAGGGGAATTGAGGACTGCCTGACGGGGCCGGGCGGTGATCTTTCATAGGGTGTTCATCCTGGGGCAGGTTTGGCATTGGGGCAGTCAACTCTGGAGGACCGGTTCATGAATCGTATCAAGGTGACGGTGGACGGCAACGAAGCCGCCGCATTCGTCGCGCACAAAACCAACGAAGTCATTGCGATTTACCCGATCACTCCGAGCTCGCCGATGGGCGAGTTCAGCGATCAGTGGTCCAGTGAGGGCCAACCCAACATCTGGGGCTCGGTGCCGCAGGTGATGGAGATGCAGAGCGAGGGCGGAGCCGTGGCGGCATTGCACGGAGCCCTACAGGCCGGCAGCCTTGGTACCACCTTCACCAGCTCGCAGGGTCTTCTGCTGATGATCCCCAACATGTACAAGATCGCCGGCGAGCTGACCTCGTGCGTCATCCACGTGGCCGCCCGCGCCGTGGCCGCGCAGGGTCTGTCCATTTTTGGCGACCACCAGGACGTGATGGCCGTGCGCCAGACGGGCTGGGCTCTGTTGGCCAGCAACAACGTGCAGGAGGTGATGGACACGGCGCTGATTGCGCAGGCCGCGACCTTGGAATCGCGCGTGCCGTTTGTTCACTTCTTCGATGGATTCCGCACCTCGCACGAGGTGGCCAAGGTGGAGCAGCTGACGATGGATGACATGCGGGCCATGCTGCCCGCCGAGTTCATCGCCGCCCACCGCAACCGCTCGCTCTCGCCGGATCGTCCCGTTCTGCGCGGCACCGCGCAGAACCCGGACGTTTACTTCCAGGCGCGCGAGACGGTGAACCCCTACTACGATGCAGTGCCCACCATCGTGCAGAACGCGATGGACAAGTTCGCCACGCTCACCGGCCGCCAGTACAAGCTCTACGACTACTCCGGCGCCCCGGATGCCGAGCGCGTCATCATCCTGATGGGCTCCGGCTGCGATGTGGTGGAAGAGACGGTGGACTACCTGGTGGCCCGGGGCGAAAAGGTTGGCGTGCTCAAGGTGCGCTTGTTCCGGCCCTTCTCGCCGGAGCACTTCTTCGCCGCTCTGCCGAAGAGTGCCCGCTCGCTGGCGGTGCTAGACCGCACCAAGGAGCCGGGCTCCGCGGGCGAACCGCTCTACCAGGAGGTGCTGACCATCCTGGCCGAAGGCCTTACCGCCGGGATGATTCCGGCCATGCCGCGGCTGGTGGGTGGCCGCTACGGCCTCTCCAGCAAGGAATTCACGCCGGCCATGATCAAGGCCGTTTATGACAACCTGGCCTCGGCCAAGCCGCGCAACCACTTCACGGTTGGCATCCACGACGACGTCAGCCACACCTCGCTCGATTTCGACCCCAGGTTCAGCACCGAGGACGCGAAGACCATCCGCGCTCTGTTCTTCGGCCTGGGCGCCGATGGTACGGTGGGTGCCAACAAGAACTCGATCAAGATTATCGGCGAGGACACGGAAAACTACGCGCAGGGCTACTTCGTCTATGACTCGAAGAAGTCCGGCAGTATCACCACCTCGCACCTGCGCTTCGGTCCCAAGCCGATTCGCTCCAGCTACCTGATCTCGCGGGCGAATTTCGTGGCCTGTCATCAGTTCAACTTCCTGGAGCGCATTGACGTGCTCAAGCTGGCCGACGAGGGTGCTGTGTTTTTGCTGAACAGCCCCTTCGGCAAGGACGAGGTCTTCGCCCAGCTGCCGCGTCCGGTGCAGCAGGAGATCATTGACAAGAAGCTGCGCTTCTACGTGATTGACGGCTACCAGGTGGCGCGCGAGACCGGCATGGGCCAGCGCATCAACACCATCATGCAGACCTGCTTCTTCGCCATCAGCGGCGTGCTGCCGCGCGAGGAGGCCATCGAGGCCATCAAGAAGGCCATCAAGAAGACCTACGGAAAACGCGGCGAGGCCGTGGTGGCCAAGAACTTTGCCGCCGTGGATTTGACGCTCGCCCACCTCTACCAGGTGGATGTGCCGGCCACGGCCAGCAGCAAGCTGGAACTGCGGCCTCCAGTCCCGGCCGGGGCTCCGGCCTTTGTGCAGAACGTACTGGCGCCGATGATCTTCGGCAGTGGCGACGATCTGCCGGTCAGCAAGCTGCCTGCCGACGGAACCTATCCCACGGCCACCGCGCAGTGGGAGAAGCGCAACATCGCCCTGGAAGTGCCGGAGTGGGACGAGAAGCTCTGCATCCAGTGCGGCAAGTGCGTGCTGGTCTGTCCGCACGCCGTCATCCGCGCCAAGGTTTACATGCCGGAGCAGCTTAGCGGCGCGCCCGCGAAGTTTAAGAGCGTGGACGCCAAGTGGAAGAACTTCCCGGGCTACAAGTACACCCTTCAGGTGGCTCCGGAGGATTGCACCGGCTGCGCGCTGTGCATTGAGGCCTGCCCGGCCAAGAGCAAGAGCGAGGCCAAGCACCGGGCGATCAACATGGTTCCGCAACCGCCGGTGCGCGAGCAGGAGGAACGGAACTGGGAGTTCTTCCTCAATCTGCCGGAGGCGCCGCGCGAGCAGTTGGCCGTCTCCCAGATCAAGGACGTGCAGCTCATGCAGCCGCTGTTTGAATTCAGCGGCGCCTGCTCGGGCTGCGGTGAGACGCCGTACATCAAGCTGCTGACCCAGCTCTTCGGCGACCGCACGGTCATCGCCAACGCCACGGGATGCTCGTCCATTTACGGCGGCAACCTGCCCACCACGCCATACTCGGTCAACAAGGATGGGCGCGGCGTGGCGTGGTCGAACTCACTGTTTGAGGACAACGCCGAGTTCGGCCTGGGCATGCGCCTGAGCCTGGACAAGCAGCATGACCACGCGCTGGAACTGCTGGTCCGGCTGGCGGCCAAGCTGCCGGAAGTTCTGGTGAAGAGCATTCTGACCTCTCCTAATAAGGGCGAGGCGGCCATTGCGGCACAGCGCGAGCGTGTGGCCGAGTTGAAGAAAGAGCTGGCAAGGATTGACGATCCCCAGGCCCGGGCGCTGCTGGACGTGGCCGACAACCTGGTGGACCGCTCGGTGTGGATTGTGGGCGGCGACGGCTGGGCCTACGACATCGGCTACGGCGGACTGGACCACGTGCTGGCCAGCGGACGCAACGTCAACATCCTGGTGCTGGATACCGAGGTGTACAGCAACACCGGCGGCCAGATGAGCAAGAGTACGCCGCGCGGCGCGGTGGCCAAGTTCGCCGCCGCCGGCAAGACGCGCGCCAAGAAGGATCTGGCACTGATCGCACTCAGCTACCCCGCCTACGTGGCGCGCGTGGCCATGGGCTCCAGTGACATGCAGACCTTGAAGGCCTTCAATGAGGCGGAGGCCTTCGACGGGCCGTCGCTGATCCTGGCCTACAGCCACTGCATCGCCCACGGCTACGACCTGGTGCACGGCCTGGAGCAGCAGAAGCTGGCCGTCAGCAGCGGATACTGGCCGCTCTTCCGTTACAATCCATCGGCTGCCGCGGGCCAGGCGAAATTCTCACTCGACAGCAAGGCTCCGGCCATCCCGCTGGAGCAGTACATCTACAACGAGACCCGCTACACCATGCTGCGGCAGAGCGATCCTGACGTCGCCAAGGAGCTGCTGGCCGAAGCACAACAGGATGTGCGCGATCGCTGGGGACGTTACGAGGCCCTGGCCCAGGAGTTCGCCGCACCGGCGCTGAACATCGTCAAGGGGGCTGAATAATGATTGACCTGACTACTCACTATCTTGGCCTCAAGCTGCGCAATCCGCTGGTTGTGGCCGCGTCTCCGCTGTGCAAGGACCTGACCAACCTGCGCCACATGGAGGACTCCGGAGCCTCGGCCGTGGTGTTGCATTCCCTGTTTGAAGAGCAGCTCAACATCGAAGCCAACGAGCTGGACCGCTTCCTCTGGGACGGGCTCGACATCAGCGCCGAAAGCACGTCCATCTTTCCCGACCTGGGCAACTACAACATCGGGCCGGACCACTATCTCGAGCACATCCACCAGGCCAAGCAGACCATCAGCATCCCGGTGATCGCCTCGCTGAACGGTGTCAGCCGCGGCGGCTGGGTGGCCTATGCCAAGCAGATTGAGCAGGCCGGCGCCGACGCGCTCGAACTGAACGTTTACTTCATTCCCGCCGAGAGCGGCGCCAGCGCCGAGGATGTGGAACAGCTCTACGTGGACCTGGTGGCCGAGGTGCGCGCGACAATCAGGATTCCGCTGGCCGTCAAGGTGGGACCCTACTTCAGCAGCTTTGCCAACATGGCGCACCGGCTGCAGGAGGCGGGCGCCGACGGCATCGTCATCTTCAACCGCTTCTACCAGCCGGATTTCGACCTGGAAGCCATGGAGGTAAAGCCCGCCGTCACGCTGAGTAACAGCAGTGAGTTGCTGCTGCGGCTGCACTGGGCGGCCATGCTGTGGGGACGCCTGAAGGCGGACGTGGCCATTACCGGCGGCGTACATACGGCCGAGGACGTTGTGAAGTCCATGATGGCCGGCGCCAAGGTGACCATGCTGGCATCGGCGCTTTTGCAGAACGGCATCGGCTACCTTCGTCCGCTGCGCAACCAGTTGGAGGCATGGCTGGAGCGCCGCGAGTACGAGAGCGTGGAGCAGATGCAGGGCAGCATGAGCCAGCGCAACGTGCCCAACCCGAAGGCCTTCCAGCGCTCGAACTACATGCGCGTGCTCTCCAGCTATTCGGTGAAATAGAACGCAACAGTTTCCAAAGGGAAGGAGCGGCCAAGGCCGCTCCTTTTTCTTCGCACAGGCTAATCATCCCGGAGCCTGTGGCCGATGTTCTCCTTGGAGTGAGGTTTTTCCTCAGCGGAAGGAGCAGGCAGATGAGCGTCTCCAGCATCTCGTCCACCGAGCCAACGCAAACAATCGCTGCGGCGCAGCAGTCCGCCGTGCACCAGGCCAGCCGGCAGCAGAATGCTTCCTCGGAGACCACCGACCAGGTTACAGATCTCGGCCGCCGCCCAGGCGCTTCAGCTCCACCGCCAGGGGCAGAGCATCAGCCAGATCGCGCTGGCCCTGTCCATCACAACCAAGACCGTTGAGGCGTATCTTGGCGATACCACCAACACCAGCAGCACCTCCACCTCGGCGCAGGCCACGGGGGATGCCCAGGGAGCTGCGCTGCTGGCCGCCCTCTGATCTCTGCCGGACAAGGAGCGGCTCTGGCCGTCCCCTGTGCAATTTGCGTTACCAGTCGGCGCCGGGACATTCCCGGCCGCACGCCGCCCAATCTACGTTCCCTCTGCTATGATGTTCCGTTTGTTGTTCAATCAACAGGAGTGCTTTATGACCCGTCGTGTTCTTGCCATCCTGGCGCTGCTCTGCGCCCTGGCTGCCTTGACCTTTGCCGATGAAGGCATGTGGCTGTACAACAAGGCCCCCAAGGATCAGATCAAGAAGGATTACAACTTCACCATTACCGACCCGTGGCTGGAACATCTTCGCCTGGGCTCGGTGCGCTTCAACAACGGCGGCTCGGGATCGTTCGTCAGTGAAGACGGCCTGGCCTTCACCAATCATCACGTGGGCCGCGTCTGCCTGCAGCAGCTCTCCACCGAAAAGAAGGACTACATCAAGGACGGCTTCTACGCCAAGACGCAAGCCGAAGAGGGCAAGTGTCCCGACCTTGAGCTGAACCAGTTGGTCGAAATCGTGGACGTGACGGCCGAGGTGCAGGGCGCGGCCCAGCCCGGCGCAAGCGACGCCGACGCCGCCCAGTCCCAGCGCCAGAAGATGAGCGCCATTGAGAAGGAATGCAGCGAGAAGAGCGGCTTGCGCTGCGACATTGTGACCCTCTACGCCGGCGGTATGTACAACCTGTACAAGTACAAGAAGTACACCGACGTGCGCGTGGTGTTTGCCCCGGAGGCACAGATGGCCTTCTTCGGCGGCGACCGCGACAACTTCGAGTATCCCCGCTATGACCTCGACATTACTTACTTCCGCGTGTATGAAAACGGCCAGCCGGTGAAGCTGAAGAACTACCTGCACTGGTCGCCCAAAGGGACCAAGGCGGGCGAGCTGGTCTTCGTCAGCGGACACCCCGGCGGCACGGAGCGCCAGCTCACCATGGCCGAGCTGAACTTCCTCAAGGACTTCCAGACCAGCTACGTGATTGACCGCCTGACCCGCATGGATAAAACGCTGCACAGCTTTGCCGCGCAGTCGGCGGAGAACGCCCGCGTCAGCTCGGATGACATCTTCGGTGTGGAGAACTCCTTGAAGGCCTACAAGGGCCGCAAGGGCGGACTGGACGACAAGGAACTGATGGCGAAGAAGGCAGATGCGGAAAAGAAGCTGCGCGAGGCCGTCAACGCCGATCCCAAGCTGAAGGCGCAGTATGCCTCTGCGTGGGAGGAAGTGGCGAAGGCCGTCGAGGTCCGCCGCCAGATATTCTTCCCCTACATTTTTGCCGAGCGCAATGGTGGCTTCAACGCACAGTTGGCTGGCTACGCCAAAACCCTGGTGCGCGTGACGGCTGAGAAGGAAAAGGCGAATCCGCAACGCTTGCGCGAATTCACCGACGCCCGCCTGCCATCGCTCGAACAGCAACTCCTCTCCACCGCTCCGGTCTACCGCTCGCTGGACGTAGCCACTCTCACCGAGTCGCTTACCTTCATGCTGGATAAGCTCGGCGCCAGCGATCCCACGGTCGTGCGCGCGCTCGGCGGACGGACTCCGGCAGAAGCCGCCAAGGCATACATTGACGGCAGCAAGCTGGACGATCCGGCCGTTCGTAAAGCTCTCTACGAAGGTGGCAGCAAGGCCGTCGCCGCCAGCAACGATCCGCTGATCGCCCTGATGCGCGACATTGATGCCCGCGGGCGCCAGTTGCGCAAGCAGTCCGACGACCAGGTGGAGGCCGTCATCCGCCTCAACTCCACGCGCATTGCCAAGGCGCGCTTCGCCGTCGAGGGAGCCAACAGCTATCCCGACGCGACGTTTACCCTGCGCCTCAGCTACGGCACCATCAAGGGCTATCAGCAGGATGGAATGGCCATTCCGCCCTACACCACCCTGGGCGAGGCCTACAAACACGCGGCAGCCAACGGCAACAAGGGAGACTTCGAACTGCCCGCGAAGTGGAACGACGCCAAGAGCACGCTCCACCTGAAGACGCCCTTCAACTTCGTGCATACCTCGGACATTATCGGCGGCAACTCCGGCTCGCCGACGGTGAACAAGAAGGGTGAAGTGGTGGGCATCATCTTCGACGGCAACATCCAGTCGCTGCCGTGGGACTTCGCGTACGACGATCGCCAGGGCCGCGCCGTCAGCGTGGATTCGCGCGCCATCATCGAAGCCATTCGCAAGGTCTACCACGCCGATGCCTTGGCCGATGAGCTGATCAACGGCCACCAGATCAAGTAGCTGGATTCTCAGCAGATCCAAGCCGCCCGGGGCCGCAAAGCCTCGGGCGGTTTTGCGTTGGGCGAGGTTCTGCCAAATAGTCCCGTAATTTACTGGCGAACAAAGAGCGAAAATACACTACAATCATCCTGCATGCGCACCTACTTCCATGTTGATATGGACGCCTTCTTCGTTTCGGTGGAGGAGCTCTACGACCCATCGCTGGTGGGCAAACCCGTGGTGGTGGGCGGAGAGGCCGACCAGCGCGGCGTGGTGGCTGCGGCCAGCTACGCGGCGCGCAAGTTCGGAGTGCATTCCGCGCTTCCGCTGCGCACGGCCTACAAGCTCTGCCCGCAGGCGATCTTTCTGCACGGCCATCCCGAGCGCTATCGCGAGAAGTCGGCCGAGGTGCGCCGCGTGCTGCTGGAGTTCTCGCCGCTGGTCGAAATGGCATCCATTGACGAGGCCTACCTGGACATGACGGGCACGGAGCGGCTGCACGGCCCGGCCATGCAGGCGGCGCATCTTCTGCACCAGTCCATGAAGCGCCAGACCGGGTTGAACTGCTCGGTTGGCATCGCCGGCGCGCGCGTGGTGGCCAAGGTGGCCAGCGACCAGGCCAAGCCCAACGGCGTGCTGCGCATTCTGCCCGGGCTGGAGGCCGCGTTTCTGGCGCCGCTGGCGGTGCGCCGCATGCCCGGCGTGGGCGAGGTCACGGAGAAAAAGCTTCTCGCCATGGGCGTGGAAACCATTGGCCAGCTCGCCGCGCTGACGGAAGATAAGCTGGGCCGCCGCATCGGCGACGGGCTGGGCTCGCTGATTGCCAAGGCGCATGGACTGGATGCCGGAGGCTGGTTCGCCGATGACGTAGGCGAGGGCGGCGACCCGAAGTCCATCAGCCACGAGCACACCTTCAACGTGGATGAAGCCACTCCGGATGTTCTGGAATCCATGCTATCGCGGCTGACCGAGATGGTCTGCCGCCGCCTGCGCGAGCATGAGTTGTTTGCACGCACGGTGCACATCAAACTGCGCTACTCCGACTTCTCCACCTTTACCCGCGCCCGGACCTTGGAGCGCCCCACGCAACTCGACGCCGAGGTGTTGGAGGCCACGCGGAAACTCTTTCGCGCGCATTGGCGGCGCGGGCAGGCATTGCGTCTGCTGGGGGTCCATGCCGGAGACCTGAGCCCGGCCACGGGACAGATGGATCTGCTGGATACGACTCCGGAGAGCCGGCTGCGCAGCGCCATGGGCGCCGTGGATGCGCTGCGCGACCGCTTCGGCGAGAAGGCCGTGTCACTGGCCAGCGGCATGAAGGCGCGCTTCCGTGAGCGCACGCATGAAAATCCGGCGGCGCTGCCCGGAAAAGAGCCGCGCAAAAAACGCCAGGACTAATAGGTCGTTTTCTGTTCCTTGGGTTCCTTTAGAATCTCGTTGCTCCAGCGGCGGGCGGCGGCAAAGGCGTCCCAAGCCCGCTCCTCGTCCAATTTCAATTCGGCGGCCAGCCTGCTGACTGCGGTCCAATGTCCCCGCTCACAGGCGACGGTCAATTGCAGCAACTTACCCAGCGGAGTCGCGTCACCATGGAGTGCGGCCTTGCACTCCTTGGTCAGCGGCAGCTGTGTCAGCAGGGCATCCATCGGGCGGTCCAGAATGGCGTCCATCAGGGACATGATGCCGGTCATGAAGGCCTCGCTGGCGTCCGCCTGGCAGGATGGCGCCAGCTCCTCGCAGCTTCGCGCGCGGGCCAGCGTGCTGGCTATCAGCTCGCTGGGGCGGTCACTGCTGACGCCGATGGCCACCACGATGCTGACCCACTTGCGAATCTCCCGCTGGCCCAGCAGGCTGAGGGCATGGCGAATGGAGCGGATGGGAAACAGCCCGAAGGCCGCCGAGTTCAAGTAGCGCAGCAGGCGGTAACACAAGGCCGGCTCGCGCAGGATCACCTGCTCCAGCTCTTCCACGTCGTACATTTCCTGGTAGGCCGAGTTCAGCACCTGGATGTGTGCCAGCTTGGAAACCGGGATATCCTGCATGGTGACCATCTGCGGCATGCAGAAGAAGTAGCCCTGAAAGAGTTCGTAGCCCAGGCGGCAGGCCAGCTCGAACTGCTCGCGCAACTCCACCTTTTCGGCCAGCAGCCGGATGCCGCGCCGGCGCATCTCACCGGCGATGCGTGCCTGCTGGGCCACGTTCGTCGCCAGGAAATCCACCTTCACAATGTCGGTATATGCCAGCAGCGGCGCCGCGGGGCCGTCAATCAGGTAATCGTCCAGTGCAATGCGGTACCCGGCGCGATGCAAGCGCGCGCAGGCCGCCATGGTCTCCGCGTCGGCGGGAACGTCCTCCAGCACTTCCACGATGACGCGGTCGCGCGGCAGCAGGGTGATGGCGTCCTGCAGCAGGATGTTGCGCGTGCAGTTGATGAACGCCGGCAGCCCTGCCGTCAGGGAAGAGGCGGATGTCAGCAGGGAGAAATCAATGGTCCGGATGGTGGCCGCGTCGGGATCGGTGCAGCGGAAGAGGTTCTCCGGCCCGCTGCGCGAAAGCAGTTCGTAGCCGTAGGTTCTCTGCTCACGATTGAGGATGGGCTGGCGGGCAATGTAGCGCAAGGCCGGTGCCGTGCCGCGCAACACAGCGGGCGTGCCCGGCTCCGGCATAACGGGCTGTAGCGGAGTGCTCACGCTCCATATGTATCACGCTGCCGGATACTCTACTTGGCTTATGCACGCGGGAAGGCTGCTTCCCAATCAGGAGTGGCCCGAATTGAATCCTCGGCCTATTTGGAGAGTGCGCTGGCATCATCTGCGCTTATCCCCTCAAGAAAAACCAAGTGCAGCCGACGACCTCCCGGGCCGCATCTTCCAGGGCGGCTAGTCTCCGGCGGCGCGGATCGCCTCTGCGGCCATGGCGCTGGAGCGTTCGTAGGCGACGACCTCCGACAGAATCGTCTGCAACCCGCGGCGGGGCGTAAAACCCATATCGCGCTGCGCCCTTGTGATGTCCGGCACGCGGCGCTGCATGTCTTCATAGCCTGGACCGTAGGCCGTCTGGTAGGGCACGCAGACAATGCGGCTGCCGGAGCCGGTGGCGCGCACCACGCGCTCGGCCAGGGCCAGGATCGAGGTCTCCTCGGTGCTGCCAAGGTTGTAGATGCCGCCGATGGTGGCGGGGTGATCGAGCAGAGCCGCCAGCCCCTCGGCGACGTCGGCCACATGAGTAAAGCAGCGCGTCTGGCTGCCGTCGCCGTGCACGGTTACATCCTGCCCGCGCAGAGCCTGGCGCACCATGGTGGGCAGCACCATGCCGTAGCGGCTGCTCTGGCGCGCGCCCACCGTGTTGAACAGCCGCATCACCGTCACCGGCAGCTTCATCTGTTGGTGGTAGGCCAGGGCCATGAACTCATCCATCAGCTTGGAGCAGGCATAGCCCCAGCGCACGATCTGTGCCGGCCCCAGCAGCAGGTCGGCATCCTCACGGAAGGGAAGCTCGGCGCTTTTGCCATACACTTCGCTGCTGCTGGCCACCACCGTGCGCAAGCCGCGCGCGGCCGCCTGGCGCAGCACAATCTCCGTGCCGGCAACGTTCGTCTCCAGGGTCTGCACCGGCTGCTGCAGTATGCGTTTGACGCCGACGGCGGCGGCCAGGTGATAGACGGCATCGCAGCCGGCCATCAGGGCGTTCACCAGCTCGGCGTTGAAGATGCTCCCGCGATGGAAGGCAAAGCCCGGTGCGGCGCTCAGCGGGGCGATGTTATCCAGCGAGCCGGAGGAGAGGTCGTCGAGGACAACCACCTCGTGCCCGCCACGCAGCAGATGCTCCGCCAGATGCGATCCAATAAATCCTGCGCCGCCGGTGATGAGTATTCGCATCGCTGCTCCCCGAGAGGTTGGTTGGTTGCTCTGATGTCGTTGACTGGATTCTTAAGCCGTTGCTTCGATTATAGGGCACGACGGGCTGCCCGGGCCTGCGTGCGGTTTTGCGCGGCAGCCGGGCGCGGCGAAGAATACAATGCCAGAATGATTTTTGAAGGCGGCAAAGCCAGTCAGTTTTACGAGGTGCGCGGCACCGGGCCAGCGGTCGTGCTGCTGCACCCGTTCCCCTCCGACCATACCTTCTGGCTGCCCATCGTGCCCATGCTGGAGGCGCGCTTCCGCTTGGTGCTGCCCGATCTGCGCGGCCTGGGACGCTCCGCGGTAGGCGATGGCCCCACCACAATGCGGCAGATTGCGGGTGACGTGCTCGCCCTGTGCGATGCACTCGGCATCGGCCGCGCGGCCTTTGTCGGCTGCTCCGTGGGCGGCTACGCGATCTTTGAGTTGTGGCGTCAGGCTCGCGAGCGCATGAACTCCCTGGCCCTGCTCGACACCCGCGCCGGGCAGGACAACGAAGATGGCCGCCTGGCCCGCCTGAAGAACGCCGAGGAGGTCCTCAAGCGTGGCACCGAGTGGGCGGTGGAGCAGATGCTGCCGCGCCTGCTCTCGCCTGTGACAATCGCATCGCGCTCCGATGTAGTGGAGAAAGTAGTGGCCACCACGCGCCTGGCCACCGCTCCGGGGATGGCCGCACTGCAACGCGGTATGGCCCAGCGTCCGGACAGCCTCGCCACGCTTGCATCCATCACGGTGCCCACGCTCGTGCTGGGCGGCGAAGACGACCTGCCCACGCCGGTGAGCGAGTTGGAGATTCTGGCCCGCGGAATCCCCGGGGCGGAGCTCAAGATCGTTGCCAAGGCCGGCCATATGGCCGCCATGGAGCAGCCCGAAGAGGTCGGACGCCTTCTGCGCGACTTCCTGGAGCGCAACGCGCGCTGAGTGGATCACGCTCGCCTCTGGCAAACCAACTCTTCCGGATGCCGTGCCTGAGCATTTATAGTGCTTAGAACGTGGTGCATGGAGCGCGCTGCGCGCCAAGTTCGCGATACCACGCGCGAAGCGCTGTTCACGGAGAGAGCCAGCTTCACCGATAAGGCAATCATGCAAAGGATGACGCGATGGATGTAAAGGTCAGGGCCGCCAGGCAGGTTCGTGGCAGCGTTCGCACCGCCGGAGACAAATCGGTCTCGCACCGCTATGCCATGCTGGCCGGTCTCGCCGAAGGCACCTCGGAGTTCGACAACTTTTCGAGCTCGGCCGACTGCGCCAGCACCCTGGCCTGCATGGCTGCCATGGGCGCCAGCGTCAAACGCGATGGCAACCATGTGCTCGTCACCGGCACCGGCGGGCGGTTGCAAAAGCCCACGGCGCCGCTCGACTGCGGCAACAGCGGCTCCACCATGCGCATGCTCGGCGGCATTGTGGCCGCGCAGAGCTTTGACAGCGTGATGATCGGCGACGCCTCGCTGAGCCGCCGTCCCATGCGCCGCATCATCGAACCGCTGGGGTTGATGGGCGCGCACATTGATTCGCAGGATGGCTGCGCCCCGCTCACCATTCATGGCGCGCAGCTGAAGGGGATTGAGTATCGTCCACCGGTGGCCAGCGCGCAGGTGAAAAGCTGTGTGCTGCTGGCCGGACTCTTCGCCGAAGGGGACACCACGGTGCTGGAACCCCAGCGCACCCGCGACCACACGGAGCTCGCGCTGCGCGCCTTCGGAGGCCAGGTGGAAAGCGTTAGCGAACGCATCAGCCTGCGCGGCGGGCAGCGGCTCAAGTCGCTCAAAGCCTACGTGCCCGGAGATCTCTCGTCCGTCACGTTCTTCCTCTGCGCCACGGCGATCTTCTCCGGCTCGAGCCTCGTCGTGGATGGCGTTCTGCTGAATCCCACGCGCTCGGTTGTGCTGGACGTGATGTCTTCGATGGGCGTGCGCGTCACCTTCCTCAAGATGGAGGAGCAGTACGGCGAGTTGATCGGCACCATGCGGCTCGAAGGCGGCGTCTTCCAGGGCGGACTGATTGCCGGTGCGCAGTCGGCCGCGCTGATTGACGAACTGCCGGCCATCGCCGCCATTGCGCCATACAGCGTCAACGGACTGGAGATTCGCGATGCCGCCGAGCTGCGCGTCAAGGAGTGCGACCGCATCTCCGCCTGCGTGCAGAACCTGCGTGCCATGGGAGCCGAGGTGGAAGAGCGTCCCGACGGCATGAGGATTCCCGGCAACCAGCATCTGCACGGCGCGGTTCTGGATAGCTTTGACGATCACCGCATCGCCATGGCCTTTGCCGTGGCCGCCCTGCGCGCCGAGGGCGACAGCACCATCCAGCACGCCGAATCCGTCGCCGTATCTTTCCCGGACTTCTTCGAGGTGCTGGCCACGGTCGTCGAGTAGGCCTATGGGCACTGCGCAGCTCTTCTGCGCGGATGTTCTGGCCTATGGATGTTGAGGTTCAAACCTTCGAGCAAAACAAAGTCGGCGCCCGCCATATGGCCAGCGCCGATTCTTTTCTGGAATCAATCAGCAGGGAATCGTTAGCGGAGGTTGCCCTCACCCTGCTCCGCGTGAAGTTCGGCCGTACGCGGGCCAACCATCGCCGCCGGGCCGTCCAGCTCAAAGATCAACTCGGTGCCGGCCGGCAGGGTCAGCTCGCGGTGCTTGACGATGATGTGTCCGGCGGCCAGCATGGCTCCGCTGGCGGTGCCCCACAGCAGACCCTCAGGACCGGCGATGACCGTACCCGCGATGGCTCCCACTCCGGCCAGCGTGGCCAGTTCGACGTTGTTCATCGCGCTATGGTTGCTGCCGCGCACGCGGCCTTCCTGGTCCACGTCAAGATGCCGGGGATTGCCGGTATCCACCAGCGTGGCGTTAAAGCTCATCTCGGTGCCGTCGGGCATGCGCAGGCTGTGCGCCTTGATGGTGATCAGCGGCTTGCCGGCAAAGCGTCGTGAGCCGTGGGCGTTCTTCAACTCGCACTGCACTACGGCTCCGGCGGGGACAACGACATTGCCATTCACCATCACCGGCGAGCTGAGCGTGGCCCACAGTTGTTCGCCGGGGCGCGCCTTGGCCGTCGTGATGGGATGTGTCAGCTTGACGCGCAGGACGGTGGCCGTCGGCAGTGGGCTGGACTCGTCGCTGGTGCGGATCTGCAGGTCGTGCATCGGTTCGGATGCGAGCGTCGCGGGCAGCACATGAACTTCCGCACTCTTGGGTGCCGGGGCGATGGGTGCCGAATTCCGCACAATGGGTTCCGTAGTACGCGGAGTGGCCGCCGAGGGCTTGGCCGCCGGCGCGGGAGCCGAGGCCTGGGCGGGCATCTCGCCGGCCAGCGAAGGATCGCGCGTGACAAAGCTCGGTGAAGACGATTGCGCATAGGCCGCGGCGGCAATCGTAACCACGCAAAGGAGCTGGCAGAGTCGGTTCATGAGGCTACTCCTGGGCGTCGGCCAAGGCCCACGCAGGTTAAGCGTAGAGCCGCCCGGCCACTCGC
>CAVRDQ010000049.1:0-12639 GCA_963719655.1 uncultured Acidobacteriota bacterium | reverse complement strand
AAAAGGAATGTCTCATATTCAATGCTCTTTGGCATACGAAACCGAAGGGCTCTGCAGCTTGCAAAGGCGGGGCAGAGAGTCTCATTGTATGTCCCATTCGGGCATAGATGGTGGGCTTTGCCTACAGAAGAATCAGGGAGGAGGGTCATTTTAGTCTTTATTCTTCAATCCGCTGTTAGAGAGCCAAAAGGATATGAGCTTTATATTTTGGCAACAGAAAGGATGTGGTAAGAGTTACATGGTATTACAATTATATGTTATATTACAAAGTTAAATTTACCACTAAAAGAGGATAGTGGAACTTTTTACATAAAAAGGTCCCCATCATAGGGTAAAGAAACTCATTTATTGACAATGATTTTGCATTGTTTATTGGGATTGATGAGGGGAGATGGATGGATAGTTTGTGGAAGGGGCGTCTACGAAATTACAGGCAATTGGAGATCTTGGTATTGTGGAAGATGACATTCTTCTTCATGGGGAATTAATCGAAACTTATTGTAGGAAGGATTTTGGAATAGATGCCTAAAATATTATAAATGTTTAGAAAGAGGTATTATGAGGTAAGATTTAATAGTAAAATAGTTTATGAGATATATGAATAGGCTATTAGCTGGTTTTCCAGACAGAAAAAAGATAGATTACATATTCCTGAAATAATATTAAGTAATGATAATCTGATAAAAAGGTTTCTAAAAGGTTTGTTTTCCACAGATGGAACGGTTTATGGTAATATTTATCCCAGGATAAGCTTTGTTCCCTGGGCATTATTGAATTTGTTAACGAGGTACAATGGGCCCTTATTAAGCTAGGTTTTTGATTCTGAGATTAAACACTTATAATAGGAAGATCGGGAATAAATTATATAATATCAAATTGAAATAGACGCAAAGAGTTATCATTGTTTAACACACAATCGGATTTATAGGAGATAAAGCACCTGAACTTGAAAAGATACTATACAGCCCCATGGTGTACTCGCCAGCACCAGCGGGCTTTGGACCCGCGGACATCAGTTCGAATCCGATTGGGGCTGTGTTTGCTAAACTAGATTATGACCGATGAAACTCGGATGACCCAGAAAGGTCATTTTCTTAGTTTGGCATCTTAAGCATTTAGATAATGCCATTTAATATATCAATGACTGATGAGTATGTTGCAAGTTTCGGCGAATTTCCTTGTCTGCTCGGTGAGGGCTCGCAACCGCTGCCGTTGTACCTCCTTTACACCTGGGTTCTATCCCAAACCTTTGTTTAAGTCGCCCTGCAGCATGCTCAGCCATAACTGCGTCGTCAGGACACTATAGTATATCATTCCCAGGGACTTTGCTTATACTCCTTGTGTCCATGCTTAACATGCTGTTTTCCGCTTTAAGGATATTATGTTTTCCGGAACTGTTCTTTTGATGTTATTGCTGCATCATTGTAACATGTTGAAAACCAAGCCATACGAACTTGTGAGCCCTTTAGTTTATCAGTTTTTGGCTGTTAATGCCTCTTCCGATCACTCTATATTGTACTCCGAAGGTCTGGTGGAACGTCTGGTGCTCAAGCCTTTGTTTTTCCTCGACTTCTTCATACTCGACTATTCTTTCTATGAATGACCATAGTGGCAGCCTCAGGGACATTTCTGCCATCCACCTCGTCCTCGATGGCGGTTGTTGATGTTAGTTGTCCTGGCCGCCGCTCTTGTGTTCTTTAATGTTCAAAAATGAGACCTTTGGAGATAGAGAACCCCGATGATATATTTGTAAGGTATTATGCTGTAGGTCGTCGGGGTAAATATGTCGTGGACCAGAATAGAGACCCCCAAAAGGAGGGGCGCATTTTATGATTCGCCGCTTTGTTGCCACAATTCTAATGGGAGACATGGACCGAAGGTAGCTCTGCCTCTCTTCAATGAATCGTTTCCTCATCTATTGTATAGGACATGACCGGAAGCCGTTGCGCCCTTGGATTTTGCTTATGGCTCGCTTACAGCCATGAACCCTAAGGTAAGCAAAAGACCTACTTATCGCCACCTCTAATGGTGTCTGCATACCACCATTCCCCCAACCCGATTAAGTTATGACCTTTAATCTACTTAGCCCTTTTGGAATAGTGGAAGTAAGTCACGTAAAACCGACAAAATTATGCACTTTTAAATAGGGAAGAGAAGGGCAAGGATTAATAGTAGATGAAAATGCGACGGTGCCGGTGGATGTGCCGTTGGGGCAGGTGATGCTGGAGGTGACGTTGGTGGTCAGGCTGCCCTCGCTGGTGTCCGCCGTCTGTACGCAGATGGCGGGCGCGTTTATGTTCCAGCGGTTCAGGTCCTCGAGTTTTTCGCTGGCCAGGGCCTCGGCCACGTTCATGTAGCGCGACTGGCGTCCGCGGGTGAGCATGATGGCCGAAAGGGCCGCCATGGCGCTGACGGCAATGATGAGAATCGCCGTGGCGATCAGCACTTCCAGGATGGTGAAACCGCGCGAGCGGTCTCCGCTACGGCGTGGTGATCGTGACATTTCCGACTCCATTGACCGTAACGGTCTTGCTGGTGTTGCCGTTGAGGACCTGCATGCTGAAGCTGGCCGGCGAGGTGACCACGCTGGTGCTGGTGACCGTGCCTCCGGGATTGAGCAGGAAGGTCACCGAGGGTACGGTTACATCCGAACTGGCAAAGGGCACCGCGTTGCCAACGTTGGTATAGGTGCTGCCGCAGGCCGGCGGCGTGCCGCTGATCGCCTCCGTGGCGAGCTGATAGGAGTTGGAGGCCGGAATGGTGGTGAACTGCACCGGGCAGCCGGTGCTGATGGCCTGGTAGCGCGCGGCCTGGATGGCTCCGGAGAGCGACGAGGCGGCCGAGGTGACGTGCATGCTCGTCAGCGTGGTGCTGATGATGGGCAAGGCAATCACCAGAAGGATGCAGGCGATCGCCACCACGATGGCCATTTCCACCATGGTGAAGCCGTCTCCACCGGAAGGGCGAAGGCGCGGCGAGTTCGATTTGTGGGCCCGGAGGTAAGTGCGTTCCATAACGCCACCTGCCATCTTTCCAGCGCGGCGCGCAATTGCTGCGTCAGGTTTAAGCAAACATTGTGGGCACCCGGAAAAAAGGTGCAAGCCCTGAACATTCGTGCGACTCAGTGTACCTATAATGCAGCTTCGCGCGAGACACAATCAGGGAATGGTACCGAGAGCCACTACACCCATATCTTTAGTAATCGGACCCAGTAATGCAAGTTTGTTACCTCTAGGGGAATCAAGTAGATACACGCCATGCAGCTTTGGGATTGGCGTCCTGAAAAGGAGTCTGGGGTCTGGGTCTGCCCGGCCGGACAGCGACTCCTGCCCCGGATTTGCGTTTTGCGCGCCTCCTGGAGGCCGGCGGGACGGGCGCAGGGATGGCTGAAGCGGTTGGCATTTAAGATCAGTCGGCAGGATTTCAGATCACAGGATTTAAGATCAAAAGACGCGAAACGGCGCAGGCCGGACGATGATTCTGGTAAGGAACGGGAGCAAGAGCTTGGCGGAAAAGATCACCATTGGCGACTACCTGCTGGCACGGTTGCAGGAGCTGGGAATCACCCACCTGCACGGCGTTCCAGGGGACTTCAACCTGGCGTTTTTGGAGCAGGTTGTGGCCTGCCAGGGCCTGCACTGGGTGGGCTGCTGCAACGAGCTGAACGCCGCCTACGCCGCCGATGGCTACGCCCGCATCAAGGGCGTGGGCGCGCTGTTGCTGACCTACGGAGTGGGCGACCTGAGCGCCTTGAACGGCATTGCCGGAGCCAACGCCGAGCACGTTCCCGTGGTCGTCATCAGCGGAGTGCCGCCGCTGAACGCCATTCTGCGGCGCGAGGTGCTGCACCACACCAGTGGCACCGGCGACTTTGAGGACGTGATGACCTGCCTGGCACAGTTCACGGCCGCGCAGTCTCGACTGACTCCGGCGAACGCCCGCATTGAGATTGACCGCCTGCTGCTGACCTGCCTGCGCGAGCGGCGCCCGGTGTATCTGCAACTGCCGAGCGACGTGACGCATTTGGAGATTGATCCGCCGGGCGAGCCGCTGGCCAATGTATTGCCCACGGGAGACGCCGTGCAGACCAGGACGGTGGTGGAGCTGCTGGCCGCAAGGCTGCTGGCGGCTAAGACTCCCGCGCTGCTGGTGGATGCCGATGCCCAGCGCTTTGGGCTGCGCAAACTGATCTGCGCCCTGGGCGAGCGCGCCGGGCTGCCCTTTTGCAGCATGGCGAGCGGCCGCAGCGTCTTCAACGAGCAGCATGCGCAGTATCGGGGCATCTACTCGGGCAGGGCGAGCTCGCCCGAGGCCCTGCGGACGATTGAGGATTCCGACTGCCTGATTACGGTGGGTGTGCGCTTCTTCGACGCGACGACCGGATACTTCAGCCAGCGCATTCCAACGCCGGAGACGATTGTGCTGGAGCCGTACCGCGCGGTGATCAACGGGCGTGTGTTTGAAGGCATCTGCGCCGACGAGGTATTGAAGGGGCTGTGCGAGCGGCTGCCCAAGCGCGACCTGGTGAAGCTGACAGCTTCGGCTACCGGGGGTGGCGCTGCCAAGGCGGAGGCGGTCGCGCCGGAGGCAGGGCGCAGGCTGACTCACGCGCGGCTGTGGCCGAGGCTGGGGCGCTACTTGCGCGAAGGGGACGTGGTGGTGGCCGAGAATGGCTGCTCGCAGGCGGGGCTGGCCGGGGTGCGTCTGCCGGCGGATACGAACTACATTGGGCAATCGGTGTGGGGCTCGATTGGCTATACGCTGCCGGCGTTGCTGGGCTCTCTGCTGGCGGCTCCGGAGCGGCGGCAGTTGCTGTTCATCGGCGATGGCAGTTTGCAGATGACGGCGCAGGAGATTTCCACCATGCTGCGGCAGGGGCTAAAGCCCATCATCTTTGTCTTGAACAATCGTGGCTATTCCATTGAGCGAGTGATACTTGGACCGCAGGCCGAGTACAACGAAATCCAAAACTGGCAGTATCTGAAATTGGGCGAAGTACTGAGCGATGGGGCTCGCGTGCTGGGGCTTTCGGCCAGTACCGAGGACGAGCTGGAGCGGGCTTTGGGCGAGGCCGAGAAGTCCAACTGCCTGACCATGATCGAGCTGCACCTGGAGAAGCTGGACGCTCCCGAGGGGCTGAAGCGGATGGGTCCCATGGTGGCCGAGTTCGACTACGGTGAGCGCGGGCCAAGGTAACTAGACCACAGCCCCGCCCTGGCAACCACGGCTAGGATGGGGCACCCGGAAGATTCGAGATCAACGACCCCACCCTCCGCCAAAGAACGGCGGAAGGGTAGGGCACCCAAGTAGTTTTCCAATGAAAAATTGTGGAAGAAAACTGTTGACAGTACATGTTGGTGTTGTATATATAGAAACACAATATATGAGCACAAAACCTATCACGACACCGATGATTGATCCGAACCTGAAGCGCGGCAGCGCCGAGCTGGCCGTGCTGAGTGTGCTGAGCGCAGGCGCTCTGCACGGGTATGAGATTGCCCGCCGCATCAAAGAGCAGACGGGCGGAGTGCTGGCGTTTGACCTGGCGTCGCTGTATCCGCTGCTGTACCGGCTGGAGAAGGATGAGCTGGTGAGCGCCGAGTGGGAAGAGAGCTCGAGCGGACGGAAGCGGCGCTGCTACCAGCTGACGGGCGCGGGACGGGCGCGGCTGGCCCCGCTGCGGCAGCAGTGGAAGGAGTTCTTTGGGGCGCTGGACCGGCTGACGGGTTTTGGCCAGGCGATGGGGATTCCGGCGCCGGTGGAGGCAAGCCATGGCTGAGGCAATGCCGGATTTTGCACGGCTGGTGAGGAGCCGTATGGGGCGCTTTGCCGCCACGGCTGGCGATGAGGTGGTGTGCGAGCTGGCCGGTCATCTGGAGGACTTGTACGGCGAGCTGCTGTCGAAGGGGCTGACCCCGGCGGAGGCCGAGCGCGAGGCGCTGGCCTGGGCGGGAGACTGGAAGCGGCTGGAGCGCGGGATTGAGGATGCGAGGGAGGGGAAGATGATGGAGCGGATGCCGAAGATTCTGCTGCCGGGCGCGGTGGCGCTGTTTGTTTCCGCCGTGGGGCTGGAGGGACTGTGGAAGCTGGGACTGGAGCCGAGGATCAATTCATATGACTTTTTCAATTTGGAGCTATTAGCGAAGCATCCCCGCATGCTGATGGAAGTCGCACCGTGGCTGCTGTTTCTGGTGCTGAGCGGCACTCTGGCGGCGTGGCTGTGCCGCTGGATTGGCGGCAACCGGCGTCAACGGCTGTGTGCGGCTTCGTTTCCGGTAGTGGCGTCGATTGCGAGACTGGCGCTGGGGTTTGTGTTCGGGCTGCCAATTGAGCTCTACGATGGCTCGCGAAGGTCGGGCAGTTTATTGCTGAGCGCGCTAGTGAGCTTCCTGGTTTTTAATGTGCTGCTACCGGGAGTGGCGCTGCTGGCTGGAGCTCAGCTGGCGGAGTTGCTGCCGGGGAAACTGAATCGCCCGCAGGGTACATCCGCCAAGGTGATCCATGCCTGAGGCGATGCCGGACTTTGCAGGGCTGGTGCGGCTCCGCATGGGGCGCTTTGCCTCCACGGCGGGGGACGAAGTGGTGTGCGAGCTGGCCGATCATCTGGAGGACCTGTACGGCGAGTTGCTGTCGAAGGGGCTGACCCCGGCGGAGGCCGAGCGCGAGGCGTTGTCGTGGGCGGGAGACTGGAAGCGGCTAGAGCGCGGGATTGAAGTCGCGAGGAAGGAGAAGGTGATGGAGAGGATGCCGAAGATTCTGCTGCCGGGCGCGGTGGCTCTGCTGGTCTCCGCCGTGGGGCAGAAGGAGTTGTGGAAGCTGGGGCTGGGGCCGACGATGACCTTTCACTATTACAACGGGATCGTGAGTGAATCGGGATGGCCGGGCTATTCTTTGCACTGGGATAATGCTCCCTGGCTGCTGGTCCTGGTGGCGAGCGGCGCGTTGGCGGCATGGCTTTGCCGCTGGATGGGCGGGAACTGGCGTCAGCGGTTGTGGGCGGCGGAGTTTCCGGTGCTGGCGATGCTGGCAATCGTGGTGATGGTGATGGTGGTAGGTCTGCCGCTGGAATACTTCCATGGCTCGCTGGCGCCTGCTCCCATTTGGCTGAATGCGCTGCTGAGTTTCCTGCTGATGAACATGTTGCTGCCGGGGCTGGCGCTGCTGGTGGGCGCGGCGCCGTTGCTAACCGAACCTGCCAGCGGCAAGTTGTCACGCGCGTAGGGCCGGGGGCCGCGGTGACAGCGGCGGGCGGATGCTTCAAGAGTGAGGAGAAAGGCGGCGCATGGGCGTCGCCTTTCTTTTTGCGCGCCACCTTCCCAGTCCCAATTCCCGGGCGCCTGACGATGCGTGTTCAGAGGGAATTCTGCTTCCGGCATGGGAGAAGTCAGTGGCATCCCATTGCATCGAAAAGCGTTCGCGCATATAGTTTCACGTCGAGCTCCAACTCTCATTCGACATGGCTCTTTTACGAACTAGCATCTACTAACTGGCATCGGAATCATCAAAGCTCCTGCAGGGGGACCCATGAACACTTTCCCGATCATGCTGGGTGCATTGTGCATCTACGCACTGGGGTACCGGTATTACAGCGCCTTTATCGCCGCCAAGGCGCTGGTGCTGGACGATCGCCGCATCACTCCCGCACACACCTACGAAGATGGCCACAACTATGTTCCTTCGCCCAAGTGGGTTCTGTTTGGGCATCACTTTGCAGCCATTGCCGGAGCCGGTCCGCTGGTGGGACCGACCCTGGCGGCACAGTTCGGCTTTGCGCCGGGCTTTCTGTGGATTCTGATTGGCGCGGTCTTTGCCGGCTGCGTGCAGGATTTCACCGTGCTGGTGGCCAGCATCCGCCACAAGGGCCGCTCGCTGGCCGATATTGCGCGGACGGAGATTGGTCCCTTTGCCGGGCTGGTGTCCATGATCGCCGTGCTGTTCATCCTGCTGGTGACCCTGGCCGGACTGGGCACGGTGGTGGTAAACGCCCTGGCGAACAGTCCGTGGGGCGTGTTTACCATCGGCTGGACGGTTCCCATCGCGCTCATCATGGGAGTTTGGATGTTCAAGGGCCACGCCGGGAAGGTGACGATCACCGGGCCGAGCATCTTCGGCGTCATCTGCCTGCTGGCGGCCGTGGTGGTTGGACATAACTTTGCCGACAGCAGCTATGCGCACCTGCTGACCTTTAACGCGCACCAGATCACGCTGATGATGGTGGTGTACGGCTTTGTGGCCAGCGTGCTGCCGGTATGGCTGCTGCTGGAACCGCGTGACTACCTCTCCACGTATGTGAAGCTGGGCACCATCGCCGTGCTGATTGTCGGCGTCTTCGTGGTGCATCCGAACATTCAGTTCCCGGCCTTCACGCAGTTTGTGGGCGGCGGCGGACCGATCATCAAAGGCAAGCTCTTCCCGTTCCTGTTTGTGACCATCGCCTGCGGCGCCATCAGCGGCTTTCACTCGCTGGTAAGCAGCGGCACGACGCCGAAGATGCTGGATAAAGAGACGGACGCGAGGTTCATCGGCTACGGCGCCATGCTGTGCGAATCGCTGGTGGGCGTGCTGGCCTTGATCGCAGCCTGCTCGCTGGCGCAGGGCGACTACTTCGCCATCAACACCTCTCCGGCGGTGTTTGCCAAGCTGGGATTGCACACGGTGAACCTGGGTGAGTTCAGCAAAGAGGTGGGCGAGAACCTGGCGGGACGCACCGGCGGCGCAGTCAGCCTGGCCATCGGCATGGCGCAGATCTTCCGTGGCCTGCCGGGCATGGCCAAGCTGATGGGCTACTGGTATCACTACGCCATCATGTTTGAGGCCTTGTTCATCCTGACGACGGTGGATACCGGCACGCGCGTGGCTCGCTACGTGCTGCAGGAACTGCTGGGCAAGGTGTACAAGCCGTTTGCCAACAACGCCTGGCTGCCGAGCAACCTGATCGCCACCACGGTGGTGGTAGCGGGCTGGGGATACCTGATCTGGACGAACAACATCACGACCATCTGGCCGCTGTTCGGCACGGGCAACCAGTTGCTGGCGACGATTGCGCTGGCCGTGGTGACCACCTTCCTGATCAACATGGGCAAGGCCAAGTACGCGTGGCTGAGCTTCATTCCCATGGTCTTTGTCGGCATCACCACAATCTCCGCCGGAGTGCTGAGCATCGAGACCAACTTCTGGCCGATGCGCTTGCAGACGGGCAAATACTTTGTGGGCGTGCTGGACACATCGCTGATGGTGATCTTCATCGCCGGCGTGGTGCTGGTGCTGATTGACGCCGTGCGGCGCTGGATCATCGTGCTGCGGGGCGGACCGGCTCCGGAAGAGGCCTTTGGCCCGCCGGAGACGAAAGAAGGACAGGTCAAGATGGGCTGCTGTTAGGCACATCCTGAACGGAAAAAAAGAGCGGAGCCCGCGATGGGCTCCGCTTTTGTTGTGCCGGGAGGGCGCGAGGCTTATGCGTCGAGCGAGTAGCCCTCTTCACCGTGCTGCGTGAGGTCGAGACCGGTGGACTCCTGCTCGGCGGTGACACGCAGGCCGATGGTCAGATCCACAAGCTTGAGCAGGACGATGGTGCCGGTGGCGGCCAGGGTCCAGGCGATGAGAACTCCGCAGGCCTGGTTGGCGAGCTGGTGAGGGTTGCCGTCGAAGAGTCCGCTGCCCGTGAGGTTGCCCTGCGCATCCTTGAAGACGGGGTTGATGTAGCGGCTGGCAAAGACTCCGGTGAGCAGAGCGCCAAGCGTGCCGCCAGCGCCGTGCACGCCAAAGGCGTCAAGGGAATCGTCGTAGCCGAAGTACGACTTGACCTTGACCACCATGAAGTAGCAGAAGGGACCGGCGAGTAAGCCGATGGCGAGCGCCGCCATGGGGCCGACGAATCCCGCGGCAGGCGTGATGGCCACCAGTCCGGCAACGGCGCCGGAGATTCCGCCGAGGGCGCTGGGATGGCCGGAGAAGATCCACTCAGCGGCCATCCAGGCAAGGGCGGCAGCGGCGGCGGCAAAGTGGGTGGCGACGAAGGCCGAGGTGGCCAGGCTGCCACTGCCAAGCGCGCTGCCGGCATTGAAGCCGAACCAGCCCACCCAGAGCAGACAGGCTCCGATGAAGGCCAGCACGACGCTGTGCGGACGAGGCTGCTCCTCGGGGTAATCCTTGCGCTTGCCCAGGTAGAGGGCGCAGACCAGGGCGCTGACGCCGCTGGTGACGTGGACGACCGTGCCGCCGGCGAAGTCGAGGCTGGGAATGCGGCCGCCGAGCGAGGCGTTGAGCAGGCCTCCCTTGCCCCACACCATGTGCGCCATGGGCGTGTAGACGACCAGCGACCAGAGGGTGAGGAAGACCAGCATGGCGCTGAACTTCATGCGCTCGGCGAAGGCTCCGCTGATGAGCGCCGGGGTGATGATGGCGAACATGAGCTGGTAGACCATGAAGGTCTGAAAGGGAATGGTGCCGGCGTAATCGGCATCGGGCGCCGCTCCCACGCCGTGCAGAAAGACGTGCTGCAGGTTTCCGATGAAGCCGGAGCCGGGGCCGAAGGCCAGGCTGAAGCCGACCACCGCCCACAACACGGTGATAACGGCCATCATGGCAAAGCTCTGCATCATGGTGGAGAGGACATTCTTCTTGCGGACGAGGCCGCCGTAAAACAGTGCCAGCCCCGGGCCGGTCATCAACAGGACGAGGGCGCTGCTGATGAGCATCCAGGCGTTGTCGGCGTTGCTGCGCGCATCGGTTACCTGCTTTTGCAGGTCGGCAAACTGTTGTGGCGTGACGCTCTGCGCATGGAGGGCGACGCACAAAAACAGGAGGGCGGCGAGGACGCACAGGCGTGCGCCCCGGAAAGATTTATAAGTTTTTCCCGGCATAGCAAACCCAGTTTAATCGGCATGGGCTGAGGGACAAAGACAAATTTTGGACATATTGGGGCGGGCAGGAGAGGTTCATCCAGCCAGGCGATGTGCGGCCCACTGGCGTGACTGCCAGGCCTGGGGCTTCGGCCTCATGCTGCGGGCTATGGATGCGGGTTGCGCGCCTGCTCGACGAACTTGCGGAAGCGCAAGGCCAGCTCGCGGATCCAGGCACCCTCGCGGAAGCGCAGGGCCTGGCGGGGGATGAGGTCTTCTCCCACGCCGAGGGCGGCGGCTCCGGCGTGGATGTAGGCCTGGGCCGCGCTCTGGGTGACTCCGCCGGCGGCGACGAGCGCGACCTGCGGCAGAGGCGCCTTGAGGGCGCGGATGTATCGTTCTCCGCCGACCTGGCCTACGGGGAAGACCTTGACGAAATCAGCGCCGGACTGGTGCGCGGCAAGAATCTCCGTGGGGGTGAGCGCGCCGGGGATGAAGGCGCAGTCGTGCTGGCGGCAGAAGACGGCGATCTCCGGCTGGAAGGCGGGCGCGGTGAGGAACTGCGCGCCGGCCTCGAACTGACGCTCGGCCTCGGCGAGGGAAAGAACCTCGGCTCCGGTGATGACCGAGGGGAAGCGCTGGCGCAGGTCGGTGATGACCTGCGTGCTGCCGGGGATGGTGGCGGCGATCTCAGCGATGGGGATGCCGCCGGCGGCGACGAATTCCACGGCGAACAGGGCCAGCTCGGCGCTTTTGACGCGCACCGAGGGGATGACGCCAACCTCGCGAATCTTCTTGCAGATCTCTTCCCGGCTCACGCTGGTGCTCCTTCTCCGGCCCCTATGCTGCGCGCATTGGACCGGGAGTGGCAATCAACTTCGCTCGATGCCCGTAACTTTTATCCTTCATGCTCGTAATTCTCATGCTCGTACACGCTCTGCGAATCCTCGGGTGCGGGCAGGTGATCGTCCGGCCGCGCCCACCAGACGTAGAAGGTAGGCATCAGCAGAACGCTCAGGGCCAGGTTGGCGATGAGTCCGCCGACGATGACGATGGCGAAGGGACGCTGCGAATCCGAGCCGATGGCGTGCGATGTGGCGGCCGGCAACAGTCCGAGGGTGGCCACCAGCATGGTCATCATGATGGGGCGCAGGCGGCGGACGGCGCCTTCGATGGCGGCTTCGCGGATGGGCATGCCGCGGGCGCGGAGCTGGTTGATGTATTCCACCATGATGACGCCGATCTGCACGCTGACACCAAAAAGCGCGAGGAAGCCGACGCCACTGCTGACGCTGAAGTGCGTGCCGGTGGCGAGCAGGGCCATCAATCCGCCGAAGGGCGCAATCAGCACGTTGAGCATATTGAGGCAGGCCCATTTGAGCGAGCCAAAGGCGCCGTAGATGATGACGAAGATGAGGAAGATGGTGATGGGGACGATGAGCGCCAGGCGGGCCGAGCTGCGCTTCTGGCTCTCGTACTCGCCTTCCCAGTCAATGTGGTAGCCGGTGGGCAGCTTGACCTGGGCGTTGACCTTCTTCATGGACTCTTCGACGGCCGAGCCAAGGTCGCGTCCGCGGACGCTGTACTTGACGGCGATGTAGCGCTGGTTGCCCTCGCGGTAAATTTCGCTGGCGCCTTCGTGTTCTTCAATCCTGCAGAGCTGGGCGAGGCTGACGCGCTCGCCGCTGGGCGCGAGCAGGCGGATGTTGGCGATGGCTTCCTTCTTGTCGCGGTATTCCTGCTGGTAGCGCAGGACGAGATCGTAACAGCAATACGTAACTCTGGGTCGCTAACAGTA
>CAVRDQ010000048.1:0-10283 GCA_963719655.1 uncultured Acidobacteriota bacterium | reverse complement strand
AGGAAGAGCCTGCTGTTGAAGAAAATCTGGAAAAGGAAGAACCTGTAATTAAAAAGAAAACTAAAAAGGAAGAAGAAGAACCCAGTAAAGAAAGTGAATCAAAGATAAAGGTTATTGGTAAAATCGATCTCGAATGGATGAATACAAAAACCAAACCTGCCGAGAAAACCAAAGCAGAAAAGGATGAAGAGCGAAATGCCAAATTATCGGATAAGAAAAAGAAGACTCTGGTTAAAAAAGGCAAGGTTGCCTGAAATTACTGAAAAGCCCGAGATAAAGGAAACAGAAGAGCAAATTTAAAAAAAGTCCAGTTGTTACAGAAAAAAGATAATTTACTGCCTACTGCATTTGAAAAGCTGGGCGGCCCCACTATTGCAGGTGGAATTGGAATTTCCTGACCAAAGAATTAGTCAAGAAACCAGTTGCTACTTCCAGTGAAGATGACAGGGACAAGAAAAGAAAAGAAAAAGAATTAAGAAAGATTTTAAGGTTAATACTGTATCGGAAGTTACTCATGAGAAGCCTAAGTTCAATAAAGAGGTAAAAAAACATTTTAAAAAGACAGGGTTAAGCCTGAAGTTTCAGAAGAAGAAATACAGAAGCAGATAAAAGAAACCCTTGCCCGACTTAGTGGAACAGGCAAATCAAAAGCCTCTAAATACCACCTTTTTACCTTGGACGATTACGTATTGCTGTCCTGGTGGTCCAATCAAAGTCATTGGAACTAGAAACTGTCCTGCCACTAACATCTTCGGTTTGAAGATGGATACCCGGGAGCTTGTCAGCAAGCGTAAGGCAGTCTTCGTTTGGGATTTCAACAAAGAAAGTTCTTTCGTCAAGGAACTGATTCTGGTATGGAAGTGCGTATTGCAAGTTATTCTAACTTGTTCTGCCACAAACCAAGTGCCAATATCAACATCTTGGTAGGAGCTTCCTAACAAAGATAATTGCCATTCTCCTACTGTATCTATTAAGGATAACATAGGACAATGAGCAGTAAAACTCTTTAACAAAGGAAATAAATATCATGGCACAAAGATTTGGTTTTCCATTTAGCAAAACATTAGCACCTGAAGTTTTTCTTCTTGACGGCTATGTTAATATTGGAGCAACCGGTGCAGTAGGTGCATTGGATAATAAGCTCTCTCTCTGGGTTAAGAGCATCACTCGTAACTTACCGGAAATTATACAGTTGTCTTAACCGACCTGTGGGACTCACTTGGCTTAGTCCAAGCAGAAGTAATTTCTAACAACAGTGCAACGGATTACAGTATGGTAAAGGTTGTTTCTTTCCAACCTGGTTCTGTCGCTACCACATCACCATTTGCAACCACCACAGCCTCTATAGTTATTCAGGTTAGTTCAGGTGGGTCTGCAGCTGATCCTCCAAGTGGGGGAGGAATACAGTTTTAGTTTTAGCGCATAACAACGTGGCGGTGGAGCGCCCGCGGCCATTAATGGATAGACACGCGCAACAAGATACACGCCTGCCGCTACCATGGTGGCAGCATGGATGAGCGCTGAGACGGGCGTAGGGCCTTCCATGGCATCGGGCAGCCAGACGTGCAACGGTAGCTGGCCGCTTTTGCCCGCGGCTCCAGCAAAGATCAGCAGGCCGATGACGCCGGCGGCCGAGAGCCCAAGGCCTGCGTGCTGCGTTAGCAGAACTGAAAGCGCCAGCGGTTCGATCAAGCCGACGCCGTGGTTATAAAAGAGCAGCGTGCCCGTCTGCGAGAAGAGCCAGACGATGCCGAGCAAAAAGAAGATGTCGCCGACGCGGGTCGTCACAAAGGCCTTTTTCGCGGCGGCTGCAGCGGAGGGCTTTTGATACCAGAAGCCGATGAGCAGATAGGAGGTGAGGCCGACAATTTCCCAGCACATGAAGAGCAGCAGGATGCTGTTCGCAATTACGACGCCGAGCATGGCGCCGGCAAAGAGCGAGAGGAAGCAGAAGAAGCGCGTGAAGTTTTCGTCGTGGGCCATGTAGCCCGTGGAATAGATGAAGATGAGCAGGCCGACGAACGAGACCATCACCAGCATGACAGCGGCGAGCGGATCGAGAACCCATCCGAGATCAACGGTGGAGTTGCCGAAGCGCAGCCACGTGAAGTTGACGAACTCTCGGACCACAGCACCGTGGGCCCAGGCGGCGACGACGTGAATGAACGCGGCCAGCGAAAGCACAAGCGAAATGGACAGCGAGCCGATGGCAAGCGCGGCTGCCGGTTTGCGGCGCGGTTGCTTCAGGAGCGCGATCACACCCGATGCCACAATGGGCGCCGCGGGGATCAACCAAAGAACACCCAGCAATACGTAACCATATTTTTTTTCATCTATTGGTTCGGTTGCGATTGCTCATTTCAGGCGGCGCGGGCCTGGGTCAACTGTTCTGTTGTGTTCCCCGGGGAAGCAGAGCTATACTTTGATGCGGTAGCTGTGCGGGTTTTTCCTCCCCGTCCCCGGGTCGGACGCGGAGGCGCACACCATGCGGGCTTTGGCCTGCATTCCTGCGGTACCCCCCTGTCCACTTGCGGATTTTGGCGAAGACAGGCAGGCGAAAGGCCTGATAGGGAGACCACGGTTTTTCGCGCCCACCGGAAATACTCCGGAGGGCTGGCAGATTTGCCCAGGTACAGATGATGGCATTCAGCTTGGATCATGTGCGCGAGATCGCCGAACGGGTGGCGCAGTCGAGCGGGTTGATTTTGTGGGAAGTCGAGATGAAGCGCGCGGGCACCGTCCGCACGCTGCGAATCTTCATTGACCGCCGCCCCGAGGGCATTACCCACGAGGATTGCTCCAAGTTCACCCGCGAGGTTTCCACCATTTTCGACGTGGAAGACGCGGTGCCGGGCGGACCTTACGTGCTCGAAGTGAGTTCACCGGGACTGGACCGCAAGCTTTTCAAGCCGGAGCACTTTGCCGAGTTCGTGGGCAGCCTGGTGAAGGTCACCACGCGGCAGCCGCGCGAGGGCAGCCGGAACTTTGAGGGCCGTTTGAAGGCCTTTGACGGCCAGCAGTTGACGGTGGACTTGGACGAAGTTGGCAGCCGCAAGAAGGCCAAGGCGCAGGGGGGCGGAGTGTTGACCATCCCGTTCTCCGAGGTCGAGAAAGCGAACCTGGTACCCGAGTTTTAGTTTCGGCATTGCTCGTCCCCGGATGGTTTGGCTTCCGGAAGGTTTTTGTTGCAAGTGTTTGTCCCGCGGCAAGTGGCCGCACCGGCCAGGCGAGAACGGCCGGGGGATTGGCACCAGGGCCCAGAGGGGCAAAGTTTACAGGCGGAGCGAACAAGGCTGCCGCGTACGTTAAAGGTGACAGGGTTTATGGCAAGTGAACTGTACAACGTGATTGAGACGCTCAGCCGCGACAAGGGGATTGACCCCGCAGTCGTGGTGGCTGCCGTGGAAGATGCCATGGTGGTGGCCACGCGGAAGTTTTACAAGACGCAGGAAAACCTGCGCGCCGTGCTGGACCGCGAGACCGGCGTCATCCACGCCTACTCGGTGAAGGAGATTCTGCCGAGCGAGGACGACATCGAGGATCCGCAGATTCAGATCTCGCTGGAAGAGGCTCTGAAGATCAGCGAGGACGCGGTGATCGGCGGCGAGCTGCTGGAGGAGAAGTCCACTGAGGGGCTGGGGCGCATTGCCGCACAGCTCGCCAAGCAGGTCATCTTCCAGAAGGTTCGCGAGGCGGAGCGCGACACGGTCTTCAACGAGTACCACGACCGCGTGAACGAAGTGGTCACGGCCACGGTGAAGCGCGTCGAGGGGCCGGACTACATCTTCGACCTGGGCAAGGCCGAGGCGCGCATGGGCCGCAAGGAACAGAGCAAGCTGGAGTCGTTTGCCGTGGGCGAGCGCGTGCGCGTGGTGATCACCAAGGTGGAGAAGGCAACCAAGGGACCGGGCGTGATTGTGAGCCGCGCGGCGCCGGAGCTGGTGGTCAACCTCTTCCAGAGCGAAGTGCCGGAGATTTACGACAACACGGTAGTGATCCGGGCGATTGCCCGCGAAGCCGGCGAGCGCACCAAGATTGCCGTGCTGAGCCGCGACAAGGACGTGGACGCCGTGGGCGCCTGCGTCGGCATGAAGGGCATGCGGGTGCAGTCCATCATTCGCGAGCTGCGCGGCGAGAAGATTGACATCATCGAGTACCACGAGGATGCGGTGACCTTTGCGGAAAAGGCTCTGCAGCCGGCCAAGGTCAGCCGTGTTTCGATTGTGGACAGCCACGAGAAGCACCTGGAAGTGATCGTGGACGACACGCAGCTTTCACTGGCCATCGGCAAGAAGGGCCAGAACGTGCGCCTGGCGGCGAAGCTGCTGGGCTGGAAGATTGACATCAAGAGCGAGGAAGAGAAGCGCCAGGAGGTCGAACAGCAGATGAATTCGCTGGTCGGCAACCAGACTACTTCTCTGGACTTGATCAGCGGCGAACTGAGCGAAGAAGTGGTGGCGAAGCTGAACGAAGCGGGCGTAAGCACCGTGGAGTCGCTGGCCGACATGACGCCGGAAGAGCTGGAAGCCATCCCGGGGATTGACGCCGAAGTGGTGGAGCGCATCTCGGTGGCCGTGAACAACTACTTCATCGCGTTGGAGGCGGCGCAGGCCGCCGCCGATGCCGCCACCGCAGCGCAAGCCGTGGTTGATGCGGAAGCGCAGGCCGTGACCGACGCCGAGGCAGAAGCTGCCGCCAATGCCGAGGCCGCATCGGAAACACCGGTTGCGGCCGAGCCCGCGGAAGCCGAAGGCAACGTGGAGGCTCCGGCGGAGGTTGAGCCGGTCGCCGAAGGCAACGTCAGCGATGACGGCGAGGCCAAGGAAGGCAAGCAGGCGGAAGAAGAGTCCGGCAACAAGTAAGGCCGGACGAGAGATTTGCGTGGCTCCGTAAGAGTGGGGCCGACAAACTGGGGTCAACAAACTGGGGTCAACAAACAACGCAGCGGAAGAGTTCCTGGGCCGCTGCACCGAAGTTGTACCGCGCTAGGGCGCGGCCGCCATGCCCCGCGACAATGGGACGGTGCGGCGAGAAGGAAACGAACGGCGGATGAAGATTCGAATCAACGATCTGGCACGCGAACTGGAAGTGAAGAGCAAGCAGATTCTCGACGTGCTCATAAAAGTCGGCGTCACGGAAAAAAAGACGCACTCCAGCTCGGTGGAAGAAGACGAGGCCGTCAAGGTCCGCAAATACTTCCACGACATGAGCGGCGCATCGGCACGCAAGAGCGCTGGTGGAGAAGAGTTCCGCCCGAAGATTGACCTGTCGAAGATCAGCAAGCCCGGGGACGCGCTGAAGGCGATCCTGGCGCGCAAGGAACATGCTGATGCTCCGGCGGCGCAGCCTGCGCCCCCGCCGGCCGTGCCGAAGGTGATTGTGAACAAGCCGGCCGCAGTGGTGAGGCCGCCGGCGGCTGCCGCGCCCGCCCCGCCAGCTCCACGCATGGTGACCCCCGAGTCGGTGGCGCAGTCGCGCCAGGCTTTGAAGGTGGAAGCCCCGAAGGCGGAAGCTCCGAAGGCCGTGGTGATTCCTCCCACGCCTTCTGCCGTACCGCCCGCCGCTCCGGCGGCTGTGGCCGTGGAGGCCGCGGCTGCTCCGGTGGTTGTTCCGGTCACTCCGGCCGAGACGGTTGCTCCGGCTCAGTCCGTGGCACAGGCTCCGGCGGAATCGGCTGCTGCTGCGCCGCAGGCCGAAGTTCCGGCCGCTGCCGCTCCGGTGGCTCCGGCTGCCCCCGCGGCTCCGGTAAAGCCCGCCGCCCCGGTTGTTCCGGCGCGCCGCATGATTGTTCCGCAGACCGGCCCGCGCCCCGTTTATACGGCGCCGCCGCCACCGGTGAACCCGGTGACCCGTCCTGGACAACCGGTCCGTGGACAGCCGATCTTCCAGCGTCCGCGCCCCGGTCAGTCGGCCGCACCAGGAGCTCCAGGAGCCCCGGGTATGCGTCCGCTGCGTCCGGGCGAACGCCGTCCGATGCATCCCACGCGCACGGCACCAACGCCGGGTGGACGTCCCCCGATGGCTGGACGGCCGGGCATGGGTCCGCGTCCGGGTGGTCCGCCCCGTCCGGGAGGACTGCTGGGTGGCGCCGCTGGTGCACCGCCGCCGGGAGCCGCTCCGCGGCCTGGCGCAAGGGCCGGCGCGCCTTCACGGCGTCCGGGACAGCGTTACCAGGCTCCCCGTGGCAAGCAGGAAGGCCCAATGAAGGGCTTTACGCCTCCGCCGCGGCTTTCGCTGAGCGTGGAGCCGCTGCCGATTACGCGCGCCATCACGATCAGTGAAGGTGTGAGCGTGAAGGAGCTGGCGGAGAAGCTGGAGATTCGTGCCAAGGATCTGATCGCACGCCTTCTGGCGCGCGGCGTCTTTGCCACGATCAACCAGACGCTGAACGAGGACCTGGCCCGCGAAATGGCACGCCACTTCGGAGCCGAAAGCTCGGTCATCAGCTTTGAGGACAAGATTCAACAGGACTACGACGCGGAAGCCATCGAACAGGACAACGAGGCGGTGTTCAACACCGTGATCCGTCCTCCAGTGGTCACCATCATGGGCCACGTGGATCACGGCAAGACCAGCCTGCTCGACGCCATCCGTTCGACGAACGTGGCGGACGGCGAGGCCGGAGGCATCACGCAGCACATCGGCGCCTACAAGGTGAAGATCACCGATGCGAACTCGCCGGCCTTTGGGCGCGAGATCGTCTTCCTGGATACGCCAGGTCACGAGGCTTTTACCCGCATGCGCGCCCGTGGCGCCAAGGTGACGGACATCGTGGTGCTGGTGGTGGCAGCCGATGACGGCGTGATGCCGCAGACGCTGGAAGCCATTGACCACGCCAAGGCCGCCAAGGTGCCCTTGATTGTGGCCGTCAACAAGATTGACAAAGAAAACGCGCAGCCCGACCGCGTGAAGAAGCAGTTGGCCGACCGCGGCCTGCTGCCGGAAGACTGGGGCGGCGACACGATCTTCGTGGACGTTTCCGCCAAGAAGCACACCAACCTGAACCAGGTGATGGAGATGATCTGCCTGGTGGCCGACATGAAGGAGCTGAAGGCGACGCCCGAGCGTTTGGCCAGCGGCACCGTTCTGGAAGCCAAGCTCGACCGCGGCCGCGGTCCGGTGGCCACCGTGCTGATTGACAACGGCACGCTGCGCGCCGGTGAGAACTTTGTGGTGGGCAACATCTTCGGCAAGGTGCGCGCCATGTTCGACGACCGTGGACGGGCCCTGGAAGAAGCAGGCCCCTCGACGCCGGTGGAGATTCTTGGCATGGAAGGCCTGCCGCAGGCAGGCGACCAGTTCGTGGTGGTGGCCGAGCGCGAACGCGCCCGCGAAATTGCCGACTACCGCGAGGCCAAGGCCCGCGAGGCAACGCTGGCCAAGAGCTCGCGCATCTCGCTGGAAGGCCTGGCGCAGCAGATCAAGAACGAAGGCACCAAGCAGCTGGACATCATCCTGAAGGGCGACGTGCAGGGTTCGGTCGAGGTCATCAACGACCTGCTGACCAAGCTGAGCAACGACCAGGTGCGGCTGAAGGTGCTGCGCCACTCGGTGGGCGCCATTACGGAGAGCGATGTGCTGCTGGCGGCGGCTTCCAATGCCATCATCATCGGCTTCAACGTGCGTCCGGAGCGCAAGGCGCAGGAGATGGCCGACCAGGAGAAGGTGGACATCCGCCTGCACTCGATCATTTATGAACTGCAGGATGAGATGAAGAAGGCCATGACCGGCCTGCTCGACCCCACGATCAAGGAAACGAACCTGGGCCGCGCCGAGGTCAAGGACATCTTCCGCATCCCGAAGGTTGGCACCATCGCCGGCTGCCAGGTCATTGACGGCGCCATCAAGCGTGACGCCGAGGTACGCCTGCTGCGTGACAACGTGGTGGTTTACACCGGCAAGATCGGCTCGCTCAAGCGCTTTAAGGACGATGCCAGCGAGGTGCGTACCGGCATGGAATGCGGCATCGGCATCCAGAATTACAACGACATCAAGGCGGGAGACGTGATCGAAGCGTTCCTGACCGAGAAGGTCGCTACGCAGTTGAACTAAATTCCGGCCGGCGCCGGGGGAGCGAACTCCTCCGGCGCGGCTGCGGCACCCCTACTATTTTCGACCGTTCTATTCCGGGACATGGCACAATCTTTTTTCTCGATTGGAATCCTACATTCATGTAAGATTCGTGCACTCACGCGGACCACATCCGGAGATGTTTCCGGCGGTGCGTCCGGAGGATGGCAAATAGCAAGAGGGTGGCGCGGGACTTTCGTCCATTTCATTGTTGCGCATGCTGACGAAGCTGCGCGCGTTGAAACGGACGGGGCAGATGCTCCACGCCCAAGGTTGCAGCAGGTAAGGCACTGGCAATCCCCGGCATGTTGGTCAGGCACTTCAGGAGGTGCCTGCAGGCTATAACCAGAACACCAGACAAAAAATGGGTCTTCCGCGGGACGCGCTCCCGCGGCCAGAACCCTGGAGCGAAGGAAGAATGAAGAAAATTGTGCTGGCAGCATTGCTGCTGATGCTTCCTGTGTGCGCCGTGGCGCAGCAGGACTACGTAGGACGCTACGATGTGTTTGCCGGGTACAGCTACCTGGGGTCGCCTGCCGTCAACCTGTCGCAGCGCGGATTCAACACCCAGCTTGGCTACAACTGGAATCGCTGGCTGGCCCTGGGCTTTGACTACAGCAACCAGGATGGACGCGGCACGCTGGTGCCGGATGAATTGAAGCAGCCGTATTACGGGATGGTGGATGGGCTGATCCTGGAGGGACAGGCCAATGACGGCAGCGGTGGAATCGTCTTTCCGGGCGTTCCCGCGATCCCGACCCCCTATGACGCGTACGTGCCTTTTGCGGCGCGCACCCAGACCTTTGCGGCGGGCCCGCAGTTGATCTTCCGCAGCGTGCCGTACTTCAAAAAGAAGAAGGTCGGCTTCTTTGTTCACCCCTCACTGGGCGCCATTCACGAGCACATCAACCTGGAGGCGCACGATGCCTTCACCGGGGTTGTGTTGTACGAGTTGGTGGCCGGCGGCGTGCTGCAAACCACGCACCCCTCCGACACGACTTACTTCTACGGAGTGGGCGGCGGCGTCGAGTTTAACGCCACCAAGCACGTGCATCTGCGCGCCGACGCGGAGTTTGTGCATGTGTTCCTGTTCAGCGACCTGCTGGCGAACTCGCGCAACAGCGTGCGCATCTCGCTCGGACCGACCTTCAATTTCGGCAAGAACGTAAAGAAGTAAATTCGGGACGTCTCCTCATGGGCTCCGCGGTGACGCGGAGCCCTAACTTTTTTCGTCTGCAAGGTTCATCCGCGGCTTGCGCGCCACCCGGGCAGGCTCCTAGACTTCGAGCGATGCCCATTGCCCAGCTCACGCTCGAGATTCGCATTGAGAACGCGCAGTCGCTGAAAGACCGCCGCCAGGTGTTGCGCAGCCTGAAAGACCGTTTGCGTGAGGGTTTCAACGTCAGCGTCGCGGAGATGGATCCGAGCGAGTTGTGGCAGACGGCGACCGTGGGCGTGGTGGCCATCAGCAGCTCTCGCGACTACCTGCAGGGGCTGATGCAACAGGTGGAAGAGGCCGCCGAACGCATCGCGACCAACCACGGAGCCAGCATCAGCGACAGCTTTATGGACTTTGTGGATTGAGATGCCCGGCCAGGCGCACGGGGCGCTCCCGCTACCTTCGAGATTCCGGCTGTGTGTTTCTTCTATTGACTCGGCGGCAAGAATCGGGCTACGCTCACCCGCAATGGTCATTGCTTGCAGCCAGAAGCAATCTGTTACGCCGCTTTCGCATCTCCGTGCCCATCGTCCCCAGGCAACTTGGTTTCCCACGCCGCAACCGCGGCGCTCACTGGCGCACGCCGCGCCTGAGGTGAATCCATACTCTCGATGAAGAAAAACATCGAACTTCGCCCAAATCTGGAAACTCTGTTTGGTACCCGCGACGAGAACCTGCATCTGCTGGAGGACAACCTCAACGTCACGATTGAACTGAAGGCGAACGCCGTGCAAGTAGAAGGCGAGCCGGAGGACGTGGCGCGGGTGGAGCAGGTCTTCAACGACTTTGAATACCTGCGCGCGCACGGGCAGCTGCTGTTTAACGGCGAGCTGAATTCGATGCTGCGCGTCGTGGTGACCGATCCTCTGGTGACCCTGCGGGGGCTGGCCGAGGCCGGCAAGACGCGGGCGGTGGGAAACAAGCGCCAGGTGCAGCCCAAGAGCGCCAACCAGCGTCAGTATCTTGAGGCCATTGAGCAGAGCGACATGGTCTT
>CAVRDQ010000047.1:0-16760 GCA_963719655.1 uncultured Acidobacteriota bacterium | reverse complement strand
TGCTTCTTCAATACGGGGCCGGGAATTCGGGCTTTGGTCCAGAAGGATGTAATAACCCGCGATACCCGTTGCGTCCGCCGGGGCGTCCCACAAGAGAACCGCCAGGGCGCTGGAACTCCATTCCTCACTCGAATGGGTTGGGCTGGACAGGACTGGCACTCCGACTCCATGGTCCGATATGCAGACGGCGACCTGATTGCCTTCATGTTGTTCATTGCCCATGTGATTGCCCGATCGAGCCAGTCGGGTTCGCCGTCGTACAGTTCGACCTATAGCTCGGCTGTGCTCTCTTGTTCGTCCAGAAGCGGGACGACTACCGCCTACGCGACGACCCCGTCGCCCCGACCGCGCGCTCGGATGGGGCCAGGAGGAGGACGCCGGCATACTCGACGGCGACGGGCGACACGGTCCACGACATGTCCAGCTTGAGTAACGACCTGGCGAACCTGACGCGCAACTCCATCTGTTCCTCGGTCGGGTTCGCGCCGAGAAGCTGACGCTTCCGACACCGCTACGGCGACTTGCCTTCGAGCTCATCGGTGTCCCGATCGCCGCCAAGCTCAGGCCCATGTAGGCAGTGCGATCACCAAGACCAACGACGAACTCCCTGCTTATCAGCGCATTCTCTCGTTCTTCGTCCGGGCAAATTCACCCTAGGGAGACCAGCCCATTGACGAACCAAAGCAGACCGTGGTATGTAATCTCGCTGTCCCCTGCTAGGGAAGAGACAAGGGAGGTAACTAATGAGGCACAGGATGAGTCTGTTTTCTCTGACCGCTGCGTCAGTGCTCATGCTGGTTCCGCTGATCCTGGTTCCGTCCGTTTCGGCGTCACCGAGTCGCCGCGGAAGCCGCGTCGGCTCCGGCCGCTCAGGGAGCCTGCGCAAACATGCCCAGCAAGCCGATCACCCTCACCTACTGGGACGCGACAGGTCTTTACCTGTCGGACCAGGGAGCGGCGACGCTTGATAAAGAGTTCATGGCCAAGTACCCCAACGTGAAGGTGGTTCGCGTCCCGAAAGCTTTCGCCACTATAACCTCCACAGAGCGGCTGGCGGCTAGCGGACCTAATGCGCCGGACGTCCTGGTGACCAATGGCGGCTACGTGCTCTTGGGGCCTCTGGTCCAGGCGGGTCTTGTGTTGCCCCTGAACAAGTGGGCCGCGGGGTCCGGCTGGAATACGTGCTTCACTCCCCCAGTACTGGACCAGTTCCGCTTTGCTTCTGACGGAAGTCACTGGGGCGTGGGCAGCCTTTATGCCCTCCCCGCTGGCGGTGTCTTTCATTGGCCTGTACTACAACAAGACGCTCCTCTCCGAAGCTCGGCCTTCAAGTCCCGACAAAGCGGCGCCAAATTCATGAGCTCTCTCAGTAAAGCGAAGCAGGCTGGTATCGTGCCCCTCGCTGCTGGTGTCCAGGACGGCTGGCCGGTGGTACACATGTACACAAGCATCCAAGACGACATAACGCCGACCTCTCAGATTAATGCTTTCGAGTTCCACTCTGCCCACGCCACCTTCAACACCTCTCAAAACCTGAAGGCGGCCAAGCTAGCGGTGCAACTCGTCAAGGACGGATACTATTCTCCCAACTTCCTTGGTCAAACGTCGGGGGCAGCCATTGCCCAATTCGCTGCCGGAAAAGCCCTCTACTACATCCAGGGCACCTACTTTGCAGGCCCCATATACAAGGGCCTGGGCAACAAGGCAGGGATGACGATAGTGCCGCCGATGGCCGGTAGCCCCTACAGCGTGACCGGAGGTCCGGGCCTTGGTTATGCGATCTCGTCCAAGTCTGCCAGACCCCCAAGTCGCGGCGTGCTTCATCGATTTTCGAACTGGTCCCCAGGCCGCGACCCTCTTATGTCGGGGAGGGCGGTCTGCCCGCCATGAACTACAAGTATACGGGGAGCAGCACCTTCATCAAGTCGATGTTCGGTGCCTGGGCACATGCAAGCAAGTCGTTGGTGCCGTACCTTGACTTCGCCACCCCAAACCTGCTTACCGTCTTGACGTCCGAGATCGAGGAGCTGTTGGGTAGCAAGATCACGCCCAACCAATTCGTGCAACAGGTAGAGCAGGCGTACACGCAGTTCACGCCGTGAACGGTGAAGTTGCCTTGGCGCGGTCGAAGCGCCGCGCCAAGGCGGGGGCCCATGGAGAACCGCGGCTCCTGGCCTTCGCCTACATTGCGCCGGCTCTGCTAGCCCTGACCGTGGTGCTGCTCGTCCCTTTAGGCATAACAGTATGGCTGTCCCTGGAGCACTGGGCCGGCGTCGGGCACATGACTTGGGCTGGCTTGGCCAACTACAGGGTCTTGCTGCACGACTCCTTCGTAAATGCAGCCGTGAAGAACGCCTTACGGCTCACGATCTTCTACTCTGTGTTCCCGATTGTCATTGGTTTCCTCATCGCTTCGGCCCTTGCCCGGGTGAACGCGCGATTACGTACGCCGCTTAGGGCATTGCTCTTCTTGCCCGCGACGATCGCTCCGGTAGTGGTCGCCGTGGGATGGCGTCTCATTTACACCCCGGCCACGGGCTTGCTGGACCAGGTACTCCGAGGTATCGGCCTGAGCTCTCTGTCACAGGACTGGCTAGGCAGCTTCAACCTTGCTCTCCCCTCCACCGGAGTCGTTGCCACCTGGATCGAATACGGACTGGTGATGGTGCTTATTCCTGGCCGGGATCCAGAAAATACCGGACGAACTTTATGACGCAGCCAGAATAGACGGCGCAGGCCATTGGGCGGAGCTGTGGCACGTTACGCTCCCAGGGCTCCGCAACGAGCTGATGGTAGCGATCGTGGTGACGGTCATCGTGTCGTTCCGCAACTTTGACCTGGTGTACAACCTGACTAGCGGAGGTCCCGGTACAGCCACGGACGTGCCGGTTCTCGAGGTCTACCGCCGCGTGTTCCAGTACGGAGATGTCGGATCAGGCGCCGCGCTTGGCGTAACGATCGTCGCGCTGATCGCCGTTATCACGCTGGTCGCCCTTGCGATTACGCGGAGATGGTTGCGTTGACGAAACGAGAACTATGGGTCACGAACCATATCTCACGATTGCGGTTGTCTTCGCCTTGGCGCCGGTTGTCGGCATCGTCCTTGTTGCCCTGCAAGTGACCAGTCCAGGCGGCGGCATCACCTCACTCACGATCTGACCCTCCACAACTTCAGTACCGTGTGGCCCAGGGTTACATGTCTGATTCGCTGCGCTCCAGTGCGATCATTGTGGCTATTTCGGTCCCGACCGCGACGTTGTGTTGCACTTTAGCGGGCTATGCGTTCGGGACAATGCGCTGGCCAGGCCGGGGTCCTCTGCTCGGGCTTTTTGTCTTCGCTTTGATGATCCCCATTGAGGGCACTCTTATCCCGATCTATTTCATTTGGCGGACGATGTCGGCATCGTGGACACGTACTGGGCCGTCGTCCTGACCGAGGCTACAGCATGCCGTTCGGAGTTTTCTGGTTGAGCCAAGCATTTCGGGGAGTGCCGAGGGAGCTCCTTGAGGCCGCACGCATCGACCGTGCAAGCACCTGGCAGACGTTCCGGTTAGTCGCCGGGCCGATGTTGCATGCCCGCCATCACCACCCTTGCGGCGTTACAGTTCATGTGGGTCTGGAATGACTTCTTCATGCCCCCTAGTGATGATCAGCTCGCAGGGCAGACTGACTGCCACAGTGAGCCTGAGCTTCTTCCAGGGGGAATATGTCGTCAACTACACTGCTTTGGCGGCCGCGAGTGTCATCGTGGCGCTTCCCGTGGTAACGGCTTACATTTTTCTGCAACGCAAATTCATCGCTGGATTTGCGTCGGGGTGCCTTGGTCCAGGCGTGACCTAGAAATCTTGGTGAAGAACGCCTGCGAGCTTATTCGAAATGTGCTCCGCAAGCAGGTCGACGAGGGTCGCAAACTCATCGTTTAGTTCACGATTCGAGGAGAATCACAAGTGCAAGAAGACTCCGAGCTGGGGTCTTTTTGCTGTTTAGAATACTCGCAAGGTGCTAACCAACAGGAGCCTGGATCAGAAGCAAGATAAGGCTTGGTCCAGAAATTTATTCCGCGATTCTGTAACACCTGCTCACAGATTGCATTTATTCGCACAGAAGCGTCCGGGTGGCGCGACTAGCGATGCCAAAGACAATTTACCTCCGAGTTATAGTTCTGCTTATATTGGCGACGTTGCTCGCCTCTCCGCTTGCCGCGGAGCAGCCTAAATTGACGCTGCGACAGGCAGTGGCAGCCGCGCTGGAACACAATCCCTCTCAGAAAATGGCAGCGGCGGAGATGGCCTCGGCCGACGCAGGCTTCCGGCTATCCAAGGCCCCTCTGCTCCCGCAGATTCAGTTCTCCGAGAATCTGAGTCGTGGAGACGATCCCGTCTATGCCTTCGGGACCAAGCTGAGACAGCAGGTCTTCCAGGCGTCCGACTTCAGTCTGGGCAACCTCAATCGCCCGACTCCTATTAGCGACTTCAATACCAGCTTTTCCGGGCGCTGGCTCGCATTCGATTCGCTGCACACCCAGTTCCAGATAAAGCGCGCATCGCTCGTGAAGCAGGGCGTGGAAGCCTCCGCGGGAAGGACCCGTCAGGAGGTAATTTACCGCGTGGTGGAAGCCTACGAATCGGTGCTGATTGCGACCCGCGAAGTGGAAGTAGCCACGCACGCGGCTGAAACAGCACAGGCACTCTATGGCGAGAGCCGCACCCGCGTGGATGCTGGCCTTGCGGTTGAGTCAGACGCACTCTCCGCTCAAGTCAACCTGTCAGCACGGCAACAGGAGTTGATTCAAGCGCAAGGCTCTGTACAAACTGCATGGTCCGAACTAGAAGCAGCCGTCGGAGTCGCACTGCCACAGGGGCCGGAGGGCCTGGAGCAACTTGCCGAACACAGCTTCTCCACCTCTGCTTTGGCGGATGAGGTTGAGCAAGCGTTCAAAAGCAGGGCTGACCTCAAGAGCCTTGCACTACAGACCACAGCGCAGCAGGCAACAGTTAGATCGGTCAAGTCAGAGTTTGGGCCTCGCGTGGATGCCTTCGGCTCCTGGCAAACCGACCGCCACAGTTTTGCAGGCTCAGGCGGCAGTAACTGGATGGCCGGCGCAGAGCTTCGCGTAGACCTGCTTCCCTTTGAAAAGCAAACCCGCCTGCAGCAGGAGAAAGCCTCGCTGCTACGTGCCCAGGCCGGTGAGGAAGCAGCACGCAGCGTCATCCGCGTTGAAGTGAGCCGTGCGTACTTTGGTCATCAATCCGCCGCAAGGATGGTGGAAGTCGCAAGGAGCTCTATGACCCAGGCGACAGAAAGCCTGCGCATTCTCCGCAATCGCTACGACGCAGGACTGGTTCCACTTACCGATGTACTTCGCGCCGAAGACGCGGAGCGCCAGAGTCAGCGTAGTTACTGGCAGGCGGTGTATCACAACGCATTGAGTTACGCAGCACTCCGGTTGGCAACTGGAACCCTGAACGCAGAGCAGGTGGTGACCTTCCAATGAACATCCTTCGATCCTATGTTTCCTACGCTCTTGTTCTACTGGCAATTGCCAGCCTGGTAGCTTGCTCGAAAAAGACGGAAACCTCCGCGCAACCAGAAGTGGTCAGTGGTGTTCGCGTCTTTCAGGCCTCAAGTCAGAAACTGCCGGAGACGGTGGACACGGTAGGCACGGTTCGCGCCCTGGAGTCTTCCACCCTGTCGTCCCAGGTCATGGGAACGATCACGAGCATCGTGGTCCGCGAAGGCGATCACGTGCGGGCGGGGCAGACCTTGGTCACCATTGACGCGGCGCAGCTCGGATCGCAGGCGGAGCGGGCACATGCCTCGGTAGTAGCCATGGGACAACAGAGTGCAGCGGCTGAGAGCGATGCAGCTCTTGCTGCCAGTACACTCAAACGCTTTGAAATGCTGAAAGCGCAAAAGAGCATCAGTCCTCAGGAGTTCGACGAAGTAGAGACGCGGTCAAAATCCGCCTCAGCTCGCCTTGCAATGGTTCGCGCACAGGAAGGCGAAGCGAGAGCCGCGGAATCCGCAGCGCGCACAATGCAGGGCTACACGCGAATTCGCGCACCGTTTGACGGAGTTGTTACGGAGCGAAAGGTCGATCCGGGTGCGATGGCAACACCTGGCAGCCCGCTGGTGACGATCGAAAAGACCGGTGCCCTCAGGCTGGAGGTCTCCGTTGACGAATCGCTGCTCTCCTTTGTTCACGCTGGTGCGAGCATTCCAGTCATCATCGATACACTCGGCAGTCAGCCAGTGGACGGAAAGGTCACACAGTTTGTGCCGGCAGCTGATCCAGGAAGCCGCGCCTTTCTTGTGAAAATTGATCTGCCAGCTGTGCCAGGGCTGCATAGTGGAATGTATGGGCACGCACAACTGGTGCGAGGAACCAGGGACATCCTGATCATTCCCCGGAGCGCCGTCATCGCTCACGGCTCCATGCAAAGCGTCTACGTCATAGGACCAAATCACATCGCAGCGTTGCGTTATATCTCAGTCGGCAATTCCCATGGCAATGAAATTGAAGCCCTCTCCGGCCTAAGCGCAGGAGAAACTGTGATTGACTCTCCCGGAGAACGTGAACTCGCAGGCAAGCGCATCGAGGTTCAGCAATGAAGCAGGACCTCGGCATCGCAGGACGCATCGCTCAGACCTTCATTAACTCGAAGCTGACACCTCTCGCGATTGTTGCGGCGCTTGTGCTCGGTATCTTCGCCGTCATGCAGATTCCCCGTGAGGAAGAGCCGCAGATTGTGGTGCCGATGCTCGACGTGATGACCGCGATGCCCGGAGCGTCACCCGGTGAAGTCGAGCAGCGAGTTACTACTCCGCTGGAAATGCTCCTGAGGGAGATTCCAGGCGTCGAGTACGTGTACTCGACCTCCTCCCCCGGGGCTAGTCTGATCATCGTCCGTTTCTACGTGGGGACCAAACAGGAAGATGCGCTCATCAAGGTCTACAGCAAGCTTTATGCGAACCTCGATCACATCCCGCCTGGAGCTTCTCCATCGCTGGTGAAGTCGCGGTCCATTGACGATGTACCGATCCTCTCGCTCACGCTCTGGGGCAAGAACTACGATGCGTACCACCTGCGCCTGATTGCTGCCGAGCTTGAGCACTCGATCAAGCAGGTTGATGACGTCTCAGAGACGCGCATCCTCGGGGGGCAGCCGCGCACTATGCGCGTCGATCTCAGCACTGCCAAGCTCGCCTCCTACGGGCTGTCAACTCCGAATGTGGTCGGTGCTCTGCGCTCAGCGAACGCAGCCGTCGAAGCCGGAGAGTTTTCTGACCAGAACCAGCAAATCCGGGTGGACGCTGGATCTTTGCTCGCGCGCCGTGAGGACGTGGAGCAAGTTGTCGTTGGCGTCAGTCATGGACACCCTATTCTGCTGCGCGATGTGGCCGATCAGATCACGGATGGGCCCGCCGAGCCGACCAGCTATGTCAATTATGGAATAGGCAAAGGGGCTCTGCAGACCGATCCTCATGCGCAGGTTGGAGGGGCGTTTCCTGCCGTCACGATCACCGTCGCAAAGCGGAAGGGAACCAACGCAACCAACATTGCCAATCATGTTCTGGCCCGAATCGCAGAGCTAAAAGGAAACACTCTTCCGTCCGATCTCAACATCACCACCACGCGCAACTACGGCGAGACCGCGAAAGCAAAGTCTGACGAGCTGCTCAAGCATCTATTGCTCGCCACTCTCTCTGTCACCCTGCTGATAGCAATCTTCCTTGGCTGGCGGGAATCGGGTGTCGTGCTGCTGGCAATTCCGGTCACCCTCGCGCTTACGCTCGGCATCTTCTATTTGCTCGGCTACACTCTCAACCGTGTGACGCTCTTTGCTCTCATCTTCAGTATAGGAATTCTCGTTGACGATGCGATCGTCGTCGTGGAGAACATTGTTCGGCACTTCCGCCTCCCGGAGTGTAAGGGACGCCCGTTGGCCGAAGTAGCGGTTGAGGCCGTTGCGGAGGTCGGCAACCCGACGATTCTGGCGACTTTTGCCGTCATAGCGGCAATCTTGCCCATGGCGTCTGTGCAGGGGCTGATGGGGCCGTACATGATGCCCATCCCTGTCGGAGCATCGTCCGCGATGATGTTCTCTCTGTTGGTAGCCTTTGTGGTTTCGCCGTGGGCTTCGCTACGCCTTCTTCGCCACACAGCAAGCAGAGCAGATTACGGCGCTCATGAGAAAGAGGATTGGGCGACAGGTTTGTACCGGCGATTTATGACGCCGATGATGCACTCTGCGAAGTGGCGATACCTATTCATCCTGAGCATCGTCGTCCTTCTGCTCGCAGCCGTATTACTGGTTCCGCTCAAGTTGGTGCAGGTGAAGATGCTGCCATTCGACAACAAGAGTGAATTCCAGGTCGTGATCGACATGCCCAATGGAACCACGCTGGAGCAAACGACACGTGTTGCACAGGCACTCGGCGAATATCTAGGCCAACAGCCTGAGGTAGCAAACTATCAGCTCTATGCGGGGCTCTCCGGTCCCTATAACTTTAACGGACTGGTTCGGCATTACTACCTGCGCAATCAGCCGAACCAGGCGGACATACAGGTCAACCTGCTCCCGCTGGCGGACCGAAGCACGCAAAGCCATCAGATTGCGAAGCGCCTCAGACCCGAACTCCAGAAGATTGGGTTGCCGTATGGCGCACGGATCAAGGTCAGCGAAGTCCCTCCCGGACCTCCGGTCGTGCAGACGCTCGTCGCGGAAGTCTATGGCCCGAACGCGGCTGGCCAGATTGGCGTTGCGAAACAGATCAAACAGATCTTTCAGCAAACGCCGGACGTTGTCGACGTGGATTGGTATGTAGAAGATCCTCAGACGGAATACCGGATTACGGTTGACGAGGAAAAGGCAGCATTACACGGCATTTCATCCTCTACCGTGGCCAATGCGCTGACGACGGTGCTGAAGGGTTCCGAAGCAGGACTCCTTCACTCACAGACATCGCGCGAAGATGTTCCGATCACAGTTCGCGTGACGCGAGCGGATCGGTCCTCGATCGATGCGTTGGAAAGCACAAAGCTGACCGGATCGAATGGCACGCTCGTCTCGTTGCGGGAGATTACCAGAACAGAAGCCAAAACGCTCCAGCCCAGCATTTATCACAAGAACATGAAGCGCGTGGTCTATGTGACCGGAGATGTCGCGGGCAAGGCCGAAAGCCCGGTGTACGCCATCTTTAAGATGAATGAGGCGCTCGACCACCTCCGGCTTCCCGCAGGCTATGTGCTACAGCGTTACAACGCAGTGCAACCCGAATCCACCGACCGCTACGCGATGAAGTGGGACGGAGAGTGGCACATCACAATCGAGGTTTTCCGCGATCTCGGCTTGGCTTTTGGCGCGGCACTGATTCTCATTTACGTCTTGGTAGTGGGATGGTTCCGCTCGTTCATCGTGCCCTTTGTGATCATGGCTCCGATTCCGCTGACGCTCGTCGGAATTCTACCCGCGCACGCCATGCTTGGTGCTTTCTTCACCGCAACCTCAATGATCGGCTTCATTGCAGGCGCGGGCATCATTGTCCGGAACTCGATCATCCTCGTCGACTTCATCGAACTCCGCCGCGCCCAGGGAATGGAGTTGGCGGATGCGGTCGTGGATGCCGGTGTTGTGCGTTTTCGTCCCATGCTGCTGACGGCTGCTGCTGTCGTTGTTGGAGCCAGCGTCATCCTTTCGGATCCGATCTTTCAGGGGCTCGCACTTTCACTAATGGCGGGAGAAGTTGCATCAACCCTTCTCTCGCGCATGGCGGTCCCCATTCTCTACTACATGGTTGAGTCCAGACATCAGGCTCTGCCGGCCGCTGTCCCACCGAACCTCTAACAAGGAGATACGCAATGACCGTTGAACGTGGATTAAGATTGGTTGCAGGGATAGTCATTCTTGTGTCGGTAACACTGGGAATGACGGTGAATCATAACTGGTATTGGTTGACCGGATTCGTTGGGCTCAACCTTTTTCAGTCGGCCTTTACCAACTGGTGCCCTGCGATGTTTTTTCTGAAGAAATGTGGCCTGCGCTAGGAGGAGGCCATTGATGCCCACGGAAACGGTTCTTCAGATCGAACATTCTCCAAGTATGCTTTCAGAACGAAGGGCCATTCTCGAGCCTCTCGGATATAACGTGATTTCCGTGCTCGGCTTTTCAGGTGCATTGGATAGGACCCTATTGAGGCAGCGAATCGGTGTTGTTGTCATTGGGCATGGAGCTTCATGGGTTGACCGCCAGAATTTGATTGCACATTTTCGCGAAGTTTTGCCTGGCATACCGATTGTTGCCTTGCTTCGGAAAAGTGATCTCGGATTCGATGGAGCCGACTATAACTGCCCCGGGGACAATCCACCGCTCTGGATCAGAACTGTGGCTCAAGCTCTAGCCAAAGGACGAGAACATAGGTTGTCATTCCGGCCACAGTAATCACCGAATCTATCCCGAGAGTACTTGAATGACAATACCAGCCCGATACGGCTACTAAAAGAGTCAGCTCAAGGCTTGTTGCCGTCGGAATAATAGCCATCGCTCGCTATGGTTGAGTAGTGCTGCGGTGGTCAAGTCCGCCACCTCTAAAGAAGTGGTGTTGCACCATGCTCTGTCCCAGGAGGTAGAGGATAACCACAAATGCGGCTATGAACAGGAACTTTATCACTTCACACCAGTACGGTTTCACTCCTGAGGATACTGTCTTGCTCGAATTAGTTATCATCGCGGCTGCACTCCGTTAAAAGCTAGCGCGAACCACGGATGGTATTCGCGCCAGCCCGTTGGTTTCTTGAGTGACTTACTTGGAGACAACTTCGTTTTGCGAGAGCGTGTCGCCCATGCCATCCACTCGCAGCAGCATCGCACTTCCGCTACGAATGTTGAGATCGCCGCTTGTGAATGTAAGCACGATTTTGCCTTCTGGATTCGTACGTCCGGCATGACTGATCTTCACGTCTGAACCGTACACTCCACATGCGTCGTGCGAGAAGACCCACAGCGCCTGCGGGTTGTCGTTTCCTTGAACTGCTCCGCGGCACTTTGCATCATCGGCGTTCGTTGAGACTCGGCTTAGAACGCCCCAATCGCCGGCATATCCCGCTTTCCCAACCGTGTGCTCTCCACTGTCGACATTTCCCTCTTCGCGATAGGCAACGTCTCCGCCAATCAGGGTGAGCGTCTGCGACCAGGGAGGCGTTGAGCCCCGATCATCGCCGGAGACTTGCGTCTGTGCTGCATCCACTTCGAGTGGCGAAGCAAGAGCCCGAAGATTGCTTACGATCGGCGTGCTCCGCCCTGATATGTCAATCTTGTTGAAGCGCAGCGCAACCATCGCTGGGTGAGAACCGTCTGCCGGTGTAACCGCCAGAATCTCGCCCATGACGCGAGTGCCTGCCTTTATACGGTTGCCGTTCTCCAGCTGAACATCCTGTGCCACTCTTGCTTTAACAATTTGCCCGGCTTTGGCATTCTTAGCATTGATCGTCGAGTTCAACTCAACTGGAATCACGGTGCCTGTGGCGATATAGGTCTGTGCGACCATTAAAGCCGAGAGCACAAACACACTGAGCAAGGTCAATAAGCTTTTCATTATGCAGCCCCCGTCGCGAATTTCGTTCGCGCGCAAGAAGCCCAGCCGTGCACCGTCGTGCGTGGCTGGCTCTTTCTGTCTGTGTTTCAAAAGGCTTGGCTTCTGTTCAGCACAGGATCTGAACAAACGTATACATAACGGATTACCAGGATACGGGCGGCGGGAGATCGGAACAGCGAGGGAAGAAACACTCGCGAGGGAGAGCTTTAAACTCGGCAGGAACGGCCAGAGCGGAGTAACTCGCAGGTGGAACGAACGTCCGAACCAGAACGAGTCCGGCCAAACTGAATTGGCTGATAGCAAAATTCCGCTGCTTGAGTGTAGTGGATGTGAGCGATGAACCAGGGCCAGCACCAGTGGTTATGGGAGACGTGCGAACCGTAGTAAAAACCAGAAACGCAAAAATCACCACGGCGACCGCCGCTCGGGGTCGGCAACTCGCAATCCGGCTTTTCTGAAGTTCCCTGCCCACGGCACCCCCTAATCATCGAGCGCTCTCGTTCGGGCCAGCACAACTGTGGTTCTTTGATGCTGGCATCCCGGTGCCAAGGACAACTATTTGTTACTTGCATTTGCCGTGGCAGGTAAAACACTGATTCGCGGAGGAAAATCGCAAGCATCAGGGTCCGCGACCGCTAGGTTTTGCCGCGGTGGCTATACGGCTCGGATGCGAGTTAAATAGGACCGCTTCCAGAGAAATCGCTGATTGCAAACGGGGGCTAGCACTTCGTTTTCAGCCCCAATGAGTTCTTGGAAAATATGATGTAAGAATATGGACGGGCCATCGTTGACCAGTGTTGCTCCAGAATTTTACAGAAGCGCAGATAGTCGGAGATCCGACGGGTTACGGCGCAGCTCAAGACCTTCTGAGCAAATAGATGGAGATGCAAACCCAATTATCGGTTGATCACACCATGTTTGTCCGGTTTCCGCCGCAAGACAAACTTGCATAATTTCCTTGCAATCTCAACATAGCGGTCAAGGTCACTCATAGTCGCTAAGTTGAATTCGTGCGCACGTTCCATCCCTATCTTTGCCCGTGCGCCAGCAACTGCACAAACTCGTCGACGGGTGTTGCATTAAGGGGTGCCGAGCCTATTCCAGAAAGCAGCGCAGCAGATCAGCATCACAGTACCCGAGTATCAGCTGTGACGTGCCTCGGTCACAGCTAGGTGCAAGAGCTCTACGTCGATATGGGCGATGATCTGGTCACGGACTCGCCGGAAGACGGCTAACCTTTCTTCGTACGGGCCCTGCAGGGCTGCCGGGTCCTCAAAGCTCCAGTGCAGGAATTTCCACGTTCCGGGAAAGATGGGACAGCGTTCTTTCGCATTGTCGCAAACGGTCACTACATACGGAATGTGCTGCCCAAGAAGGCTTACAACATCTTTCGATTGCTGACTAGAAATGTCGATGCCGATCTCGCGCATGGCCTCGACGGCCAGCGGATTGAGACCTTTGGGATAAATCCCAGCACTCATAGCCTGGTAGCGGTCGTCTGCAACATGTCGGAGGTACCCCTCCGCGATCTGACTGCGAGCCGAGTTCCCGGTACACAGAAACAAAACCTTCGGTTTCATAATTTATCTCCGTTGGTCACATCACTAGCGGAATGGATGATGCGTCAGCCAGTTTCAACAGGCGATCAACACCTACGGGCTCTTCTTTCAGTAGCGGAACAACCGCATACCGATTCGAATGGTGTAAAGCGACGGCATCTATCTCGCGCAATTCGTTGAGCGCGCGCTGCCGTAGTAACGGTGAGTGAGGACGAGCCGCAGCCACGCTGTTATTGACGACCCAAGCCCACGGCTCAATGCCAGCGCGCCGCAGGTCTGATTGCAGATTGGCGGCTTCGAGTACGGGCGTTGTTTCCGCTAAGGAGACCAACAGTACCTTGGTCTGCTTTGGGTCTTGCAACTGCATCATCGGAGTAACGGAGTGCAAACCTTCCTTGTCCGCGAGCCGTGTGACTTCCCGGTGATAAGCCCCGGTTGCGTCGAGAAGTAGCAGACTATGGCCAGTGGGAGCTGTATCCATTACGACAAACTTCTTTCCCGCCTCACGAATTATTCGCGAGAAGGCTTGAAACACGGCGATTTCTTCGGTGCATGGTGAGCGCAAATCCTCTTCCAACAGTGCCCGGCCCGGGGCATCGAGTTGCGCACCCTTGGTATCCAGTACGTGCTGACGATAATGCTCCGTTTCAGCGCGCGGATCGATGCGGCTCACTGTGAGATTGTCCATCGAACCTTCCAAGGTTTCAGTGAGATGAGCTGCAGGGTCGGAGGTGGTGAGATGTACCGGCAGACCACGATGAGCAAGTTCCACGGCGACGGCCGCGGCCAAAGTAGTTTTGCCAACACCGCCTTTGCCCATCAACATCACGAGACCATGTCCATCTGCGGCAATGTCATCGACCAACTCCGAAAGGCTCGGGAGATCCAACTTGCCGGGAAGTTCTACTTCATGCACTGTTTCCTGCGCGGTGCTGTCATTTAGCAATTGACGCAGTGCATAGAGGCCCACCAGATTGAAAGGCTTAAGAGGAACCTGATCGCATGGGAGCGTAGCGAGCACCTCCGGAAGCGCGGACAAAGCAGCTTGCTCGCGGTCGCAGATAGCCGCAGCTAAATGATCACTCGCCGCTTCGCTGCGTGGCAGGACGCCGTTGATGACGAGGTATTGCTGTGACAGACCGATGGCCGCGAGTTCTTCATGCGTGCGAGCAACTTCGCGCAGTGTCGCTTGTTGTGCGCGAGCAACCAGGACTAGGCGCGTGCGCAAGGGATCAGCCAGGGCTTCGAGCGCGGACTTGTACTGCGCGTGTTGCTTTTCCAGACCAGCCAATGGTCCAAGACACGAGGCATCGCCTTTGCCCAGGTCGAGAAAACCGCTCCATGCGGCGGGCAACTGCAGCAACCGAATGGTATGCCCGGTCGGGGCAGTGTCGAAAATGATGTGGTCATAATCGGCAGTCAAAGCCGAATCGGTGAGTAGCGCAGTGAACTCGTCGAAGGCCGCGATTTCTGTCGTGCAGGCTCCCGAGAGTTGTTCCTCGATTCCTTTCACCACGGCTTCCGGCAGCACACCACGCACCGGCCCAACAATGCGGTCGCGATAGGCCTGGGCCGCCGCCTGTGGGTCGATCTCCAGGGCCGACAGACGCGGCACGGCTGGGATGGCGGTCATCCGGTTGCCGATGCCGACACCAAATACCTGGCCCACGTTCGAAGCCGGGTCAGTGCTCACGAGGAGTACCCGTTGTCCGGCTTCCGCAAGTTGGATAGCCGTGGCACAGGCAATCGAGGTTTTGCCCACGCCGCCTTTGCCGGTGAAAAAAAGAAAGCGCGGAGGTTGTTCGAGAAACTTCATCATCGTGCCTCCGATGTTCAACAGCAGCCACTGCCTGAGCAGCAGGATTTGACTGTCTTCAATGGGTTAGACTGCGCGATTTCTGCCCAGCGCGCCAATTCAGCGCGATCCGGATAACGGCCTGCCAAGGCCACTTCACCGTCAATCAGAATCAGAGGTAAAGCATCTTGACCAGAACGCTCCAGGAACGCTCTTGCGACTGTGTTCTCAGCGAACGCCATTGGTTGCTGTGCCAGGTTAAAGCGCTCAATCTTCGCGCCGTTCTGCTTCGCCCACTCAACATCCGCTGCGAAGCTGACCAGGCCCTGATCGACATTGACACCGCACACGCCGGTACTACAACACAGTGCCGGGTCAAACACTTGTATGATTTTCATTTGCATTCTCCATCTAGCATTGAAATAACAATCACAATAAAATAGCGCTCTCTACAACTTTCCGATCCCTTTCAGTTCCGTTGCCAGACGCACAGGTTCACTCTTCAACTCATCCAGCGGCAGTGCCAAGAATGCCTCAATGCGTGTACGAAGGACGCGATAGGTATTCGTAAAGGCCGTGTCGATTTCTTCATTGCTGCCGGTTGCATGCGCTGGGTCTTCGACACCCCAATGGGCACGCAGAACTCGGCCGAGGTAGGCTGGGCAGGTTTCACCCGCGGCATTCGAGCATACTGTGATGACCACGTCGGGAGTCAGTGGCAGGTGATCCCACGTCTTGCTGTGGAGACCGTCAACAGAGATTCCCATACGGGTCAGGCACGCGAGCGAGCGGGGATGCACTTTTCCGGCGGGGTTGCTACCCGCACTCAGCGCTCTCCAGTCCGCAGTGGCCAGGTGGTTGAATATCGCCTCCGCCAAGATCGAGCGGCATGAGTTCCCCGTGCAGAGAAAGAGAACATTCATTTCAGCGTCTCCACTCGGACGTTAGCAATCGGAGGAAGCACGGCCTCACAACATTTTGAAGTGGCACGAATGTCCGCGCACTTTTCTGGATGACCAGAGCAACACTCTTCAGTCAAGTAAGCGATCAGGTCCAGCATCAACGGGATATTGGCGCGGTAGCGTTGGAATCTGCCCTCTTGCTCTACGTTCAACAGGCGGGCTTGTGTAAGTGCTTTCAGGTGAAACGAGAGATTTGTGGGAGGCACGTCCAGCGTTGAAGCAATCTCGCCCGCCACCAATCCATCCGGCCCTTTTTTCACCAGCAGTCGATATACATCCAACCGCACGCCAGAGGAAAGGGACTCGAACACGGAAAGGGCGACGCTTTTCTTCATGGGATGACTATACAACAACTATTGAAATAATAAAACTTAAGTCTACGCGCGTTCCGCCCCGAACGACCATGTGTATGGCCTACAGCCTGTTTGATCGGTTTTTCTCCAGGGATTGTTCCGATGTCACGATGTTTGCAATGCACTCGCGCAATTTCAACGGTATCCTCCATGCTGAGCAATGCAATCAGGGCTCGAAACTAGAAAGAACAGTGCCCATTCCAAACGTGAGCACAGTGGTCAGCCCTGGCTTGGACACAGTTATAATCTTGAGTTGTGCGTTCAGCGGGGACATTGGCAACCTCTGATTGTGAACCAGAACTGGTGCCCGCAATGTCGCGAGAGAATGGCACGCGACCGACCCGTTTCCGCATAACTCCCGATTCCGAACCAAACATGTGAACGCTACGGAGGCGGTCGCGGCCTAGCTCAGTGAAACACCCTACGAACTGTCCTTTTTCCCTCCTGTACTCTATTCTGCTGACATCATTGGAATCGATGTGATCACCTACCGCC
>CAVRDQ010000046.1:0-2500 GCA_963719655.1 uncultured Acidobacteriota bacterium | reverse complement strand
GGGTGTGGCGACTTTGGGCGAATGGGCCAGCCTGCCGTTGCTGATCGGAATCATCACCGTGCTCAGCTTCGTCAGCGCGCCGCTCGATAGCACCATCAGCCGGCAGATGGAACACGCCGCCGACGCCTACGGCCTGAAGGTGACCCTTCCGGTGACGCCCAACGCTCGCCAGGTGGCGGCGCAGAGTTTTCAGTTATTGGGTGAAAAGAGTTTTTCCTATCCTGACCCATCGCGGCTCTACGTCGTCTGGCATTACTCGCATCCTCCGATTTCCGACCGGATACGCTTTGTTCTGGGCGAGAACTGACTGCGCGCCGGCGGAGTGCGGAGGTCACGAAAGTACTAAGTTCTGCTCCCAAATTCCCATATTTCTCTGGAAACTTTCGCCGGATGGCCGCATACTCCCTTTGGTTCAGCCTTGTGGCTGTACCAAAGGGCACTGAGCGATGCAATTGTTTTCTCCATTTCGGCACTGTATGCAGCTCGTCCGGAACAGTGCTTATGAGCGGCAATTTTGTTCGGCTACCGCGGCGAGTGTCACCCTCCCCCACTCGCCGCTGGCTGCCTTGGAAGGTCTGCTCGTGGCCACCGGCATCTCCACCATCTTCTGGACCCTGCTGACGGTGGCCTTCCTGCACCTGGCCTGATTCGTCCGCTGATTCCCCTACTCTCTTAGCTCTCTACTCCAGTCCAAATTCCTTCCAGCGTTTTGCTACGCGCTCTTTCACGTCGGCGCTCATCTCCACCTCGTCCGGCCAGGGACGTGTGAAGCCCTCGGTGGGCCATTTGCGCGTGGCGTCAATGCCCATCTTGCTGCCGAAGTTCGGCAACCGCGAGGCATGGTCGAGCGAATCCACCGGGCCGAGCGTGAACTGGATGTCGCGCTCAGGGTCAATGTTATTGAGCGTGCGCAGTGTGACCTCGCGCAGATCCTTCACGTCGCAATCTTCGTCCACCACCACAATGCACTTGGTGAACATCGCCTGTCCCATGGACCAGATGGCGTTCATCACCTTGCGCGCCTGGCCAGGGTAGCTCTTGCGGATGGAAATGATCATCAGGTTGTGGGCCACGCCCTCCGGCGGCAGATGGAAGTCCACCAGCTCGGGAATCATCATCTTGGCCGCCGGTAAAAAGATGCGCTCCACGGCCAAGGCCATCCAGGCATCTTCCTGCGGAGGCTTGCCCACGATGGTCGCCGCGTAAATGGGATTCTTGCGGTGCGTGATGCACTCGATGTGGAAGACCGGGTAGACATCCTCCAGCGAGTAGAAGCCCGTGTGGTCGCCAAACGGACCCTCGGTGCGCATCTCGCCGATGTCAACGTAACCTTCCAGCACAATCTCCGCCGAGGCCGGAACCTCCAGGTCGCTCAGCTCGCACTTGACCACCTCGACGGGCTTGCCGCGCAAAAAGCCGGCAATCATGTACTCCTCGATGTCCGGCGGCGCGGGCACAATGGCCGAAAACGTCACCGTGGGGTCGGTGCCGATGGCGACGGCCACATCCATGCGTCCGTTGATGGGCTTGCCCGTAAACGCCACGCTGGCGCCGCCCGTCTGCGCCATGATCTCCACCGAGCTGGTCTTGCCCAGCGTCTCTCCATCGGTGGCGGCGGCCCGGATGCGTTCGCGCTGATGCTCGGCGGCGTTCTTGTGGCGCTGCCAGTGCATGCCCGTGGTCTGCCCGTCGTAAACGTGCATGCGATACATGCCGATATTGCGCTTGCCGTTGCGGGGGTCGCGCGTCATGACGCACGGCAGGGTGATAAAGCGTCCGCCATCCTGCGGCCAGCACTGGAGAATCGGAAAGTCGAGCACGGAGAAGTCACCCTTCTTGATGACTTCCTTGCACGGCCCACTGCTGACGCGCTTGGGGAAAAGGTTGCCCAGGTCAGCGAGCATGGGCAGCATCTTGATCTTTTCCAGCAACCCCTGCGGAGTCTTCACGTCCATCATCTGGTGGATGCGCGCGGCGATCTCGTCGAGCGAGTTGGAACCCAGCGCCAGGTTGATGCGCCGCTCGCTGCCGAACTGGTTAGTTAATATCTTGTGGCCGGGATGGCCCTTGACGTTCTCAAACAACAACGCCGGACCGCCGGGCCCGCGGCCGTTCTTCGCGCCCCACTTGCTGACGCGATCGGTAATCTCGGTGACTTCGAGGATGGGATCAACTTCGGCAGTGATGCGCTTCAGCTCGCCGGCTTTATCCAGCGCCGCAATCCATTCACGCAGATCGTTGTAGGCCACGGGGACTCCCTGAATTATTAGTGCAAGACAAGCGATTATAAATCGCACGAGAAAAACACGTAGAACTAATGAGCACTACACAGGTTAATATGATTTTTCTCCTCTTAGACCCCCTCTATGGCCTCGCTTCCTGAGTTCACGACGAATCCTACGACTATCTAAGCTACGAAGCCGAGCAGTTTGTTGGCATCCGCCAGTTTTCTCAATAATGCAATAACAGTATCAGTCACAATAGCCTCCATCTCTGTCGG
>CAVRDQ010000045.1:0-4208 GCA_963719655.1 uncultured Acidobacteriota bacterium | reverse complement strand
CACCGTGCCCTCAACCTGCGTAGCCTGTTGTCCTTGTACAGCCTGCCCGGTCGCTGGCGATTTTCCGAGATTCTGCGCTGTACCTGCGATGGGGAAAACAACAACAGCGTGAAGAGAGAGACAACCGCCATGAACTTTCCGTAGCGGATCTTTATGCGCGAGAGAAAAGAGTTCATACACCCTCCGTCTCTTGCAATATCAGCAATAGTATCACTATTGCTGATATTACGCAAGAGGAGAGTGCTGATTTTTGGGTCGGCGGAAAGACCGGCAGATTCGCTTCCAAAAAAAACCGGGCGCAGGTAGGTTCCATCTCACGGGTGGTTCGGGCAAAAGCAACTCGGAGCTGGCTGCAATTCGTGATATCATGGCCACGGTAAATATCTAGGCCATGATATATATCTTGGCCACGGTATCCATATGCTAGTGCAATGTAAGCACAAGAAAAAGACGAATTAGAGAGCTTCTAATCGATCTCTTCCGACGGTCTGGTGGGCAGGTTGTGCGAGAGCCGGTTGCGGGAGATATGCGCGCAGACATGGTCGTGGAGTACGGAGACAAGAATACCTGATCTGAATGCAAGCGGTCGTCCGAAGGGAGACGGGACCGCTTGGTGCCGCTGTTATCGCAGGCAGTGCTTGAGGCGCAGGCAATCGGGCTCGGCAGTACGGGAAACCTTTTGTTCCCATGGCTGTCGTGGCCGCCCCACGAATCTCAGACGCAGTTTCTGATCAGATCAAGCAATTTGCCCACAGCTATGCACCAAACGTAGCCATCGGGATCATTGATGGGGAAGGCTTTGCGCATTCGTTGGACATGGTCTGGACGCGCTGAACGCCAAGCGTCAGTTCTCCCGCAGAAATCACCTGGCGGCTCCATCTCCTTCAGTCCACCTCTTCTCCGACCTTAATCAGTGGATGCTGAAGGTTCTACTCTCTTCACATGTTCCGGATTCCATGCTTTCCGCACCGCGGGGAGAATATCGAAATGCTTCTCAATTGGCCGAAGCATCCGGTGTGTCGGCGATGAGTGCGTTTCGGCTCGTTCGGCAATTATCAAAGGAGGGATTCCTTGACGAAGGTGAAGAGTTTCTGAGGATTGTAAGGATCGAAGAGCTGATGCAACTGTGGCTGTCCGCCAGCCGCCGCGCTGCAAAAGAAGTGCCGGCGCGCTGGATCATTCCAGGCGGAGAGAATCAGCTTAGCGCCGCTCTGAAGTCATATTTCGATCCGCTAGGGCGATCGGCCAAGGCGAAGGGGAAAGGCCCACGTAGCAGTGCGCTCCCAGGATCGCGCATCTGTCTAGGATTATTCGCGGCCGCAGACGCTCTTGGGCTCGGTTTCGTGCGTGGAGTAAAGCCATATCTTTATATAGAGAGCCTGGACAGTGGCGTCTTGCGCCAGCTTGGATTGTCGCTTCAGGATGCCGATCACCGTGCCGATCTTTACCTCAGGATTCCCGATAACGGCGAGGCCGTGTTCCGTGCTGCGGTTCATAGAGACGGGGTAGCAATTGCAGATGTTCTTCAGGTATGGCTGGACGTGTCGAATCACCCCTCCCGTGGAAAGAGCAGGCTGATCACATTCGACACCAGGCTTTGAAACGGCTATTCGGACAGGAACCCACATGACCCTCTACCCGGAGTTTGCCAGCTTTGCTCGACTGATGGATTCTCTTTCTCCATGGTTGGATCAGGTCGTCATCATCGGTGGATGGGCTCATCGGTTGTACCGGTTCCATCCCTCAGCGCAAAGGCTCGATTATCCGTCTCTGTCGACCTTGGATACCGACGTTGCGGTGCCTGCGCGCATCGCCGTCCAAAAACAAGATATTCACGAGCGTCTCATCGCAAATGGATTCCGCGAAGAGTTTCTTGGAAACAATCGGCCTCCGGCGACACACTATCACCTGGGCAGCGAGAAATCTGGATTCTATGCAGAGTTTCTTACTCCCCTGACCGGAAGTGCACATACTCGCTCGGGGCGATCAAATGCGACTGTACGAATCGGCGGCGTTTCCTCACAGAAGCTGAGACACATCGAAATACTCCTAAATGCACCATGGCATGTTGAGTTGAGCGACACCGAGGGCTTTCCTTCGGAGCAGACGGTGCGGGTACAAATCGCCAGTCCGGTAAGCTTCATGGCTCAAAAAATACTGATTCACCAGAAGAGGAGCCCGTCTGAGCGAGCCAAAGAATTCTGTACCTTCATGACACGCTGCAGCTCTTTGGATCGCGACTTCCTGAACTCAGAAACGAATGGCTGAGTTACGTGAAACCCCAGCTTCATGTCAAAAGCGCGGCTATGGTTGAGGGTGCGCCAGGAGTGCTGTTCGGAACAGTAAGTGACTCGATCCGCAGTGCGGCTCTTATGGCAGCGGGAAGAGTTCTCTCTCCAGAGGCAATACGGGAATCATGCCAATTTGGGCTCATGCGAATCTTGCACTGAAACCGCTTTGGCGCTGTCGGCCAACTGGTGAACTGGTTGCGGTCGTTTGGTATGGCGAACATAATGAAGACACTGAAAGCAAATCGTGAGCGCGCGCACGCAGATCAGATGCTTAAGCGGGCACAACGACGACAAGTGAGAGCTGCGAAGCTCGTAGAGAAGTGGCAGACGAGAATTGCGAACTTAGACCGGGCGGGAGTTGCGGCGATTCAGCCGCGCCTATGGTCGGACGAATCGGACACGGTTAACCCGCCAACATCGCTGAACTCCGATGCCTAGTCGAAATCATGCCGAGGCGCTGACCAGCTCCCCTCCAGAATGCATCCAGATCGTTTAGGATTCAGCTATGTTCCTTAGATTTATAGGCCCCACTGACTTGGAGTCGTGGGCGCGGGACCATCGTCTGGAGGTGACCGCGACCGACGACGGACCTGTGGTCACGGGGATCAGTGGGCACATTTGTCAACACACGGACGATCTGCTGGCGGTGACAATAACCGGCCGTTGGGTATCGTCCCGGCACAAACTGACAACTGCGGGCTGTGTGGTGGTTCAAGACGGGGACAACGAGGGTACGGTGTCGTTTGATCCCAATGATACCGAGGCAAGTATGGCCGTCCTGCGAATCGTTCATTTGAAGTGATCTTCAACCGCCCCGGAGACACGGAGCTATAAGCATGAGAATCGCCAGTTGGAACGTCAATTCGATTCGTGCGCGACTTGACGGCTGGCCCGTCACTCGCCAATCGTGGATTAGCCCTTAAACGTAAACAGAGCTGTGCCTGGGGCCATCCAGTCTCAAACTCGCGGACAGAATTGCGAAACGGATCGGGATGGTACGTGAGTTAAGATGTTTCTGAAAATCTACTAATTGCACGGCCACTCCGATCGGCGGTTACCAAAATGTATTGTCCCTACGACAACACTGAGCACCCTGCAGAAATCAAGTTCAATACAGAGCATGTCATTCCATACGCGCTTGGCGGGTCAGATCAGTTCACGATCTCTACGTGCGAATTCTCCAACAGTACTTTCGGCCGTGACATTGACGCTCCCTTTCTACGCGTCTTCCCAGTAGCATACGAGCGTTTCGTCCGCAATATAGAGTCCGCTTCCGGAAACCCGCCGAGCCTTATATTTCGCGGAACGACGGAAATAAATGGAAAGACCGTGAATATCGAATATGAGATCACGGCAGAGAAAAAGAAGCTGATCACGCGACCGATCGTAGAGAAGACCGAGAACGGCGGTGTCACCCAGTACCACATTCAGGCTGCGCCAGCCGATGTTGAAAAGATGATCCGGAACATAGACGCCAAGGCTGCTCGGCAAGGCAAACAAATATTAGATCGTTCGGGTAATCCAGTAACCGGGGCTGAGATATTGGCGCAGGCTGGTGTGCAGCAGCTAGTGCCCAGCATCAACTGCGAGTGGAATTACAGCGCATGGGCCGTCGCGGCGCAACGGGAGTTTATGAAGATTGCCTTGGGCGCCGCGCACTTCACATTGGGGGAAGCCTTCTCGCGCTCCGATGATGCGAATCGCCTACGTGAATTCCTGTCGGCTCCTGAAGAAGATCTTGGCAAGATTCCGATCAGAGGAAGTGTATGGCCTACAAACATCGACAGCCCTTTGAGCGTACTTTCACGTGTGCTAGGGAATCCGAACAATCATCTGGTTGCTATCCTCCATATGAACGCTGAATTGCTGGTGTTCATTAGCATTTTTGGTGTCATGAACGGAAAGATTGCGATGTCC
>CAVRDQ010000044.1:0-32202 GCA_963719655.1 uncultured Acidobacteriota bacterium | reverse complement strand
CCTATTTGCTGACTGCACTGCTGGGCGGTAATGCATTGCCGGCGGCGATCTTCACGTGGGTCAGCACCTTCGGCCGACATCTGGTCCGACTGCCGGCCCAGGGGGTCGAGATCCGCCCCGCTCCGATCGGCCGGGATAGCAGGTCGCCACAGTTCGAGGTTGCGATCGCTCCCGACCGTACGCCGCCGGATAAGGCAACGTTTTTCGGGATGATACCGACCATGCTATTCCAGGCGATCACGGGCGGGACGCCGGGACAGCATGTGAGTTTGATCGAGGATATCCGGCGCGTAGCGAAGATCCACGACCAGGTTTTGGAGGGGGTCAGTGGTTTTCAGCGCGGCATCCCGTTGCGCATCCGAGGCGCAACCAGCGGATTCGCCGAACAGTGAAAGTGTTACAGATTAGAAAGGAGTATCAGATTCCATGCCAATCACTTCGCAGCATGTCACGGGTTTCGTCGTCGGGTTGGGGGTCGCTGCCGCAGGCTTCTATGTTTACAAGATGAATCAGAAGCAAGTGGACGCTTGGCTGGAAAGCCAGGGGATCCATATTCCTGGCGCCAGTACGAGCGACTACAGTTCGATGACCCTTGAGGAACTCGTTCGCCAGAAGGAGCCTTGGAAGACCTTATCGCCGAGCGCGAATACGCGGCCGAGCAGAAACCTGCGGCCAAGAAGCCTCGCCGCAAGGCGAACCGGACGGGCGAAGACGCGGCAGCCCAAGGAGGCGGTTACCGCCTAACCGGCCGGGTTGGCCATGCTGTCGCCAGTGGCGAGGGCCTCGCAACAGCCGCGCGCACGGCTGTTACAATACGAAAGAGTAAAGTGAACCCTCCGCTAGTCCCTCCGTCGCATTACAGCCGGTTCTTTTCCTCAAGAAGCATATCGCGCGGGCTGCGAGTCGCGGTCCGTCGCTGGTATTCCGCGAAAATGCGGAATGGCATCACTCCGGGTTATGGTCTTTCGCGTACTCAGACTCGATGGCGCACTTGAGGTAATACCAATATTCCCGTAATTCCTCGTATGCGAAATCCTTGTGCGTTGCTTTGTCGAGCAGATGCGCTCGCATTTTCTGAACGACTTCTTCCGCGCTGGAGGCCGGTTGGGTAACGATCTTGGCGACTATCAAGAACCTTTGGTAGACGATGCCGTGCGAACTTTTCGGATTGTGACCTTTGCAACGCTTTCAGACTGACGCCGCCCGATGAACGGCAGCCCTGCCATCGCGTTCGCAAAGTTTAGAGGTGTCAGTCGTTCCCGCCGCTGAGAATAAACTTCAGCAACTCCGACTGCGCAAAATCGGCTTCCTGTAGCTTCAGATCATCGCGCAGGGCATCAATCCGCAGGTCGCATTCGTGCTGCTTCGCTGTCGCTTCCGCCAATTCCCGCTCCCATTGCTCGCAAAGGGTGCTGATCTCGGCTTCAGTCCGGCGTCGACTTTACCTGCTGAGGGCCACCCGCGCACGCTCAGCCGATTGCCTACTCGCTTCCAGCTTTTTATGCGCAGATCGCCACTTGGACTCGGCATCTTTAATGGCTAGGCGGGCGCGTCGCAGCTTCGCCGATGTCGTCCGTTCGGTCTTGTGCTCCCGCTTAAAGACCTCCAGCCGCGAGTAGTCGATAATCGTAAGCGGTTCCAGTGCAGCGCGAACATCCGCAACCGTGCACGCTTGCTGCAACTCCCAGCCGACGATGTGCCCAGTGTTGCTCCAGAATGAAGTACAAAGCATAGCGCGTCGACGACAGGACGCCATCTGCAATGTCCTCGGGTCGTCCACGTTTCTTGGTGATCCCGGAAAATGATGTCAAGGAAAAACACCGTCAGCTAAATAGGAGATTTCTAGAACTACCGCCACTTAATTGGAACCGTCCAGCCTACTCTCGCCACTTAATTCGGAAAAGCCAATTCTGCGCCAAGTGGCGATTCCGGAAAGTGCCCTTATTCTTGCCCACATTGAACGTGGTGACGTTGATTATGGGCGAGCGGAGTGCGGTCCGACCAAATCCGGGAAATCGGTTCACCAGTCCGATCCGGGGCTGAGACGGCCAACACCTCCAGCGACGCTGGCCGAAAGCCAGAGGCTCGCCCTCCAGTCTTCCCCGTTGCCGACCAGAGGTTGAGATTGAGGATTTCGAGTCCCGCGCAGCGGGATCTCAGCCTAAAACTGGACGGGGTGCGGGTCGGAACCCCGCCACCAAGGCCCAGCGCGAAGCGCTGGGCTCCTTAAAGCCGAGCGTCGACCGAGAAGCGGGCGCGCTCGACGCTTGCAATCTCGAATCACTCGACGATTACTCCGTCCGGCAACTGCTCGAATTCTTCGAAATCCTAGACCGCTGGGACCGGGAGGCGCATGGAAAGCAAACCATGTAGCCGATGCTCGCGACCAGCAGACTTCTCAATTGCTCTTTCTGCTGTCGACCGTCCGCGTTCGACCACGAGTCCAGAAATGCTCCCAGACAATTACCCTCTGCAATTCCTGCATACAAGACATTCTCCACTCGTTGGATACCTTACCCCCAGCCGACCTTCAGCAGCCGCTCAGAAACGCGTATACAGCCATTGTTGGCGCTTCCAGTTTCTCTGATGCCGAATCCAAGATTCGGCCAATGCCGAGGGCCACCAGGATGGCGGCGCGGCAGTGAGTTGCAGGCCCGACAAACCGATTTCAACTTTTGAGGAAATTCCATGAAGCGAAGAAAGAAACCGGCCGGGGAAGGTTACGCCTTCACGTTCCACGGCTCGTACACCGAAAAAGAAAGCAGAAACCAAGGCTCGGAAGCGCGGCGGTTCCTGATCAGCCGCATACCGCGCGGATGAGAAGGCGGCGCTACATCGTGCTTACGGAAAGGTGCCATTCTAATGCGCTTCTTCAATCATCGTCGGCATGGACACGTCATCGGATCGGTCTATCTGGTGCATTTCGCACGGCGCTATCACGGCGCGCAGCACTACATGGGATTCAGTACCAACATCCCGGAGCGCGTGAAGGCCCATCGCGCGGGCCGTGGCGCTCCTTTACTCGCTGCCGTGACCAAGCGCGGTATCCCTTGGCGGGTGGTGCGCACCTGGCGAAAGAAGGACGGATTTTTTGAGCAACGGCTGAAGCGCGGCTTTGCCCTGACGGATTTGTGTCCGGTGTGCTGCGGGCCACATGCGTATAGGAGGGGGCATATGAGATGAACACAGAGTTTGCAGGATGCGGCGAAAATCCAGAGCGGGCAACGGTTCTTGGACGGCTCCGCCCCGCGACTTATACGGCACGCCGCGTCCTGCAAATCGGCAGGCGGGGAATGCTTTCCCCGCCTGCCGGTAAGGATCAAAAGCTGTCCTGGGTGCGGGGCGAAGCCCCGCGTCGTGCGCAGCGAAGCGAAGCACGACTGAGTTCCCGGCCCTGTCTAACAGCCGGGAACTCACGTAGCCGTGACGAGGTCGCTGATTTCTGACGGGGTCTCGGATGATTGACAAACTCGATCTCCGGGCTCGCGCTTCTTCGATGCTCCGCCCTCAAGTGTCCACAGTACATTCGCACGGTCAACCCCGAAGGATTTGTCGCACCGGGTTAAGGCACGAATGCTCATTATCCGGGCAAGTGTGACCTTCGGCCAATCGGCCTCCGACGCAATCCTCTTCTCGACCTGCAAGCACCAACAAACTCACAATCACAAACTGGAGAATGATCGACGTTGGCAAAAAAGACCATAATAGCGAAATGAGTCTGATGGTGGAGTCTGTACTTGACTCAAATCCAAAGACTACGCTAGGGAATCATGCGGATTGACCTCACCGCCGACATCCACGACGTACCGGTTTCTTGGCTTCAAGCCGCGAAACAGAGAGAGTGATAAGTACAAAGCGAAAGTAAAAACGATGAACAACGGAAAATTAATGAATACGGGCAATTTGGCCGTGCACAAGTTGAGACGCTCCGTGCTGGAACAGGGGAAAGCATATTTCACGCATTTACAACAAAATCGAAGAATTGAAAGATGCAATTTCCCCGTCCTTTTTGAGAAAGGCCAGCAAAGGAATCATCGATTCTCTCGATTTCGAAAAGGAATTGGTTATGCGCCCCGACGCGGTCTGTGACCCGGTTTGAGCGGCAGTCAGGGACGAGCGTTCCGGAACTCCTTGACTCATTCGGAAATCTGCATCGTGCTCCGACTTTAACCCGTTCGATGTCGTGGAAATCGTGGTTTTCACCAGGGGGAACCCCCTAGTGCCAGACGATCGATGAATGCGAGACAGCGACTGAATATTTTACGGGAATCGGGTTGAACAAAATATGCAACGAAATGGGGATGCAGCAATTTCGTACTTGGCTGAACCAAAAGACCGGTGGCAACGGAGCCCGCACAATGAGGCGATTCATCGATTCTTTTCGAATGAAGGTGGGTTGTCTTTGACACAGGGTCAGCCTTACAGAGCTACCGGGAATCGGTCATTCGTCAGCTTGCGGCATGAATTTGACGAATTGTGTTATACTCATGGCCTACGTATGAAGAAAGAATTAAATTACCCGAAGCAGCATTGGAATTCTTTCGGAAGACGGGTCGTAAAGGCGGCCTTCAACGCGCCGCGAATATGACGCAAAAAGAGCGCACCGAACAGGCCCGCAAAGCCGTTCAGGCCCGCTGGGCCAAACAGAAGCAAAAAAAGAAATCCGAGAAATAAGCGAGGCGACCATGCAGACGGCAATTCTTTATGCGCGTGTTTCGAGTCGTGAGCAGGAACAGGAAGGGTATTCGATTCCGGCACAGCTAAAAACTATTCGGGAATACGCTTCCAAGAACGGCTTTGTAATTTCTAAGGAATTCGTCGACATCGAAACGGCAAAAATGACCGGAAGAAAAGCATTTGGGGAGATGGTCGAATTCCTTAGTCGCTCTAAGGACGGTCGCATTGTTTTGGTCGAAAAAACCGACCGGCTTTATCGGAATTTCCGCGATGCGGTTACTTTGGAAGACTTAGAGACCGAAATTCATTTCGTCAAAGAGAATCAGATTCTTTCGAAAAATTCCCGTTCTCAGGACAAGCTCACTCACGGATTGCATCTGCTGATTGCCCGAAATTACGTTGAGAATCTAAGGGAAGAAGTCATTAAAGGAATGCGGGAAAAAGCCGAACAGGGGATTTATCCGGGGCGCGCCCCGTTCGGTTACCGGAATAATCGGGAAAAAAGGAATATCGAAATTCACCCGGATAATTCCCGGATCGTAAAGCGTATTTTTGAGTTGTACGCGACGGGAAATTCCCGCTCTCGGCATTGCGGGAAGCAATTCGAAAAGAATTCGGAAAAACCGTTAATCGAAGCTATCTGCATACGATCCTCACGAATCCGGTTTATATTGGGTTTTTCGGATGGAAGGGCGTGACCTACAAAGGGACTCACGAAACGTTTATCCCTTCGCAATTATTCGAAACCGTGCAGGCCGTGATGCACGGGCATCACAAAGGAAAATACGGAAAACACGACATCGCTTTTCGGGGAATGCTGACCTGTGCGCATGACGATTGCACGGTGACGGCAGAACTCAAGAAAGGGAAATACGTTTATTACCGTTGCAGCGGGTATCGGGGAAAGTGCGATCTGCCCCGCTTCCGGGAAGAACAGATTTCCGAAAAGCTCGGGGAGATTCTCAAGAACATCCAAATCCCCGATGAGGTTGTGAGCGCACATCCAGCAATCGTTGGAACGCGACCAAGTACGGATGCGGAACGGCGCGGCAACGGAACGGGCGCGATTGGAGCAGCAACTTGCGAAGCTGTTCGCCGTCGCATGGATCAGGCGTACACGGACAAACTCGACGGCAAAATTTCGGAAGAGTTCTGGCAGCGCAAGATGATCGAATGGCAAGCGGACGAGCAGCGATTCGAAGCGGCGATAGCCGGGCTTAAGGAGTCCGGCAACGACCGGCTGCTGAATGTGAAAAGGATTTTAGAACTCGCGAACAAGGCTTATTTTCTGTACCTTACGCGGAAACCGGCAGAACAAGCCGAACTGCTCAGAAAAGTACTTTTGAACTGCTCGATAGACGCTGTAAGTGTCACGCCCACTTACAGAAAGCCGTTCGATCTGATCTTCCAGAGGGCGAAAAATGAAGAATGGTCGGGACGGCCAGATTTGAACTGGCGACCCCTCGCACCCCAAGCGAGTGCTCTACCAGGCTGAGCCACGTCCCGACGATGTTCGCTACGCAGGCGCGTAACGTAGGGTAAGTCTATTGTACAAAAAAAGCAGCGCGCGACCACCGGCAACAATGGGCTTGTCGGGGACCACGACGTTTGAGGCGAGACTTTAGAACGCCAATCTTTGTCTCGTTGCCGCGCCCCGTTCCTCCTTTTGCCTCACTTCGTCTCAGCGTGCGTCACTTCGTTTCTACGCTGCAGTCCGTGAATGTCACTTCGAGTCGCGTATTGACCGGCGTGCCAATGGCAACATCAAGTTTCTGTGGTAATTGCAGCTTGGAAACTTCCTGGTAGTTGACTTCGACTCGCAAGTGCATGGGCGCGGGACCGCCCGTTGGCTGATAATCAGCGTCGTAGGCGGTGATATCGCGGCGCATCTGGCATCATGGTGATTCGGGCCTTGGCCGGGAAGCTCTCCTTATGATGGAATTTCACATCTCGCGAGCGGTACGCGATCGCTACCGGTTTGCCGAGACGCTCTTCTCTTTTAATGGCAACGTGGTGTTCGCCAGCGTCACGGCGGCGCGCGAACTGGCCTACCGCATGAACCTGGTGCGCGACGCGCGCAACCATCCGGAGCGCGCGGTCAACGCCGGCGCCCTGTATGCCATGGGCCTGATTGACGAGGCCAGTCACGCCGTCATTGCCCGCTACCGTAAGCAGTACGACCCCACGGTGATGACCGACGCGCTTGGCTTTTTTGCCGGGCAGGTTGGCGAGCGCGAGATGGACAAGCTGCTGCTGGCCTTCGTGCAGCACTTTCCCGGCTCAACCGTGTACAGCGGCCGCCAGAAGCCGGAAGAGTGGCTGAAGAGTTCGACCGACGGCATCGCCCACCGCGCGGCCGCCATGGAAGAGATGGTTCTGCTCTGGATGGCCAACCGCAACACGGCCTTCCGCCCATTCGCCGAGCTCTTTGAGGACAGCCAACTGGCGGCGCAGACGGCCTATCGCAAGGTGGCCCTGCAACTGCCAACGTATTTTGCCACTCGTCCGCTGATTCCCATCGAAGGCGCCGCGCCGGTCAATCTGTATGATCTGCTGCGCGCGCCGGCCGAGGCCGCGCCGGGCTCACTCAGCGAACAACTCACGCTCATCCGCAACCGCTGGAAGACCCTGCTGGGCAGCGAGATTGACCGCTTCTTGCTGATCGCCGGAGACATCCTGCGCGAGGAAGAGCTGGCGATCTGGATGCAGTTTCATCCCGCTGACGCCGCCAGCGAGGCCGCAGCCCGCGCAGAAGCAGCCCGCGCCGCCGAGGAGGCCGCGCGCCGCCGCCGCGAGCAGGGAACCCAGCAGTGGCCGGGAATGTCCTCGCACTCCGACGTTCCCGTCTTCGGCGATCCCGCGCACGAGTACGAGCGCTTCAGCGCCGATCAGGCCTGGATGCCGACCGCGGTGCTCATCGCCAAGAGCACCTACGTGTGGCTGGCGCAGCTCTCCCGCAAATACGTGCGGCACATTGACAAGCTGGACCAGGTGCCGGACGAAGAGCTCAACGACCTGGCCCGCCGCGGCATGAATTCCCTGTGGCTGATCGGCATCTGGGAGCGCAGCCGCGCCTCGAAGACCATCAAGCAGCTCTGCGGCAATCACGACGCGGTGGCCAGCGCATACTCGCTCTTTGACTACCGCATTGCCGACGATCTTGGCGGCGAAGATGCCTACATACGACTGCGCGACCGTTGCTTCCATCGCGGAATCCGCCTGGCCAGTGACATGGTGCCCAACCACATGGGCATTGACTCGCCCTGGGTGGCGGAGCATCCCGACTGGTTCATCTCGCGTCCGGACAAACCATACCCGGCCTATGATTTCAGCGGCCCGGATCTTTCCGCCGATCCGCACGTCGAGATTCGCATTGAGCGCCACTACTACGACCAGACCGACGCGGCCGTGGTCTTTGAGCGCCGCGACCGCCGCACGGGAGACCTGCGCTACGTCTACCACGGCAACGACGGCACCAGCTTCCCGTGGAACGACACGGCGCAGCTCGACTACCTGAATCCGGCGGTGCGCGAGCAGGTCATCCAGACCATTCTGCACGTGGCGCGACTCTTTCCGGTGATTCGCTTTGACGCCGCCATGACCCTGGCCAAGCGCCACTTCCAGCGGCTGTGGTTTCCCAACCCCGGCAGCAGCGGCGCCATTCCGTCGCGCGCCGAATACGGCATGACCACGCAGCAGTTCAGCGAGATCATGCCGCAGGAGTTCTGGCGCGAGGTGGTGGATCGCGTCGCCGCCGAGGTTCCCGGCACATTGCTATTGGCCGAGGCCTTCTGGCTGATGGAGGGCTACTTCGTCCGCACCCTCGGCATGCATCGCGTCTACAACTCGGCCTTCATGAACATGATGCGCGACGAGGAGAACGCCAAGTACCGCTCGGTGATCAAGAACACGATCGAGTTCGATCCCGACATCCTGAAGCGCTACGTCAACTTCATGAGCAATCCGGACGAGCGTACGGCGGTGGATCAGTTCGGCACCGGCGACAAGGGCTTTGGCGTGGCGGCCGTCATGTCCACCTTGCCCGGGCTGCCCATGTTCGGCCACGGACAGATTGAGGGCTTCACCGAAAAGTACGGCATGGAATACCGCTGGCCGCGCCACCAGGAAGACGCCGACCACTGGCTGGTGGAGCGCCACGAGCGGCAGCTGGCTCCGCTGCTGCACAAGCGTTATCTGTTTGCGGAGAGCGCCAACTTCCTGCTCTACGACTTCTTCCGCGAAGATGGCGCCGTGGACGAGAACGTCTTTGCCTACTCCAACCGCGCGGGTGACGAGCGTGCGCTGGTGCTTTTCCATAACCATTACGGGCACACCCGCGGCACCGTGGACTGGTCCGCGGCCTTTGCCGACAAGGGTGCCGGCGGACAACTCCGCCAGCGTCGCCTGCGCGAAGGACTGCTGCTGAATCCGGATCCTTCCATGGTCGTGGCCTTCCGCGACGGCATGAGCGGGCTGCATTATCTGCGGCGCTCGGTGCAGTTGGCCGAGCATGGCTTGACCGTGGAGCTGCACGCCTACCAGTGCCATGTTCTGCTGGATTGGCGCGAACTGCGCGCCAGCGACGACAAGCCCTGGGACGCACTTTGCGATCACCTTGGCGGGCGCGGCGTGGCCAATCTCGACGAGGCCCTGGTGGCCTTTGAACTGCAGCCCGTGCATCGCGCACTGGCGCACCTGCTGGAACCGGCGCTGGTGCGCCAGGCCGCGGAACTCTCCCGCACGGCCACCGGTGCGGCCAAGCAGAAGGAACTGGAGATTCTGCGCGCGGACTTCCTGGAGCGCGCCTGGTCGCGCTGCCGTCCGCTGCTGGTGGAGGCGCAGAACTTCCTGGGCAGCCGCGTCGGCGGAAAATCGTGGAAGCCGCAGAGTCCGTCGGCACTGAAGGAGAGCTTCTGCCGGCGGATGATGGCCGTGCTCGGACTGCCTGCGGTGGAGGCCCATTTCGCCACGCCGTGGACGGCTGCCGCGCGCCGCGTACTGCCCAGCCGGAGTCCGCAACTGACGGCCACCGCGCTGTGGGGGCCAGTGCTGGCGTGGGTCGCCCTGGAAACCCTGGCTGAGTCCGTGGATTCGGCGCACTCGGCGATTACGGCACTGCGAGTGACGGCACTGCGGGTGACGGCACTGCGTATTTTCGATGAGCTGCATCTGCGTCAGCCCTTGGGCCAGGCCCTGTCTGCGCTCGGCTTTGAAGGCGAAGAGCCGTGGCGCGTGGCAGCGCGTGTCAAGGTGGCTCTGCTGGTGGAGGCCGGAGCATTCACGGGTGAAGAGAGCGCCGCGAAGCCGCCATCGCCTGCGAAGGGCGCTGGCGAGGCCGAGCCTTCCGCGACGAAGAATACGGAAGAAGACGTGGATGCGGAAGTGGTGGAAACTTCCAGTCCTCTGCTGACGCGCGCCATCTGGCAGGACCCCGATGTTCGCTGGTTGACCGGAGTGCATGAGTCGGAGGGCCGCTCGTACTTTGTGCAGGAGGGTTACGAGGAGTTGCTGTGGTGGCTGCAACTGCCCGCGCTGTGTGCCATGGCGGAGAGCTCTGTGAGTGCGAAGCCCGAGGTGACGGCCCTGCGCGCGACCGCCGAAGGAATTGCGGCGATCATTGCCGACGCCACGGTCGAGGCCGTCCATGCCGGCTACTGCCTGGAGAATCTGCTTCCGGCAGAGATGACTGCGGATGTTGTCGTTCCAGTGCATGACGAGGCCAGCGCGACGTCGCCGGCGGATGACCGGGCGGAGGTTGATCCCGAGGCAAAGGGCGTGACCCCATGACGCTGCGTGCGGCAATCCTGACGGTAAGCGATCGCGGCTCACGCGGTGAGCGTGTGGACGAGAGCGGTCCGGCGCTGGCCGCCTGGCTGAGTGGGCATGACACGACGGTCGTGGAGCGGGCGATCATCGCCGACGAACAGGTGGAGATCGAAGCCCTTCTGCGCCGCTGGTGCGATGACGGCGTGGCCGACCTGGTGCTGACCACCGGTGGCACAGGCCTGAGTCCGCGCGATGTGACTCCGGATGCGACGGCCATGGTGCTGGACCGCGTCATCCCGGGTTTTGCCGAGGCGATGCGCGCGGCCAGCCTGCGCAAGACGCCCCGCGCCGTGCTCTCCCGCGCCGTCTGCGGCGTGCGTGGCCGCTCGCTGGTGCTGAATCTGCCGGGCAGTCCGGGCGCAGCCGTGGAAAACCTCTCCGCCATTTGGGAGGCCGTGCCACACGCGGTGCGCAAGATTCAGGGTGACATGGAAGACTGCGCGCCTCCGCCGAAGTAGCTCGCGGCGGCCGGCGGATTCCGCAGACGCGGCATCCGCAAAACGCCGGGCTGAAAGCGCGAACCCAGAACGCGAACATCGAACGCGGAGTTGGGTGCTAAGTCCGACATCGCTGCAAAAAGCAAAGCCCGGAGCCGAAGCCCCGGGCTTTTTGTTTCGCAGCGAGCTACTCCTGCATGGAAGGCTCTGCGCCCTCCGCCGTTGGCGGCTCTGCCGTGGTCTCGGCAGGCGTCTCCGGCGCGACCGGCTCGATGACCTCCGTCACGGACGCAGCCACGAACTCCAGCGGCAGCAGGGCAACCCAGCGCGCGCTGGCGGCCTTCATCCACAGTCGAGTGGCCAGCAGGAAGACCGTCACCGCCTCCAGCACAACGAAGCTGCCAATGGTGTCGTGGTGCGGCACATACACCCACAGTGCGACGCCCGCGGTGAATACCACCATGCTGCACAGCGCAATGCCCAGGTAACGCAGGTAGAGTCCGCCGGAGCGCACCAGCAGCAGCCAGCTGCGGCCCACCGTGCGCAGCACCTTGCGCTCGTTGTCCAACACCACGCGGGCCTGCGCAAGGTCGAACCACGCGCGCACGAAGAGCGCCATCAGCAGGAAGAGCACTCTGCCGCCGACGCCCACCCAGAAACCCAAAGTCTCCTGCGGCGCCTCCGTGCCGAGCTTGCCGCTGAGAACGGCGATCCCGGCGTTGACTGCGATTGTGATGATAAAGAACGGCAGCGAGTACAAGGCCAGGCGGAGCATCCGCCAGAAGTACAGCCCCGCACTCAGAAAGAACTCGCCTCGGCTCAGCTTGCGGTCTTCCAGATACACCGTGTAGATGCCGCCATCCAGGAACAGCAGGTAGAAGAAGAACACCACGGCGCTAAACAGCAGCGACGGCGCCATGATGTTGAAGTTCACCTCGGGCTGCATCAGCAGGGTGCCGAAAGCGCCCACATCAAAGCCGGTCACCAGCTTGGCCGATTCCAAACTATGGTCCAACACGCCATGCAGCACGGCCCGCGCCGGCAGGGAACCCAGGTAGGCCAGCACCAGGTTGACCAGGAAAATCCACCATAGAATCCGTTGATGACGCCACACCAATCCGGCAGAACTGCGAACGCTTCCACTCATTGTCGTCATCTCCTAGGCCAGCCAGCTCAGGGCCTGTTCGGCCCATTGCAGCAGCAGCGTCCAGTAGCCGGCCAGCTTGCCGGTGGCACGCCCGTCGGACTTCACCACAAAACTGTTGTTGAACGGATTGCGATCCAGCACGTGTCCGTGGTCGGGATCAATCTCTGCGCTCACCAGCTTTGACTTTCGATCCCAGGTGAACTTGTGCCAGCGGTCGCGGCCGTCCCAGGTTTCGCGCACGCGGCTGCCGTCGTCGAACTTGGCCTCCACGGTCACCGGCAGGTCGAAGGTTCCGCGGCGCTGCACCCACACCTCGGTGTGGTAGATGGTCGTGCCTTTCTTTTCGTCCTTCTTCTCCCACCAGTCCAGACGCTGGCTTTCGGCGCGCAGAATGCGGTCGTCCAGCACCTGCGTGCCGTAGATGGCCTGCTGCCAGTACCAGTCCAGGTTCTGGCCAATGGCCTCGTTCATGGTGGCCGTAAACTCCTCGGGCTTGGGATGCTGAAACTTGTAACGCTCAAAGTACACGTGCAACCCGTGTAGTACCTGCTGCTCGCCCACAACGCTCTCCAAGGTCAGCAGCAACAAAGCCGTTTTGCCATAGGTGATGCCGCCATAGGAGCTGTTATCAATAAACATCCATGCCGGGCGGGAGAGCGGATCGCGATCAGCCGAGCCGCTGTACTCCAGCATGTAGGAGCCGCGCTCGCCCAGCGTCGCCAGCCGGGAGTTCAGCGTCGAGGTCGTCTTGCCATACAGCGCATCCATCACCTTGGCTTCGGTGTAACTGTTGATGCCCTCATCCATCCACGCGTTTTCAAACTCGTTGGTGGCCACCATGCCGTACCAGTACTGGTGGCCGAACTCATGTTCGGTGACCAGTTCGGGCTCCAGCAGCGCCTTGGGCATCCACCAACTGGTGTCGGCCGTGATCAGCGTGGGATACTCCATGCCGCCGGCCGCGCTGCCTCCGTGCGGAGGATCCACCACGGTGATCTGCGGATAAGGGTACTGGCCAATCCACTCGTCGAACTTGCGCATGGTGCCCTTGAGGGCCGACATATAGCGCGGTGCAGTGGCCATGTGTCCGGGCTGCATCAGCATGCGGATTTTAACGGTGTGTCCGCCGAGGGTGATCGAGTCTTCGACAACCTTCGTCGTGGGATCGGCCGTCCAGGCAAAGTCATGCACGTCCTCGGCGTGAAAGCTGAGGGTCTCCGTGCCGTTGCCGTTGTCTATCTGGCCGGTGGGCAGTCCGGTGGCACCCACGTTCCATCCCTTGGGCAGCGTCAGCTTCACGTCGAAGGTGCCAAAGTCGGCGAAGAACTCTGTGCTGGCATGGAACTGATGGCAGTTCCATGCGCCATGCCAGAAGACTCCCACCTTTGGGAACCACTGCCCGGCCATCAGGAAGTCGCGCTTGTAACCCGTGCGCGCCACCACCTCCGGGAACTTGGCGAGGAAGTGAATCTTGAACTGCACGCTCTCACCCGGCGCCAGCGGCTTGGCCAGCGGCACCTCGAAGACCGTGCGGTCGTTCTGGTTACCATCGTCGGGCGAGATGAACTTGATCTGCTTCGTCAGGTCGCCCTGTCCCACCACCTCCAGGCTCTTCACCTCGTTCGAGCCGAAGTGCTTGTCCTCCCACTTTCCATCCGTGCCCGTATCGCGCTGACCCGAGCGATGGGACTCGGTCATCCACGTGCTCTTCGGCTGGAAGGCGTTGAGGTAGAGGTGAAAGGGGAACTTGTCCAAGGTGACGCCGGTCTTGTTCGTATAGGTCAGCAGCTCGGTGGCGTCCAGGGTGTGGGTCTTGGCGTCATAGCGGCCTTCAATCTGGTAGGCCACCACGCGGTCGCTGAGCGGAGCGGATTCAGCCGCCACGGCCAGGGCCGGCAAGGCCAGCAGGGCAATCAGGCAGATGCGCCGGAAACAGGTATCCATCGTCTCTCCTGGTACAACGAAAAACTTGTGCCGCGGTTGAACTGAAATGTGCGAGATCCAAACGGCAAGGGTGGGGGTGACCCTCCGGGTTGCCTTCAAGAATAGCAAGCTTGGACCGTCCCGTGGACAAACCTCACAAAACTTTACGCTGTGGCCGGACCATTCGTTCCATTGTGAGGGATGCCTGGAGCATCCTGGCTGCCGCCATGGCCCGGGATGGTCTACACTCCTATTCATGCGAGTGTTGGGCGTGGATTGCGGCGGCGAATACACGGGCTACGGCGTGGTGGAAGGTGACGGCCACACGCTCACCTGCCTCACCTCGGGCGCCATCCACATGTCTCCCAAGCTGGCCCTGGAGTTGCGCCTGAAGACCGTGTTCGACGGGCTGACCGCGCAGATGGAGCTTCATCGCCCGGAGGTGGTCGCCATTGAGGACGTCTTCTACTCGGTGAACGCCAAGAGCGCCTTGAAGTTGGGGCACGTGCGCGGAGTGGCCATGATGGCCGCCGCCCAGCAGGGATTGTGCGTGGTGGCCTACGCGCCGCTGGCAGTCAAGAGCGCCGTCGTCGGCTATGGACTGGCCGAGAAGCACCAGGTGCAGTTGATGGTGTCGCGGCTGCTCAAGCTGGACGAGTTACCCAAGCCCTTTGACGCCGCCGATGCCCTGGCCATCGCCATCTGCCACATCCACGCCGCCGCCACCCTGGCAAGGCAGGGAATCACCCACCGCTGAGGTTCTGAGAAAAAATTAGAACTACACCACGGCGATGCCGGCGTAGCCCACTACGTGCTCGCGGTCGCCGCTCACGTCGCCACTGGTGGCGTACTGGATGAGCTCCGCCTTGTGCGCGCCCAGCTTGAGAACGGCCGTCAGCATGACCACCGCCGGGCCCACGCCGCACATCGAAATGTCCTGGCTGCGCACCGTCTGGTACAGGCCCCGGGGCTGCAACTGCAACACCTGCTCAATGGCCAGTGCGTCCTTGACGCGCGTCTCGTCGTCGCCTTCATAGTGGTTCATGTCGCTGCTGGCCACAATCAAAACCGGCTCGCCGCAGGCGGCAATCACCTTGGCCATCACCAGTCCCAGGGCGGCCAGCACCTCAAACTGTCCGGTGCCAACCGTGATGGGCACAAAGGTCAGCTCCGGCTGCGCCATCTGCAAAAATGGAAGCTGCACCTCGACGGCGTGCTCGCGCTGCTGCGCCAGTGTGTCCTCGCGCAACAGGGGGAACCCGGCCTTCAACGCCGCGCCCATTGCCGCATCCAGCGGGATTTCTCCCAGCGGTGTGCGATAGCTGCCCGTGCTCATGATGCTCAAGGCCTCGCCCAGGCCGGTGTGGTTGGGGCACAGGACGATGACCCGCCGCGGAACTTCAATGCGCGCATACACGGCGCCTGCCACCGCGCCGCTGTACACGTAGCCCGCATGGGGAGCGATGACGCCGAGCGCGTGCAGTTTTGAAGGGGTGGTTTTCGCGGAGGCTTTTGCCCTGCCGGCGGAGAGAAACTCCTCCACCTCGTGGCGCAACTCCGCCGGTTTGCCAGGATAAAACTGTCCGGCCACGGCCGGCTCACGAACCAGTGTCATCGCTGCCTCCCTTTGCCTACTTTGCCTGCGGCCGGATGCCACGGTAGAGCCGCGCCATGGCTTCCAGCGGCAGGGTCTCGGCGCGCGCCGTGGGTACGACTTCCGCCGCCTTCAGCGCCTCGGCCACGGCCGCCTTATCGTAAGCCGTTTTCAGGTTGTTGGAAACCGTCTTGCGTTTCTGCGCGAACAACACTTTCAGGAAATTGAGAAAGCCCTTCTCGTCCACTTCAAGCTCGGCAAAGCGCGGACCGATCACCATGCGGATGACCGCCGAGCGCACATCCGGCGGAGGATCAAACGCGGCCGGCCCCAACTCGAAGAGCTTTGTCACCTCGCCGTACATCTGCGCCGTCGCCGACAGCAACCCGTAGTCGCGCGTGCCGGGATGGGCGGCCACGCGGTCGGCCACCTCCTTCTGCACCATCACCACAATCTGCTCGACGCGCTCGGAGGCGGCAAAGAGCTTGAGCAGGATATCCGACGTGATGTAGTACGGCAGGTTGCCCACCACCTGGGCCTTGTGCCGGCCCGTGGGGCGCAGGTCGCGCAAGGGGCCTGGGGTGGCGCCCAGCACGGTGCCCAGGTCCACCTGCAGAATGTCGGCTTCCAGTACGTCCACGTTGGGCTGGGTGGCGAACTTCATGCGCAGCTGCGCGGCCAGCACGCGGTCCACTTCAATGGCGATCAGCCGGGCGGCGCGGCGAGCCAGCAGCGCGGTGATGGCGGCACGTCCGGGGCCGATCTCCACCACCGTCGCCTCGCTGATGTCGCCCAGAGCGTCCACGATGGCCTGCATGGCGCCCTCGTCCACCAGGAAGTTCTGTCCCAGTTTCGGCTTCCTGGCTGTTACCTTTTGTTCGCCCGCTTGCTTTGCCACCGTTGACCACCTTTCCGTTGCCCGTTACACTTCACCCTTGCGCGGGTGGCCATCGCTTTTGCCGCCCGCAGGGACGCCCGTTTCCGTAGACGTCCTCCGCGGAGGTTTCGTGCATATTGTCTTTGCCGCGTCCGAGTGCGTACCGTATTCCAAGACCGGCGGCCTGGCCGATGTCGTTGGAGCCCTGCCGCGTGCCGTCGCCCAGCTCGGACACCAGGCAACAGTGTACCTGCCCCTCTACCGGCAGACGCTGTTGCCGCATGCTTCCACGGTCATTGCCAGCATCACCATTCCCTTTGACGACCGTTACCGCTTCTGTTCGGTCGTGGATGGCGGCCTGCACCAGGGCGTGCAGTACTACTTTATTGATTATCCTCCTTACTATGATCGCGACGCGCTCTATGGCACACCCTTGGGCGATTACACGGATAATCCCGAGCGTTATGCCCTCTTCTGCCGCGCCGTGCTGGAGGCCAGCAAGATCCTGGGCGTGCCGGACGTCTTCCATTGCCACGACTGGCAGAGCGCGCTGATCCCCGTCCTGCTGCGCTCGCTCTACGAGGAGGACCCCTCGCTCAGCGGCATCCCCACGGTCTTCACCATCCACAACATCGGCTACCAGGGAGTCTTTTCGCCGGATACCCTGCCGCTGCTCATGCTGCCCTGGGACCTGTTCACCATCAGCAAGCTGGAGTTCTTCGGCAAGGTCAATTTCCTCAAGGGCGCGCTTGTATTTTCCGATTACATCACCACGGTCAGCCGCCGCTACGCCCATGAGATTCAGACCTCCGAGTACGGCTTTGGACTGGAGGGCGTTCTGCGCGGCCGCAGCAGCACCGTCACCGGCATCCTGAACGGCGTGGACTACGACGAGTGGGACCCTTCGCGAGACCGCAACATCGCCGCGCGTTATTCGTCCAAGGCGCTGGCCGGCAAGCAGGATTGCCGCCGCGACCTGCTAAAGAGCTTCGCGCTCGACCCGGAGACCACGGCGCCGGTCATTGGCATCGTCAGCCGCTTTGCCGCGCAAAAGGGATTCGACCTGATCGCGCTGGCCGCCGACCGCCTGGCCCACGAGGATGTACGCGTCTGCGTGCTGGGCAGCGGAGACAAGACTTACGAGGATCTCTTCCGCCGCCTCGTCCGCCAGTATCCCGGGCGCTTTGCCGCCCGCTTCGGCTATGACAACGTGATGGCGCACAAGGTGGAGGCCGGCTCCGACATGTTCCTCATGCCCTCGCGTTACGAGCCCTGCGGACTCAACCAGATTTACTCGCTGCGCTACGGCACCGTGCCCATCGTGCGCGCCACCGGCGGCCTGGACGACACCATCGAGCCCTGGGACGCGCGCAGCGGCACCGGCACGGGCTTCAAGTTCCGCGAGTACACGCCGGAGGCCCTGCTGACCAGCGTGCAGATGGCGCTCGATGTCTTCAAGGTCAAGTCCGAGTGGCGCCAGCTCATGATGAACGGCATGAAGCGCGACTTCAGCTGGGTGGTGGCCGCGCGTGAATACATGAAGATCTACGAGAAGATCACGGCCGCGCACCACGCCGCCGTGTAGAGTGCAGGGCCCACGCCCCGCAAACAAATGGTTCTAGAGAGGCCTGCCCACGCGGGCCTTTTTCCTGCGCGCAAAGTACGCATACACCGGCAGCCCAGCCGACATCACCACCACTCCGCCCAGCGAGAGCCTCAGGTTATCGAGGAAGGTGTAGTACAGCAGCAGGGCGGACACCAGCACGAAGACGGCCGGCACAATTGGGTATCCCCACACGCGGTAGGGCCGGGCGGTCTGCGGCTCGCGACGGCGGAAGACGAAGACCGTGCTGGCGGCGATCATGTAAAACAGCCACTCGGCGAAGATGGCCAGCGAGAACAGCTCGCGGAAGCGTCCCGAGACGCACAGCAGCGCCATGGCCATCGCGCACTGCACCACGATGGCCATGGCCGGTGTTCCATAACGCGGATGCACCCGGGCCAGCCCGCGCCACAGCAGCCCGTCGCGTGCCGCGGCATAAGGAATGCGCGCGCCGCTCATCACCGTGCCATTCAAGGTCGCCAGCATGCTCAGGGCCATGCAGGCCACCACCAGGGCCACCCATCCGGCTCCGGCAGCCAGCAGCATGGCGTCGGCCGCGGCGTGTCCGCTGGAGGCCACCGCCGAGGCCGGCAGCACGAACTGCACGGCAGCGTTCATCAGCATGTAGAGCACGGCCACCACGGCCACTCCGGCAATCAGCGCCCGCGGAATGGTCTTCTCCGGCTGGCGAACTTCTCCGGCCACCATGTTCAGGTCGTTCCATCCGTCGTAGGCCCACAGGGCCGCCACCAGCGCGGCCATAAAGCCGGCCACTCCGCCCTTGGCCCCCACGGCCACGCCGGAGAAATGGCTCCAACTCCCGCCGCTCCAGGCAAAGCAGGCCGCGGCAATCACCAGCACCAGCGCAATCTTCAACCCGGTGAAGAACAGCTGGAAGTTGCCCGCGCGGCGCACGCCCGCGTAGTTCAACACGCTGATGGCAACGCACAGCGCGATGGCCACAACCTGTCCCCAGCTCAGGGGGAGCCAAAAGTGCAGCGCCACGCGCGACGTCCATTCCATGCCCTTCAGCCCGCCCATCACGCGCACCATTCCCATGGCCACCGTGGCCATGCTGGCCGGCTTGGCGATGATGAACCACGTCCATGCGTAGAGGAAGCCGCCCAGGCTGCCGTAGGCGTCGCGGATGAAGATGTACTCGCCGCCCGCCGCGGGCTTCATGCTGCCCAATTCGGCGTAGGTCAGCGCGCCAAAAAATGACAGCACACCGCCGGCGATCCACACGGCGTAGACCATCCGGGCCGAGCCCACCGCCTGCATCATCTCCGCCGGCACCAGGAAGATGCCGCTGCCGATGATGGTGCCCACCACGATGCTGATGGCGTGCCAGGCGTTCAGGCTGCGCGGCAACTCATGGGCCGCAAGCTTCTCTGTCATCCGGTGTGATCCTTCCCCATGCCTGCCAGGCGCGGTTGGCGTCATCCCCCATTCCGGGGATGGCTCCGTGCTGGATTCTCTTGTATTCTTCCACAATAGAACTGATTGCAGGGCAGAGTAGAGGTAGTTGTGTCCCTCGTACTGGGAATAGACGGTGGCGGCAGTAAAACCACGGCGGCGGTCGCGCGTGGGGGTTCCGTGCTGGGCACGCACACCGCGGCGGGATGCAACCTCAACAGCGTCCCCGCCGACCAGGTACGCGCCGCGCTCACCGAAGCCGTCGAAGGCGCGCTGCGCCAGGCCAACGCCACGGCCAATGACGTCTCCAGCGCCTGCGCGGGAGTCGCCGGGGCTGCCTCTCCGCAGATGGCCGAGGCCATCACGAGCATTCTGGCCAGCCTTCTGCCGCGCACCAATCTAAAAGTTGTGGGCGACACGCTCATCGCGCTGGAATCCGAGTTTCGCGGCGCGCCTGGCGTCATCTGCATCTCCGGCACAGGCTCCGTCGCCTTCGGCCGCAACGAGCGTGGCGAGACGGCGCGCGCCGGCGGCTGGGGACGCTTTGTCAGCGACGAGGGCAGCGGACACTGGATCGGCCAGCGCGCCCTCTTCGAGGTTCTCCAGGCGCTCGACATGGGGCGCAGCAGTTCGCTCATCACGGCCATCATGAACTACTGGCGCATTGCCACCCGTGAGCAGCTTGTACAGGAGTGCAACCGCGACTCCATTCCCAATTTCAGTGATCTTTTTCCCATCGTCATGCAGGCCCAGTTACAGGGCGACCCGCTGGCCTCCGAGGTGCTGACATCGGCCGGCACCCGCCTGGCGCGCGCCGCGCAGATCGTCGTGCGCCGCCTCTGGATCTCGCCGGGACCGGTCGAGATCGTTCTCAGCGGCGGCGTCTTCGCCAACTGCGCCCGCATCCGCCAGGTCTTTGGCAACGTGGTGCGCAGTGACCGTCCGGAGATCAAGGTCCGCCTCAGCGCGCAGGAGTCCTACGTGGGCGCGCTGCACCTGGCGCAGCAGGCCATGGAGCACCAGTCGCTCACCTAGTCTGTTTTTTGTAATGAGTACAACTCAGTCCGGCGTGGCCGTCAGTGCCTTGTGCGCAGGTTTCTTCGCCGCCGGGTGCGCGGTACTTTTCTTCGCGGAGCTTTTTGCCGGTGTGTTTTTTGTGGGCCCGTGTGCCGCCGTGGAGCCTTTGGCCGCCGGGGTTGCCATGGTCTTCAACGCCACTGATGCGGGCTTGGCCGTGGCCACCGGTGGAGCGTACTGCCAGGCCAGCGCGCTGATCTCCGCCAGCGTTTCGCCCACCTTGCCCACCTCCTGCATGTCGCGCAGCGCCAGGTTATTTACGAAGACGGCGAAGACCAGCCGGTGTCCGTTGGCGGCATCAATGTAGCCCGCCAGCCCCTTGCCCAGCAGCATCACTCCGCCGCCCAGGTTGTTTGCCACCACATAGGAGCCGGTCTTCGCCCGCACGTGCCCGGCGGCTGGCGAATCGCTGAGAACCTCGGCCAGCGTGCCATCGCGCCCCAGCACGGGCAGTGCCGCGGCAAAAGTCCTGCCGTAGGGCTGGCGGCTCATGAAGTCCAAATAGCGCACCATGAACTTTGGCGAAAACGCCGAACCCATGCCGCCCTCGCCATCCAGTTGCGAGACCTTCTCCGGCTCCAGTCCCGCTTTTTGCAGCCAGCGCCGCGCCAGCAACAGCCCGCGCTGCGTGGCATCGGCTCCAGCATTTCCCGCAGCGGGACGGCCCGCGTAGCAGCCGATCAGGTAAGGCATGGTGGCCGCATGAAGGTTCTGGCTCACCTTCAAGGTCAGCCGCACCTCTTCCGCCAGCGGAGGCGAGATGTGCTCTACCAGTTCGCTCGTTTGCGGAAAGTCTTCGTCACGGTGCGGGCCAGAGTTGTGAACCTGAGTGTTCTCCGCGTCGCTCCGTGTATCCTTCGGCGCTTCGTTCTCCGCGTCGTTACTGGCGTCTCCGCCCGTCGCATCCTCCGGCACCCAGGCCGGCAGACTCTCTTCCAGCGGCGGCTCCACCACAATGCCCGCCCAGCGCAAGGCCTCGCGGAAGCCCTCGGCGGCGTAGCGCACCGGGTCCTTCACCTTGTAGGCCGCCTGCGCGCGCTCGCGCCCAGCGGGCAGAACTCCGCCCAGCACCACGGTGTGGCTACCGTCGGCTTCCACGGTGTCCGCGTCAAAGTGGAGATCGGCCGAGGCGTCGGCTTTACCGGTGCGCACATGGTTGATCACCCGCAGGCTGGGCACCTCGGGCGACATCTCCAGCTTCACCGCGCCGCCTTCCTTTTCGGCGGAGGTGGCAATCACGTCAATCACGTTGTCGTTCAGCACCGCCGGAGAGATCGTCGTGTGCGTCGCCGGCTCGGTCTGCGTGGAAGGGAAGAGCGAGGCGTCCACCAGGATGTGTCCGCGCACGCGCCAGATGCCTTTCATCAGCACGCCCGCCGCCAGTAGCTTCATCACGCGCAAGGGGTCGCCGGCCACGCTCTTGCCCGGCAGCGAACCGGCGTAGGCGTGGTCGCGCGCCTCCCAGTCCAGGCGGTCGCCGGTCAGCACTCGGCCGCTCAGGTTCAGGTCGCCGGAGGCCACCAGCACCAGGTCGCCCTCCAGCGTGCCATCCTCGGTGACGGGCCCATTGCGAAATACTCTTGTGTGGAAGCGGTAGTCCTCGCCGAGCAGCGCCAGGGCCGCGCCCAGGGTCACCAGCTTCGTCGTGGAGCCGGAGGTGAAGAGCTGCTCCTCGTGGACGGCCACCAGGGTCTTCTGCTCCGTCTGGTCGTAGACCATCACGCCGTTGTTGCCATTGCGCAGCAGGGGCCGCTCCAGCACCTGGCGGATGCGCTGCTCGAGCGTGACCTGCTTTTCGGCCTTCACGGTTGCCGCCGCGGCCGGATGCCTGATGTCTTGTGCGTCGGACGGCCGTACGGGCACCGGCAACGGGCGAGGCGCCTTCCCACGTGGAGCCTTTACTCGCGGCGCTTTTTGCTGCGCCGTCGCCACGGTGGCAAACGCCGTGGCGTTAAATCCATTGGCGCCAAATGCCACGCCCAGCAGCGCCGTCCATACGCAAAGCCGCATCGCGCGGAGCCCTACGGGCCGCCATTTCCACTGCGTCATCCCAACAATATTGTGGCCAATTTTCACACATTCATCCTACCGGATTCCCGTCAGAGATGTGACTTCTGATTGTTGCGTAGTGCGGTTCCTGGCCATCTTCCGCGTTGCCTACGGGGGGCGGCTGCGTGCAGAATCAGCCAGCGCAATTGCGGCTGAGGTCCGACCCATGCTGATCCCGATTGGTCATGAAAACATGACGGCCCGGCGCTGGCCGGTCATTACCATCGGTCTCATCATCGCCAACGTCCTGGCCTTTGTTCTCACCATGGGCTCCCTGACGAAGGAGCCGCCCGGGCTCGCCGAGGTCCGCCTGCACATTCAGCTTCTGGCCGCCATGCACCCGGACCTTACCCTGTCTCCCGTGGGCAAACAGCTGGTGGATGAAATCAAGCAGCAGGAGCCTCTCTCCTGGACGATCGCGCAGAGCACATTGCGTCCCGCCGAGGACGAGTGGGACAGGCGCGTGCGGCAGATTGACGATCCCTTCGTGCTGCAGCAGGAGATGGATCAGCTCTGCGCCAGGTACGATGAGTTGCAGGCATCCTCCTTTGCGCAGCGCTGGACCTTCGTCCCCGCCCGTTCCACCTGGTACACCTACATTACGGCCAACTTTCTACATGGAGGCTGGCTGCACCTGATCGGCAACATGTGGTTCCTCTGGCTGGCCGGCATCGTGCTGGAAGAGGCCTGGGGACGTCCGCTCTACCTCGTGGTGTATCTGCTCGGCGGAATTGTTGCTCTGCAGGTGCATGCCTGGTTCAATCCCGGCAGCCATGTGGCCACGCTTGGAGCCAGCGGCGCGGTGGCCGCCCTGATGGGCGCCTTCCTGGTGCGCTTCCCCAAGGTGCAGATTCAGATGATCTGGTTCTGGGGCTTCTTCCGCCCGGCGCGTTTCACCGCCGCCGCCTACTGGCTGCTGCCCTTCTGGTTTCTCATGGAGATCTTCTACGGCACGGTCTTCGGCGCGAGCAGTGGAGTGGCGCACATGGCGCACGTCGGAGGCTTCATCTTTGGAGCCTGCGCCGCCATGGCCATCCACTACAGCGGCCTCGAACACGCCATCAATCGCCAGATTGAGGACGATCTCGACCCGCTGCACGACTCTGAGCTGGATGACATTCAGCAGCACGTCCACCAGGGGAACACCGACCATGCGCTGACCGAACTGGACAGCTACGACGCACGTTACGGTTTTGCCGAGCGCTCTCTGCAACTGCGCCAGGAGCTCTACTGGCGTACGCAGAACCTTGTGGGCCACGCCGCCACCTTGGAGAAGCTCTGCGCCCTGCATCTCGGTCAGCAGGATTTGCCCAGGGCGCTCGAGGACTACCAGTCGCTGGTCAACTCCGGCGGCCTGCCCTCATCGGAGGTATGGCTGAAGCTTTGCCACGCACTGGAGGAGCGGCAGGAGTACGAGCGCGCCCTCGGCGAGTACCAGGAACTGGCGCAGGCCTATCCGCAGGAGCGTAACGCGCTGATGGCGCTGCTCTCGGCGGCGCGCATCGCCATGAACAAGGTCAAACGTCCCGACCAGGCCGTGATGCTCTACCAGGCGGCCAGCGCAAGCCCGGTGCCGCACATGGACAAAAACAAATGGAAAACAGCAGTCAGCAAGCGCGTAATGTGGATGGCTCGTTGCAAATCCACGGCAACGTTCCGGCTGGCGCGGTCTTGCTGGTGGATGATATGGTGGATTCAAGATGGACGATGACGGTCGCGGCTTATCTTTTGCTCTCAAACAGGAGTGGGCCGGTGCATCCTCTGGCCCTGGCCTCGACCGCAAACGATGACGAATGACAACACCGCTGACATCGAACACGCAGGCCATCCTGCTGCTGACCGCGCCGCTGGTCGCGGGACGTGGGCGACTTTCGGCCAAACTGTTCAGTTTGGGCGAATATAACAAGCTCGCCCGGCTTCTGCGTGAAAAACAAAAGCAGCCCGCTGATTTGATCGGGGCTGACGCGGGCGAACTGATTGGCATTTGCGCGCGGCAATTTGGAATTGAACGGTTGGACGCCTTGTTAGGGCGCGGATTTCTATTGAGCCAGGCCGTGGAACGGTGGAGCGCGCGAAGCATCTGGGTCATCAGCCGGGCGGACCCGGCTTATCCCAAAAAGATTAAAGACACGGTTGAAGGAAGACGCTCCGCCGCTGCTGTATGGTTGCGGTGATTTGTCATTACTCGAAAAAGGTGGGTTGGCTGTCGTCGGCTCCCGGCACGTGGACGAGGAACTGATCAGCTACACTGAAGGCATCGGAAAACTGGCAGCAAAAGCGCATTGCACATTGATTTCCGGTGGAGCGAAGGGAATTGACAAGGCAGCCATCAATGGAGCGCTTCAGTCCGGCGGTGCGTCGGTGGCGGTGATGAGCGACAGCATGGAACGCGCGGCGGTCGCCCGCGAAAACCTCGAACCGATCATGGATCACCGGTTGCTGTTGGTGTCTCCCTACGATCCGGCAGCAGGATTCAATGTTGGCAACGCCATGCAACGCAACAAAGTCATTTATGCGCTTGCCGATGCCGGTTTAGTAGTGACTTCGGATTTTAAAAAGGGCGGCACTTGGACCGGGGCCATTGAGCAGCTTGAAAGGTTTCATTTTGTGCCGGTGTTTGTCAGAAATGGAAATAATGCGGGGCGCGGAAACGCCGCCCTGATTCATCACGGTGGCCGGCCCTGGCCAAATCCGGAGAACGGAGCAGAACTTGGTCGGGTGCTTTCCGCAGCAGCGGAATCAGTGGCGGCGGAGCCCAAACAGGAAGCGCTTTCATTCGCGTTGCGGGATCAACCAGTTAGATACATCAGCCCGGCCAAACCAGTTGAGCCTGCCCATGTTATTGGTGAAGAGTCCAAAGTAATTTTATCCCCAGCCGAGGAACTTTTCAAAACCGTGCGCGAAATACTGCGACGGGAACTTGTGGCTGGTCATACTGAAGCGGAAATCGTGAGTCTTCTTAGCGTAACCAAATCCCAAGCGAAGGACTGGCTGGTCAAATTGATAAAAGATGGAGCGATCGAGAAGGTTAAAAAGACCAAGCCGGTTCAATATCGTGTAGCAGCCAACTCCCAACGGCTGCTTTAATGATCAACGAAGCCGCAATCTTGCAATGGAATTGTTGCAAAAGCTGCTCAACAACGAATTAAAAATCCGCGCCAAAAAATATCTGGTTCAGTCGCGTTCCTTCGCCGAAATGCTAGGAGCGCCTCGGACTGACAGACGAAGGAGTGGCATTTTACGACGCGCTGGAAACGAACGATAGCGCGGTGAAAGTCCTGGGTGAGCCGACATTGAAAAACATTGCCCGCGAACTGGCCTCTCACGTTCGCAGAAGGGTGACCATCGATTAGACGCTCCACGAAGCCGCCCAGGCCCAAATCCGCGTCCTGGTGCGGCGCATTCTCCGCAAATACGGCTATCCGCCAGACAAGCAGGAAAAGGCAACGCAAACGGTGTTGGAACAAGCGAAGCTGTTGTGCGCGGACTGGGCGGGATGAATTTTGCGCAGCCTTTTAATTAGTTAATTAAAATTATTTAACTATATACTTAGTTAAGCATATATTCCCTCCTGCGCTCCGCAATGCGGAGCTTCCGCCGTCGCGAGACGCTTTGGCGGGACAAGACGGCGGCCAAGGCGTTGCAGATGGCGGCCACCCGGGCGGAGACCACGCAAAGCATGGAATCGCCGCACGGGCGGAAATATGTTATTGTTGGGCAAATTGAATCGCCGGGCGGCAAGTCCGCCATGGTCCAGACGATTTGGATTGTGGACACCGGACTGGAAGTGGCCAGATTAGTGACGGCTTATCCGCGCAAAGCATGAAAGCCAACATGATCAAAGAACATGACCGGATAGTTTTGAAGAACGACATTCCCGCCGAAGGATTGAAAGCTGGCGACGTGGGAACGGTCGTGCATGTTTATCGCGACGGCCTCGCCTACGAAGTGGAATTCACAACGCTCGCGGGAGACACAGCGGCGGTCGTGACGGTGGAAGCCGCCCAAGCCCGCCCCGTTCACAAACGGGAAATCGCCCACGCACGGGAATTACAGGTGACGTAAACGGGGTCGCGCGTAGCCGCGATGCGCCGGGACGAAGTGGATTGGGCCATAAGCGGGTCGGATCGCAACCTCATGATCTTTTGCCATTTGTACTTCAGTCAGGAAGTGTCTTAATTTGAATTTAGTGGGACTGACGAAACCCGCACATGGAAATGCGCCCACAACACGGAGAAAGCCAGAAACAGAACCAATAGTAATATTAGCGCCATGCGTAAATACTTATCTTTCATATACTCCTCGTTTTCTTCGCATCCGCCACAATTGAGGCCCGAACCCCGTCGCGGGTGATTCAACCGGCGGAATCTCAAGGACTGTGAATGCAATCGTTCTCCGGTATCCTTTCGCGGTTTGTGTATATCGACTCGCCCGCCATCCTACGCGACAAAGCGAATTCAGGGCGAACGTAAAAAGTTGCCTCAGAATCGGTTAATCGGGTTGCGGGCCGGACATGACCGGCTTGTCTTACAAAGCAATCGGGCCGAGCCGAATTCCGACGTTTACATAATTAAATAATCGTTTGACTATTTAATAAGTTAGGAATACAATGCGTCCGTGGATGGGGACACAGGAAAGGCTGAAAGGCTTCCGCCTTCGCTCGGAAGCTACTCGGGTGGTATGAGACGGCGCGGCAAGGGTTCTTTGAAATAACGGGGTCAAGGGGCGGAGAGTTGCGCATGGCTCGATTTTCAGCCGGCATCGTCGCAACCAGCTCCGTCGCGGATGGTTCGGAGTCCAACGGACCGTCGGACGGGGCGGGAATTTCCCGGCCAGGCCGGGGAATTTCCCGTGGGGTGTATATGGGAGGGAGGGGGGCCAAAGGGCCAAAGTGCAAATGACTGATGACGAAGCTCGAATGACTAATTAATGCCAATGCCCGAATATCGAAGGTCGGACCCGGCATGGGGTGTTCATTATGGTTTAGGAATTCGTCATTTCAAGAATTGCCTTTGGATTTTCGTTCGCCCGGACGCGACGGTTGCGCTATGATCCGGCTTATCAATCGTGAACGCACTCCGCGTCAGCATCTGCATTTTGACCCTTGCGGAATTTTGGGTGAGGGGAGCGTTGCAGGCGGAGCCGGCCAAATCCGCTGTGGCGGACCCTGGCGATTTCGTGTGGCTTCGTGGCATATCCAGGAGGGATTGCCTTCGGATCGCGTGCGGGCCGTGGGCTGCAAACGTATGACGGGTTCATTTGGGGCTCGGCGACGTTCAACGGCCTGGCGCGATTCGACAGCGTGGGGTTTCGGCGCTTCAATGATGCCAATACGCCGGAGTTGGGCAACAGCCTGATTAATTGCCTGTTTGAGGACCAGGCCGGACGGCTTTGGACGGGGAGTGACACGGGAGAAATCGCGTGGCGGGATGCCGCCGGCTTTCACCCTGTGGCCGTGCCTTCGCGATGGCGCAATTCGCCGGTGGACCGTTTCGCGGAAGACACCAACGGGAACCTGTGGGCGGTCAATCGTGATGGCCTGGTTCTCCGTTTTCGCGACGGGCAATACCCGGGCTTGTCCAAGGATTTGGCCGGCGCGCAGTATTCAGATTTAACGGCGGACGGCCAGGGACAGGTCTGGGCCGTTCGCTTTGGCGGCGACCTGTTTCGTCTGCAAGGCGATGGCGCGATTGCCACGGCCGCCGCGGGTCCCGGACGCCTACCGGGACGTGGCCCGCGCGAGGCGAGGCGGCATCTGGGTGCGGGTATGGTCACCGAAGTGCGGCGCTGGGACCACGGCGCATGGGTTAAAGACCGCGGGACGCATTGGTGGACGACCCGGCGCGGGTGGCGTTCTACGAAGCCCGCAACGGCGATCTGTGGGTCGGCACCGTGGAAGAAGGCGTGTTCGTCATCAGCCCGGATGGCGCGGAGCACGTCGCAGCCACTCACTGGGCCGGGCACATATCCGGTTGGAAGCATTACCCGAGGACCAGGAACAGAACGTCTGGATCGGGACCGGCGGAGGCGGTTTGCAGATGCTGAGACGGCGCGCGTTGTTCATGATCGGATTGCCTCCGCCCTGGCAGGGCCGCGGCCTGCTCTCGGTTTCTCCGGCCGGCGATGGCGGCCTGTGGCTGGGGACGGAAGGGGCCGGGGTCTTGAAATTGAAGGACGGCCAATTCACCAGCTTCCTGGCGCCGAACTTGCCCGGAGCGGCGGATGTGCGTTGCGTGCTGGAAAGCCGCGACGGCGTTGTTTGGGCAGGCACGCAAGGCATCGGTTTGCTGACCAACGGCGGGAGCGAGTTGATGCCGGTCGCCGTGCCGCAGATCTCCGAACGATTGCGATTGTTCTACGCGCTGTTCGAAGACAAGGACGGCGCGACGTGGATGGGAACCCAATCCGGCCTGGCTCGATATTTTCAAGGCCAATGGTCGCGGCTTGGCACCAATCTAAATCGCGCCGAGGTCCGGTGCGTCTGCCAGGCTTCGGACGGCGCCATTTGGGTGGGCATGCGCGGTGGAGGCGTGGCGCGGTTTCAGAACGGACAAGTCGTTCAATTTCAGCGTCCGCAGGGTCTCGGCTATGAGTATATCTGGTGCCTGCACGGCGATGACGACGGTTCGGTTTGGATCGGCACGCCCGGGGCGGGCTTGATTCGATGGAAAGACAACCGGTTTACCACACTAACGACGCGCGACGGGCTGCCGAGCGACTTCATCTGCAACATCCTTGATGACGGCGCGGGCCATTTTTGGATCGGCTCTTATGCCGGCATTTTCCGGGTGGACAAGGACCGGTTGAAAGACGAGCCCGGGAAACCGCTGGACTGCCTGCTGCTGGACGCCAGCGATGGATTGACGTTGCTGGAAATCTCAGGCGGCAACCAGCCCTCGGCTTGCCGGACGGCGGACGGTCGCCTTTGGTTCGCCACCAGCGGCGGATTGGCGATGGTGGACCCGTCGCAAATCCGGCTCAACGTTCTGCCTCCGCCGGTGCAAGTGGAGGACGTGGTCATTGACGGGAACCGGCCCCAAGCGCGGTTTCAGGCAAGGCCAGCGCGCCTGGGCCGGCGGACATCGTGGTCCCGCCCGGCTTCGGTTCGATCGAATTTCGTTACACCGCGTTGAGCTTCTCCGCGCCGCAACGATGCCGTTTTCGCTACCGTCTGGAGAACCTGGATTTGGGCTGGATTGATGCCGGCACGCAACGCTCCGCGTTTTATTCCCGGCTGCCGCCGCGGCGCTACCGTTTTCAGATTATCGCGTGCAACGGCGACCTGGCGTCTGGAACAACACCGGCGCCGTCGTTTCATTCAGTGTGCTGCCCCATTTTTGGGAACGCTGGTGGTTGGGCGGCGGTCTGGCTGGCGGGGCTCTTCCGCTGTCACTGCGGTCGTGCTGGCCGTTGTTCGGCAACGGCACCGCCGCCGCATGGAAGTCCTGGAACGGGCGCGCGCGGTGGACCGGGAACGCTTGCGCATCGCGCGCGATCTGCACGACGACCTGGGCGGCGGGCTGACGGAGATCAGTTTAAACAGCGCGCTGGCGCAGGACCAAAGCCTGCCGGAGCACGAGGTCAACGGCTACATTCGCGAAATCACTTCACGCTCGGCGGAAATGGTCAACGCCCTGGACGAAATTGTGTGGGCCGTCAATCCCAAGAACGACGATCGCAATTCGCTGGTCACCTACTTATGCCAATATGCCGGTCGGTTTTGCAGCCCGCGTCTTTGTCGTGCCGCGTTCAAATCCCGCCGCAGCTTCCGGCCCTGCCCTTGACGGCCGAACAGCGGCACAACCTTTTTCTGGCCTTCAAAGAGGGGTTGCACAATATCGTCAAACACGCCTCGGCTTCGAGTTTCCGCCTCAGCGTGGACTTCTGGAACCAGGCCAGTTGCGGATGACCTGGAAGACGATGGAGTCGGTTTCGCGGAAGCAACGGCGGATGCGGCGGGAGGAGACGGCTTGCGGAACATGCGCGAACGGATGGAGCAGGTCGGCGGACATTGTGCGATTGACAGCGCGCCGGGTCGCGGCACCCGGCTCGTTTTTCTCCTGCCGCTCTGATTTGAAAATGGGTTCATTTGCACTATTGCGTGTCCGCCGGAAAATGCGGAAGATGGCGCCCATCAGCCCATGAATGCCGTCAACGCGGAGGCCAAAGCGCCCGGACCACAAGCCGGCGGCGATGCCGTGCGGGTAGCCATTGTCGAGGACAATCGACGTGCGCCGCAACCTGGAACGCCTGATCAACCGGGCGGCGGGCTTTCGCTGTGTCGGCGCTTGCTCCGACGGCGTCGAGGCGTTGCACATGCTGCCCGGCCTTCAGCCCAAAGTCGTGCTGATGGACATCCAGATGCCGAAGATGTCCGGGGTCGAGTGCGTGGCGCGGCTTAAGGTGATTCTCCCCGCCACCCACGTCATCATGCTGACGGTCTATGAGGATACGGAGACGATCTTCAAGGCGTTGCGGGCGGGAGCATCTGGTTACTTGCTGAAGCGGTGCGCGCACGACGGCATCCTGCACGCCCTGCGAGAATTACTGGACGGGGGCGCGCCGATGAGTATTGGCATTGCGCGCAAAGTGGTGGCGGCCTTTCACGAGCCGGTTGCTCCGGAAAACGCGCACCTGGCCTCAGCACCCGCGAATGCGAAATCCTGGATCTGCTGGCGCGCGGTTTGAGCAACAAAGAAATTGGGGCCAAGTTGAGTCTGAGCCAGTTTACCGTCCGAACCACCTGGCCAAGGTCTTTGAAAAATTGCACGTCCGCAGCCGCACGGGAGCGGTGATGGCCTACATCAATGCGCCGAAGCAGCCCGCGACGGCGAGGCATAAGTGCATGATACCATTGCCCAAAATTCACCCGTTCAAGTAAGATCGTTCGCGTGACCCTGAAAACAAATGCGTGTTAATCGCCGCCCTGCGCGAGAGCATTTTTTAAGAACCAAAAAAAGACAAACATTATGAAAACCGCCTTCTTGTCCAAAGCCCTCCTCTTCGTGGTCCTCTTCGCCGCGATCAATGCGTTCTCGTGGCCGGTGTATGACCCGTTCAATTACCCGATCGGGCAAACGATTTGGAGTCAATTCGACACCAATACGGGGGATCAGTGGTATGAAATCGACTCCGGAGCAAACGGGAATAACGCGATTGATGTGGCCAATGTGTCGGTGACCTATCCGGGTTTGCCCGCCAGCGCTGGGTATTCGATGATCCTGAGCAATGTCAACGGAGCCCAGGGTCCGCGCATGTTCATCACATCCAATTCCGTCAATTGGCCGGGCAACGCCGGCGGGCAATTTTGTCAACAATATACATGTGATGACTTCGATGGTCATTGATGTCACGAATGGCCGCCTACGCCAGCGCGGCAACCGAACTGATGATTGGCTACAATTACGAAGGGTCCGTTTCTGGAGGGGCCTGGGCGATCCGTAGCCATTGTCTTCGGATTGATTTAACGCCGTTCCGTACATGGCTGCTGCACGACCAGGTCGCGTTCCAAAGCAGTGGACGCAGTAGCCGATGGACGATAACAGTGAGTACGGTTGAAGTACAGGGACATAACCG
>CAVRDQ010000043.1:0-5564 GCA_963719655.1 uncultured Acidobacteriota bacterium | reverse complement strand
GTGTCACCTGGATTCCCGGCTTGAGGACGACGATGCTTCCTCGTCTCCGGCAACGAGCGGAACGCGGTCGCGCCGAAGATAACCGTCGGCATATACTGAATAAACGACTCGCATCCACGGCGTGCTGTCCCATTTCGAGCGGCCCTCGGCATCGGACCAACTGCGGAAAAAGATGCCGCTGTGTTTGCCATTGTTCGAGATAATAATATTCGCACCCGCGATTGGCTTGCCCTTCGAATCGACGATCCGGCGAAGCTTCGGCCTCCAGCAAGCCGGAATTCGATGGGTGGAGATTCCAAGGGCGGCGACCTTCAACGTCGCGGTTGCCGAGCCCCGGGCCTTCGCCGGTAAGGCTGATGTCTCCGCCGCGGGGCAGGTGAAAATGGGAGCCGCCCTCGACGGTCCGTGAAAAGTTCGTCGAACGTACGTCAACAAAGTGAGTCCCCCCGTGGAATCGACGACCTCGGCGCCTTCGATCGGATGACCCTTGCGTTGAGAACAAGCCCGCTGATTCTCACTCCCTTGAGCAAGACTTGTCGGTCGGTTTGATCGCGTAAGTCAGCGACCTTGGGAGACCTTCCCTTTTGCGCTGACGGTAGTGCTGCCGTCGGAGACAAAATCGGGATGGATGAGCTGAAGATGAATTTCCTCGGCGCCTGGTGGAACGCTGTCGGTGCGCCATCGTCCATTGCGATCGGTCCGCGAGGGAACCTCGTGGTAAATCTCGTAGCCGCCAGGGTTCTCCGGACGTTTGCCTGGACCATGTCTGACGGTCATCACGACCGTCACACCTGCATCGGGCTGATCTTCCGTATAAACAACGGTACCCCCCATGGTTGTTCCACGGCAAAGCCTGATGGCCAGGGCATCAACGACCGGACTCGATCCTGGTCCAGGCCCCCAGGCGTGCCGAAGCGGGACGTAACCATTTTTGCGCAGCTCGAAATTCAGCATTGGCCTGGCACCGACGTACGGGTATTTGAATGTCAGCCGATTGCAGCCATCCTGCACCTTGAGGTTGGGGCGCGTCTTTTCGTTGTCACTGTCGAAGACCGGCGCGGCCATCAGCTTGGTGTGGGCGAAGATGTCTTCGACAAATTTGGGTCGAGGTGACGCCGGGGGCGGAAGTGGAAACCAGCGCGGCTGCGTGACCTGCGGCAGAATCCTGCGCAGCGCCAACGGCGTTCGCGCTGCCAATGGCGTTCAACGCCACGAAGCCGTTACTGGCGGCCAGCTCTGCCAGTTGATGCTTGTGCGAGTTGCCGACCACCAACGAGACACCATCGAGCGCGGCAATTTCCTGTGGGGCGCGCTGGGCGTAGCATCCGGTGACGAGGATGCGGGCCGAGGGTTGGTGCGGTGGATGCGGCGGATGGCCGAGCGGGCATCCTGGTCTGCGGCGCGGGTGACGGTGCAGGTGTTCAGCACCACCACGTCGGCGTCGGCCGGGGTGGCAGCGCGGACAAGTCCGCCCTGGTTGAGCTGACGCTCAATTGCCGCTCCGTCGGCCTGGGTGGCGCGACAGCCGAAATTTTCCACGTAGTAACCGGCCACATAACCATTATAGAGGTGGCGCGGCCAGCGGAGTCACAGCGCCGCGCGGCGGAGCCCGGCGCTGCGGTGGTGAGGGCTTAGCCCCTCTTTTGCGTGGCGAAGCACTCGCGGCAAAAGACGGGACGGCCCTGCGAGGGGCGGAAGGGCAAGACCGTGTCCTTGCCGCATTGCGAACAGGTGGCTACCGTCTCCTGCTTGACGAAGTTGCGCGCCTGCCCCTGGGCGGGAGCACGCTTCGTTTTACAGGCCTTGCATCGTTTGGGTTCGTTCTTGAACTGCTTGTCGTGGAAGAAGAGCTGTTCGCCGGCGGTGAAGATGAAATCCTCACCGCAATCCACGCATTTGAGCACTCGGTCCTGGAATTCCATGGGTTCCCCTTTTCTGGCCCCGAACTACAGAGAACATCTACCACCTTCCCGCGTGGGGTTGTGTCCATCCCGGATTGAAGCCCTTCGGCGGGCAATACAGATGCGCGTCAGAAGGACACCGGTTACGCGGAAGACAACTCCAAGCAGGGACGCACTGGTAGCAGCGCTCTATGATTCCAGTATGATGCGGCGGATATTACTAGAGAACGGCGGGAAGGGCTAGGGAAATCCGCAGGAATTTGCCCTCGGCCAAAAGATAAGCTGGACGTCAAAATGGGCGCGGAGGGGGCTGCCCGGGCACGCCAGGCGGTTTCATCGCGCCCGTGGTTCTGGTATGTTCAAATGCTGGGGAAAGCCCCTGCGGGCGCCATGGAGCGCCGCCGCCGTAAGGCCGGGCTGAAGGGGTAAATCCCGCATTAAGAGACAGGAGCAGGACGATGATCCGGCCATACAAGGGCGTGCTGCCCACGATTCCGGAGAGCTGTTACGTGGACCAGAGCGCGCAGGTGATTGGCGACGTCGTGCTGGGCGAAGACGCCAGCATCTGGATGAACACCACCATCCGCGGCGACGTTCACATGATTCGCATCGGGCACCGCAGCAACATCCAGGACAACAGCGTGTTACACGGTATGTTGGGCAAGTGGCCGGTGATCGTGGGCGACGACGTGACGGTGGGCCACACGGTGACCCTGCACGGCTGCGTGGTGGAAGACCGCTGCCTGATCGGCATGGGCGTGATTGTGCTGAACGGCGCGCGGATTGGCCATGACTCGATCCTGGCCGCCGGAACCCTGATTCCCGAAGGTGTGGTGGTGGAGCCGGGTTCGCTGTGGATGGGCTCGCCGGGAAAATTTCGACGCTATTTAACGGAAGAGGAGAAATCTTCAATTTTGACTTATCGCACGAACTACCTGGGCTACAAGGCGCAATACCTGAAGGAGATGGGACGGTGAGTCAATTGCCCGGCCCGCTGACCACCGAATCCAGAACGGTTGGCATCCTGATCTATCCGGACGTGGAGGTGCTGGACTTCTGCGGCATCTTCGAGGTTTTTGCCACGACGAGGCTGAACGAGGAGACGCGCCGCGAGACGGAGTCGCCCTTCCGCCAGTTGCTGGTCGCCGAAGACAAGCAGCCCGTGCGCACCAGCGGCGGCATGAACATCCTGCCGAACGAGGACTTTGCGAGCTGCCCTGAGCTGGACATCCTGCTGGTGCCCGGCGGACACGGCATACGCGCGCTGATGCACCAGCCGGAGACCCTGGCCTGGGTGAAGAAGGTGGCTCCGCAGCTGGACCGCCTGCTGAGCGTGGGAACCGGCTCCATTTTTCTGGCCGAGGCCGGGCTGCTGGTGGGCAAGACGGCCACCACGCACTTCCGCTCGGTGGACTTCTTCCGCGAACGCTTTCCGCGCACCAGCCTGATGCCGGAGCTGCCCATGGTGGTGGACGGCAACATCGCCACGGCGGCCAGCATCCGCGCCGGTTTGGACATGGCTTTGTACCTGGTGGAGCGCGTCTACGGCGAGACCATTGCCCGCGAGGCGGCGCACCAGATGGATTATCCTTTCCCGGACGTGGCGGTCTTCCGCATGAAGAATGGAAAGAAATGATTAAGGCCGTAAGAGGAACCCGCGATCTGCTGCCCCCCGACACCGGGCTGTGGAACTTTGTGGAACAGAAGGTGCGCGAGGTGTTTGCGCGTTACAACTTCCAGGAGATCCGCACGCCGGTATTTGAGAGCACCGAGCTGTTCGCCCGCGGCGTGGGCGAGGAGACGGACATCGTCAGCAAGGAGATGTTCACCTGGGAGGACAAGGCGCGGGCCGCCAGCGAGAAGACACTGTCGCTGACGCTGCGTCCGGAGAACACGGCCGGAGTGGTACGCGCTTACATCGAGCACAATCTTGAAAAGACCGGACTGCTGCAAAAGCTCTACTACATTGGACCGCAGTTCCGCCGCGAGCGTCCGCAGAAGGGGCGCTACCGCCAGTTCTTTCAGATTGGCGCCGAGGTGCTGGGACCGGCGACCGCGGGCAGCGAACTGCCGATTCGCGACGCCGAAGTAGTGGAGATGCTGACCGCACTTCTCGACGCGGTGGGCCTGAAGGGCTGGACGCTGTACTTGAATTCCGTGGGATGCCCCAAGTGCCGGCCGGCTTACAACGAGGCATTGCGCGTGGCCCTGGCGGATGTAAAGGACAAGATGTGCGGCGACTGCCAGCGCCGCGCGGAGACCAATCCGCTGCGCGTGCTGGACTGCAAGGTGCCCGAGGACCAGCCGTACATCGAAGCCCTGCCGAAGATTGCCGACTACCTGGACGAGGGCTGCCGCCAGCACTTCAGTGAGGTGCGGGCGATTCTGGATACTTTGGCGGTGCCGTACACGGTGAATCCGCGGATGGTGCGCGGGCTGGACTACTACTCCCGCACGACCTTTGAGTTCACTCACGGCGAGTTGGGAGCGCAATCGGCCGTGCTGGGCGGCGGACGCTACGACGGGCTGAGCGAACAGCTGGGCGGGCCAAAGGCTCCGGGCATTGGCTTTGCCATCGGCGAGGATCGCCTGGTGCTGGCCCTGCAGGCGCAGCAGGCCGTGGCCGTGTCTCCCTTGAAGGCCTTTGTGGCGCCGCTGGGCGCGGGAACCAACCGTCACGCTCTGAAAGTGGCGCGCGAACTGCGTGCGGCGGGAGTTGCGGTGGACGTGGGCGATGAGAGCTTCCGGCTGAAGAAGAGCTTTGAGACCGCTGAAAAGCTGGGCGCGGCCTACGTGGTGCTGGTGGGCGAAAACGAGATCGCGGCCGACGCCTTCGCCGTGAAGGAGCTGAAGACCGGCCAGCAGACGACGGTGGCGCGCCAGGGCCTGGCGGAGTTTTTAGGGCACGGATCTCAGGCGTAATTCAGCTACAATATTGACAGACACCTGTGCGCGTCCGCGATGGCGCGCACATTGTTTTATGATGGAAAGATGAAAGACGCGGAGGACCTCTCCGCTCCGATGGATGCGATCATGCAACTGGATTTTCTAGGCGACATGCAGCGGACACACCGCTGCGGCGATTTAAGGGCGACGGATGCCGGCTCCACCGTGACGGTGATGGGCTGGGTGAACCGTCGGCGCGACCACGGCAACCTGATCTTCATTGACCTGCGCGACCGCAGCGGCATCAGCCAGATTGTCTTCGACAAGGAGCGCAGTCCGGAGATGCACGCCCGCGTGGAGGCCGTGCGCAATGAGTACGTGCTGGCCGTGACCGGCAGGGTGGAGCGGCGCAGCGAAGGCACGGTCAATCCCAAGATGGAGACCGGCGAGGTGGAGGTGATCTCCACCGAACTGCGCGTGCTGAATGAGAGCCGCGTGCCTCCGTTCGCTCCCGGTGACGCCAACCTGAACGTGAACGAAGAGGTGCGGCTGAAGTACCGCTACCTGGATTTGCGGCGTCCGGAGATGCACGCCAACATCGAGATGCGCCACCGGGTCACGCTGGCCATCCGCAATTATCTTGCGGGCCAGCAGTTCTACGAGATTGAAACGCCCATCCTGACGCGCTCCACGCCCGAGGGTGCGCGCGATTACCTGGTGCCGAGCCGCGTGCATCCCGGCGAATTTTACGCGCTGCCGCAGTCGCCGCAGATCTTC
>CAVRDQ010000042.1:0-24776 GCA_963719655.1 uncultured Acidobacteriota bacterium | reverse complement strand
ATACCGCTACCTGGGCGGAGTCAACGCCTGCATCCTGCCCGTGCCCATGATGAACATCATCAACGGCGGCGCCCATGCCGACTCCAACGTGGACTTCCAGGAGTTCATGGCCATGCCGGTCGGCGCGCCCAGCTTCAGCGAGGCTCTGCGCTGGGGTACGGAGACCTTCCATGCCCTGAAGAGCGTGCTCAAGAAGCGCGGATACAGCACGGCCGTCGGCGATGAGGGCGGCTTTGCGCCGTCGCTCAAGAGCAACGAGGAGGCCATCGAGGTCATCCTGGAGGCCATCACTCTCGCCGGCTACCGCCCGGGACATGACGTGGCCATCGCCCTCGACCCCGCCTCCAGCGAGTTCTACGATGGCACCAATTACGTCTTCAAGAAGAGTGACAAGTCGGTGAAGAGCTCGGCTCAGATGGTGCAGTATTACGCCGACTGGGTGCGGCAATATCCGATCGTCTCCCTGGAAGACGGACTGGCCGAGGATGACTGGGACGGCTGGAAGCTGCTGACCGATGAGATTGGCGGCACAGTGCAGCTCGTCGGCGACGATCTGTTCGTCACCAACACCTCTCGCCTGGCGCGTGGCATTGATACCGGCGTCGCCAACTCGATCCTGATCAAGGTCAACCAGATTGGCACCATCACGGAGACCCTGGAGGCCATTGAGATGGCGCGCCGCAACGGCTACACGGCCGTCATGAGCCACCGCTCGGGTGAAAGCGAGGACACGTTTATCGCCGATCTCGCCGTAGCCACCGGCACCGGACAGATCAAGACCGGCTCGGCCAGCCGCACCGACCGCATCGCCAAGTACAACCAGTTGCTGCGCATCGAAGAGGAGCTCGGCGCTGGCGCCAACTTCCTCGGCCTCGGCGCGCTCAACTACAACGGTGAGCTGTTGGACACCGCCGGCGACGAGTAATCTTTCCGGCCGGGCGTCGTGGGCAACTCCGCCTGCGGCGCCCTGCCGGCTCCAGCCCGCGCCCTCCGGGCGGGTGCGCAACGCAATACTGGGAGAAATCGTAAAATGCTTCGCCGCCTGGCAACCCTGTTCCTGCTGATGGCCGTTTCCTCTGCCGCGCTTGCGGCGCAGTCCATACAAATGGATCCCACGCCGCCCTCGCGCGCGCAGGTGCTCAACCTGCTCACCGCCATGGGTATCCGGGAGACCGTGGAGAACTCACTGAAGAATGCGCAGCAGCGCGTCAAGGCCAGTGCCCACGCCGCCTACCTCAAGCGCAATCCCAAGGCCGATGCCGCCACGCTGAAGAAGCTCGACGACGTATTCGACAGCACGCCGATCTTCGGCTTCGATGACATCAGCGAAACCCTCGTCAGCGTTTACCAGAAGAACCTGGACGCCGCCGACGTGCAGGCCGGCATTGATTTCTACAGCTCGCCCTCCGGTCAGCGCCTCATCCACAAGGTGAACTCCATCATCAGCGAGGCCAACAAGGCCAGCCAGGAGCTGGTGCAGGAGAAGCTGCAGAACTACGCCGACACCCTGACGCGCAAGCTGCAGGCCTTCGATCAGGAGAACCCTCCGCAGCCCTCGACGGCCGATCCGTCCGCGCCATCCGGCGGCGACAAGCTGGCCAAACCCGCGCCCAAGAGTTAACGCGGCACAACACTTTTCCCGGGAGCTGAAGCGAATCATGGCCCGTCCAAAACCACTCGTACTCATCATCCTCGATGGCTGGGGCTACGCTCCGCCCTCGAAGTCCAATGCCATCTCGCTGGCGCGCAAGCCCACCTACGACAAGCTGCTGCGAGAGTTCCCCAACACGCTCATCCACACCAGCGGACGCTACGTCGGCCTGCCCACCGGGCAGATGGGAAACAGCGAGGTCGGCCATCTCAACATCGGCGCCGGCCGCGTGGTTTACATGGATATCACCCGGCTGGACCTGATGATCGAAAACGGATCGCTCTTCCAGCATCCGCTGCTGCTGGAGGCGATGCGCGAGGCGCAGAAGTACCAGCGCCGCCTGCACTTCATCGGCCTGCTCAGCGATGGCGGCGTGCACAGCCACCAGAATCATCTGTACGCGCTGCTGCGCATGGCCAAGCAGAATGGTGTCGAGCGCGCTTTCGTCCACGCCTTCCTTGACGGACGCGACACCCCGCCGGACTCCGCCGCCGGTTACATCGAGCAGCTCCAGCAGAAGATGCGGGAGTATGGCATCGGGAAAATTGCAACCGTCAGCGGACGCTACTACGCCATGGACCGCGACAAAAAGTGGGAACGCGAGCGCAAGGCCTTTGACGCCATGGTGCCCGGCAAGGCCGAGGGCGGCGTCAGCACCGATCCCGTCAAGACCGTCAAGGAGAGCTACAACCGCGGCGTCAACGACGAGTTCATCATCCCCTTCGTCTGCGTGGATGAGCGCAATGAGCCCGTGGGCAGTATCCGCGACGAAGACGTGGTCATCAACTTCAACTTCCGCGCCGACCGCGCCCGCCAGATTACCCAGGTGCTCGCGCGGGAGAGCGGCATCACCGCCGAGCATGGCCGCGACCTGCCCGAGGCCGACAAGCTCGAGGCGGAGATTCCGGCGCAGCGAGCTGCCGAAGAACCTGCACTACCTCTGCATGACCGAGTACGACCAGCGCTTCAAGCTGCCCACGGTTATTCCGCCGGAGCGGCTCAACAACATCCTGGCCAACGTGATGGCCGCGCAGAACATGCGCAACCTGCGCGTGGCGGAGACGGAGAAGTACGCGCACGTCACGTTCTTCTTCAATGGTGGAGTGGAGAAGCCATTTCCCGGCGAGGATCGCGTACTGGTGCAATCGCCCAAGGTGGCCACCTACGACCTGAAGCCGGAGATGAACGCCGCCGCCATCGCCGAGCAGGTGGTGAAGCACATTGAGGACAACACCTTTGACGTGCTGGTGGTGAACTTCGCGAACGCCGACATGGTGGGCCACTCTGGCAAAATCGCGCCCACGGTCAAGGCCGTGGAGACGGTGGATGCCTGCCTCGGCGAAATCTACGCGGCAGTCAAGCGCCATGGCGGCGTGCTGCTCATCACCGCCGACCACGGCAACGCCGAGGAGATGATTGATCCGGTCACCGGCGGCCCGTTCACGGCGCACACCACCAACCCGGTGCCGCTGATCTACATCGCCGAGCAGGCCAACCAATTCAACCTGCGCCCGGACGGTGCTTTGCAGGACATCTCGCCCACCATACTCAACATCCTCGGCGTCCCGCAGCCGGCGGAGATGACGGGCCACGACCTGCGGATCAAAAAGGTTTAAAGGTTTTCAAGCTGTTCGAAGAGGCCACGGTGCGAGCCGTGGCTTTTTCGTTTTGACGGAACTCCCGGAGCACTCTCAGCGTATCTTTTGTCACCTTCCGGCCCGCGCGGTAGAATCCTTGGGCCGTCTCATCTAGACGCACATCAGGAGAGCGAATGTTGAACAAGATTTCCCGTCTGGCGCTGGTGGTTGTTCTTGCCGCCTCGGCCTCTGTGGCGCAGAGCGCCGCACCCGCAGCTTCCACCTCGGCGCCCAAGCTCGACCGTTTTGACGCCTCACTGTTGGACAAGAGCAAGGATCCCTGCGAGAACCTTTACGCCTATGCCTGCACCAAGTGGCAGGCCGCGCATCCCATTCCCAACGACCTGCCCGGCGTCGGCACCTGGGAGCCGCTCTACCTGTGGAACCAGACCATTCTGCGGGAGACCATGGAGAAGGCCGCGTCCAATCCCAAGGCAACCGGCACCGAGCAGCAGGTTGGCGCCTACTGGCAGAGCTGCATGGACCTGACGGGCCGCGCCGCGCACGGAAAAGAGTGGCTGGCCGCTGCCCTGAAACCCGTGGACGAGTTGCACCACAAGAAGCAACTGCCTCGCCTGTTGGCCCGCCTGCACGCAGGACAGATTCCCGCCTGGGAGGGCAATGACAACCAGACCAGCTCGGCGTTCTTCGGCTTCGGCCCCTCGCAGGATCTGGAAGACAGCTCGAAGATGGTGGCCGGCTTCGACCAGGGCGGCATGACCCTGCCTTCGCGCGACTACTACCTGGGCGCGGAAGATAGCCAGAAGAAGATTCGCGAGGCCTACAAAAAGCATCTCGTCCGCATGTTCACCCTCGCCGGAGACACACCCGAGGAGGCCGCGCGCGAGGCCGCAGCGGTTTACGCCATCGAGGAGTCGCTGGCCAAGGCGCAGATGACGGCCGTGGATCGCCGCGACCCGGTGAAGATTTATCACAAGCGCTCGCTGGAGCAGATACAGGCCGCGCTGCCGGACTTCGACGTCGCCGCCTACCTCAAGGACACCAAGTCCCCGGTGCCGCCCTTCTACATCGTCACCACCCTGGAGTTCCTGCCCGCGCTCAACGAGCAGATCAAGACGCGCTCGCTGGCGGAGATCAAGAGCTACCTGCGCTGGTGGGTCATCAGCAGCTCGGCCAACAAGACCGCTCCGGAGCTGGAGCAGGCCAACTTCGACTTCTTCGGCACCACCGTCAGCGGCACGCCGCAGATGCTGCCGCAGTGGCGCCGCTGCGTCGGCTCGGCTGACGCGCGCCTGGGCGAGGCCCTCGGCCAGGAGTACGTGAAGATCGCCTTCCCGCCGGAGAGCAAGGCCAAGGCCGTCGAGCTGATGACCGGCATCCGCACGGCCCTCAAGCAGGACATCACCTCGCTGGACTGGATGGCCCCGGCCACCAAGCAACTGGCCATCGCCAAGCTCGACGCCATGATTCAGAAGATCGGCTACCCGGACACCTGGCGCGACTATTCCTCGGTGAAGATTGTGCCTGATGACTTCCTGGCCAACGCCGTGGCCGCCAACGCTTTTGAGGCGCGCCGCCAGCTCAACAAAATCAATCAGCCGGTGGACAAGATGGAGTGGGGCATGACGCCTCCCACCATCAACGCCTACAACGACCCGCAGAACAACACCATCAACTTCCCAGCCGGCATCCTGCAGTTTCCGTTCTTCAACGCCGCGCAGGGCGATGCGGAAAACTACGGCGGCATCGGCATGGTCATCGGCCATGAGATCATCCACGGCTTCGACGATCAGGGCCGCAAGTTCGATGCCAAGGGCAACCTGCGCGACTGGTGGACCCCGGCCGACGGCAAGGCATACGACGAGCGCGGCAACTGCCTCAGCTCCCAGTACACCCACGACGTGCCGGAACTCGGCGCGGGCGTGAAGACCAATGGCAAGCTCACCCAGGGCGAGGACACGGCCGATAACGGCGGCCTGCACCTGGCCGTCATGGCCTTGGAAAACCTCTACAAGGCACGCGGCAAGAGTCTCGACGATGTGGGCGAGGACGGCCTCACCGCCCGCCAGCGCTTCTTCGCCTCGTACGCCTTCAGTTGGTGCGAACAGACGCGGCCTGACGCCGAGCGCGTACAGATCACCACCAACCCGCACTCGCTGGCCCGCTACCGCGTCAACATTCCCGCCGGCAACGAGCCCAGCTTCGGACGCGCCTTCGGCTGCAAGCCCGGCCAGAAGATGCTGCCCAAGCCCGCTTGCCGCGTCTGGTAGGGAGCTTCACCAACTCAAAGCAATAAATCGGGGAGCCCGCCATGGGCTCCCCAAACTTTTTTCTTGAATGTGAACTACGCCGCAGGGTTGATCAGGTACATCAGGTAGAAGACGCCCATGGCCACAGCCGCGGAGAAGGGAATGGTCAGCACCCAGGCCCACACAATGCGCGTGGCCACGCCCCAGCGCACGGCGCTCAGGCGGTTGGTGGTGCCCACGCCCACAATGGCGCCGGTGATGGTGTGCGTGGTGGAGACCGGAATGCCGGCCAGAGCGGTGCCAAAAAGAGTGATCGCGCCGGCGGTTTCCGCGCAGAAGCCACCCACCGGCTTCAGCTTGGTGATCTTGCTGCCCATGGTCTGCACAATCTTCCATCCGCCAAAGTAGGTTCCGGCGGCGATGGCCGCGTGCGCGCACAGGATGATGGGCCAGTGGTAGTGTCCCCAGTCATGCTTCAAATCGTATTCGGTGATGATGTGACCGGTGAAGAGAGCGCCGGCGATGATGCCCATGGTCTTCTGCGCGTCATTGCCTCCGTGCCCCAGCGAGTAGGCTGCCGCGGAAAACAGTTGCAACTTGCGGAAGAGCTTATCCACCTGCCGCGGCGACTTGCGCTGGAAGATCCAGTAGATCGCCACCATCAGGAAGAAGGCGATCACGAAGCCCATCACCGGGGCCACAAAGATGAAGATGATGGTCTTCGTCCAGCCTCCCGGGATGATGACGGCCAGGCTGTGATGCCAGCCGCGCAGCAGTGCGGCGCGCATCACGGCCGCTCCGGCGTAGCCGCCAATCAGCGCGTGAGAACTCGACGTGGGCAGTCCCAGCCACCAGGTCAACAGATCCCAGACGATGGCGCCCAACAGTCCGGCCAGCACCACGTACTGGGTGACGATGCTGAGGTCAACCATGCCTTTGCCGATGGTCTTGGCAACGGCGGTACCCAGCAGAAATGCGGCGACAAAGTTGAAGAACGCGGCCCACACCACGGCCAGCCGTGGCGAAAGAACCCGCGTGGAAACCACCGTGGCAATGCTGTTGGCGGCGTCGTGGAAGCCGTTGATGAAGTCAAAGGCCAACGCCACCACGCAGGTGAGGATGACCAGAAACAGTCCAGTAGTCAAAACGTACCTCTTGCGGAGGCAGCTTGGCCCCCGCGCTCAGCAGGGGCGCTAGGCGCTCTTTAAAACGACTGTTTCCAGCACGTTGGCGGCGTCTTCTGCCTTGTCCGTGGCCATCTCCAGCACTTCCAGAAGCTCTTTGTGCTTAATCAGGTGGATGGGGTTGGTTTCCGTGTCAAATAGCTGGCCGATGGCGGTGCGGCTGATGCTGTCCGCCTCGTTCTCCAGGCGGTTCACCTCGACGCAGTGCTCAATCAGGGCATCGCCTTTTTCCAGCAGCGCCACGGCCTTGGCCAGTTCTTCCGCCTGGCGCAGGATGATCGTGGCCAGCTCGACGGCAGCCGCCGGGGGTGCGGTGATCTTGTAGGTGGTCAGGCGGTCGGCGGCGGCGTTGATGTAGTCCAGCACGTCGTCCAGCGAACTGGCCAGGGTGTGAATGTCCTCGCGGTCAAAGGGAGTGATGAACGAGGAATTCAGCTTGACGAAGAGGTTGTGCGCGATGTCGTCGCCCTTGTGTTCCGTGGCCTTGATGCGCAGCACTCCGGCGGGGACGTCAGTGTAGTTTTGCAGAAGATCGCGCAACTGCTGCGCGCCGGTGGTCAGGTTGTTGGCCATGTCGGCGAACAGATCAAAGAACTTGGTTTCACGTGGAATGAGACGAACCATGATGGAGGGGAATCTCCTGGGGAACAGGCCGGACACAGCAATTCCGTCCGGATTTGTAACCACATATTCAACAAACTGTAACAAATGAATATCGCATCCGCCATGCATCACAGTCAATGACACGATGCCGGAAGAGTGCCCACCTCGGCGCAGCCTGCCTGAAAAAATCTGCCTATGTGACTGATTCTCCGGGCAATGCAAAGGCCGCCTTGCGGGCGGCCCTTGGAAAACAGATTCCGGTGCGGCGAACTACAGCGTGGACTCGATCTCAAAGCCCCAGGCTTCCAGCAGCGTCTCCGGGATGTACTTCGAGTTCTTGTTGCGCCGCGCCCACTCACGCAGGCGGGTCGAGCGCAGGTACTGGTCGGGTGTCAGCTTGAATTCGCGTACCACCTGCTCAAACTCGGTGATCGTCGGGGTCACGGGGCCGATGGGCTCCGGCTTACCCCAGTTGGGATTGCCACGTCGCTTTGCCATGAAGATTTCTACCTCTGCGAGAAGTTTTTAAGTTCCACCGGTGAAGATACTGTCGAACGCGAAAGCCCGTGTCTGCGGATTGCGCAGCGCCTGAGAATTGACTGTCAGGCGAAAGGCTTTGCTACCGGAGGAGCGAGTTCCTGGCTCTGCCCGCTTTCCACTAAACCCACCCGGCTTAATGAGTCAGACGGGGCACCAGAGCAATTCATATTACCATGATTCCGTATATAAATCCCATTAAACAGAGGTTGCAGCGCGCCCGCTGGCATGCCAGAAAATCAGGCAACCTTTGTATTATCAATGCGTTGGTGGAGATCAATCAGGCTGGAAAATATCTCATCAGACAGCTTTTGGTCCTCTGGGATATCCCTACCCGATGCTGCCTTCCAGGCTGTCCGGTGAGCAGGCGGAGCGCAGGCGCTTCCAGAGTTCGCTCTGCCCCATGCCGTTCTTGGCCGAATAGGCAAGCAGGTTTCCCTCTCCGTGGGCCTTGTGCAGCGCGTTCAGCGATGCCTGCAGCTTGGTGCCAACCTTGTCGGCCTTGGTGGCCACCACCAGCACCGGCCTCCCTGAGTGCCTCAGGAACTTGATTAACTGGGTATCGCTGTCCTGTGGGGGGATGTTGGCATCCACCAGGCACAGGCACAGGGAGAGAGTCGGCCGCCCCACCAGGTAAGGCTCAATGAACTGCGGCCAGGTTTGGCTGATCTCCCGCGGCACGCGGGCGTAGCCGTAGCCCGGCAGGTCGGCAAAAACCAGTTCGGGCTTGGGACGGCCCTGCCAGCGGATCTCAAAGAAGTTGATGGCCTGGGTGCGTCCCGGCGTGTTGCTCGTCTTGGCCACCTTGGCGCCCACCAGAGAGTTGATCAGGCTGGACTTGCCCACGTTGGAGCGGCCCAGGAAGGCGACCTCCGGCAACTCCGGTGCGGGGAAGTGTTCCGGGGCAACGGCGGAGAGCAGGAATTTTGTGTGCACCTTCATGTAGATATCTTAGCCTATCCATGTCTGGTTCCACCCGTTGCCGCCGGCTGTATTTCTTTCCGTGCCCGCCGCGCCCGCCTCGTGTACATTGGAAGCGTGGCGCATGAGGATCAGTCTGGCATCACCTGTGGCGAGTACACACTCAACCACAAATATGGTTTGCGCTTGGTGGGCGCCATGGAGGCCTTAAAAGGGCTGGCCGTGCTGCTCCTCTGCTTTGCCCTGCTCAGCCTTCTGCACCAGGACCTGAACACCGTGGTGGACCGCCTGATGAGTCTGCTGCGCATCAATCCCGATTCGCACTTCGCCGATCTCTTCTACGAAATGGCCGACCGAACCACCGGCCGCGGCATCTGGACGGCTTTCACCGTCGGCCTGCTCTACTCCGCCTGCCGCTTTGTGGAGGGGTATGGCCTGTGGCACCAGCGCCTGTGGGCGGAATGGTTTGCCGTCATCAGCGGCGCCATCTACCTGCCGCTGGAGGTCTACACCCTCATCGCTCATCCCCATTGGACCAAGTTCGTCGTACTGGTCATCAACATCGTCGTGGTGCTCTACATCCTGCGCGTCATGCTGGAGCATCGTAAGCTCCGCTGCACGCCGGACGATCGGGCTCCCGGCTAGCCCACAGCACGTATCCCGGCATCCGCACAAAAACAAGCCCGCACAAAAACAAGAAAGCCCCGCCCAAGTCCAGTTGGCTTTTCGTGCGGGGCTGTTCGCTTCTCCGCCGGAGGTTTACGGAATACGCTTCCAGCACTCGGTGCGGCCCAGGATGCTGACGCCAATGTATCCGCGCATATACAGCTTGTCCCTGCCCGCACTCCAGATTTTGCCGTGGTACTGCTTGCCGTTCTCCGGGTCCACCACGCTGCCACCCACCCAATCGTCGCCCTCCGGATGGAAGCCCTTGAGGATGACCATGCCGAGGATCAGTTTGTCCTTCAGCTCGCCGCCGCATTTGTCACACACGTCGCCGGCATTGCGGCCGGGGCGGAGCTGGGTTACCTTGCCGAACAGTTGCCCGTCCACCAGGTAGGTCTCCACCTGGCCGCCGAGGCCGCCGTCGCTGTTGATGACCTGCCACCTTCCGACGGCATTCTGGAGCTTGTCGTTGAGTTGTTGCGCCCGCGCCGCAGGTGTGGCGAAAAAGGCAAAAGTAAGTAGGGCCAGCATTGCCAGGCCCAGGCGATTCTTCTTCACTGATTTGAACCCCTCGCTTACAAAGTGCGCGGTTTGGAGCGGCACCATACTTTACTTTTCGGGGCCAACCAACGCGGTGCAAGAAAGATAGAGGGGAAGTCCCCCGGGAGTCAAAGCAAAAAAGCGGAAGCAAAAACCCCTCCCACTGCGGGAGGGGTCATGCCTGTTACAGGTTCTGCATGGCGCTCTACGACGTCGGCTCGGTACCCTTACGCGGACGCCGGTTGGCCTGCAGGATCTTCTTGCGCAGGCGCAGACTCTTGGGCGTGATCTCCACCAACTCATCGTCGGCGATGAACTCCAGGCTCTGCTCCAGGTTCAGGGTGCGGAAGGGAATCAGGCGGATTCCTTCATCACTGGTGGAGGCGCGCATGTTGGTGAGCTTCTTCTCGCGCACGGCATTCACGTCGAGATCGTTCTCGCGTGAGTGCTGGCCAACGATCATGCCCTCATAGACTTCCACGCCGGGGCCGACAAACAACTCGCCGCGGTCCTGCAGTCCGTTTAACGCATAGGTCGTGGTGGTGCCGTTGCGGTCGGAGGTCAGCACTCCGGCGGCGCGTTGTGGAATCGCCCCCAGCCACTCGGTGTAACCGTCAAACAGCGAGTTCATCACGATGGTGCCGCGCGTTTCGGTCAGCATCTCACTGCGCAGGCCGATCAGTCCGCGGCTGGGCACCCGGAACTCGATGCGCACGCGGCCATAGCCGTGGTTGTGCATCTTCAGCATCTCGGCCTTGCGCGCGCCGAGCTTCTCAATCACCACGCCGATGTATTCCTCGGGGATGTCCACGCTCAGCAGCTCGACCGGCTCCATCAGACGGCCGTCCACTGTTTTCGTGACGATCTCCGGCTTGCCCACGGCCAGCTCAAAGCCCTCACGGCGCATCATTTCAATCAGGATGGCCAACTGCAACTCGCCGCGGCCCATCACGGTGAAAGCGTCCGGAGCCGTCTGGTCCACGCGAATGCTGACGTTGGTGAGCAGCTCTTTTTCCAGCCGCTCGGCCAGGTTGCGGCTGGTCACCCACTGCCCCTCGCGTCCGCAGAAGGGAGAGGTGTTGACGACGAACTGCATGGCGATGGTCGGCTCGTCAATCAGGATGGCCGGCAGCGGGTCGGGAGTCTCGAAGCTGGTGATCGTCTCGCCGATGGTGATGCCGGTGACGCCCGCGACGGCGACGATGTCGCCCAGCTCGGTCTCGGTGATGTCAGTGCGCTTCAGTCCGCTGAAGCTGAAGAGCTTGGTGATCTTGATCTTTTCGATGCTGCCATTCAGCTTGGCGATGGCAACTTCCTCGCCCGTGCGCAGCGTGCCGTTGAAGACGCGTGCAATCGCCAGCCGTCCCAGGTAGTCGCTGTAATCCAGGTTCGCCACAAGAATCTGCAACGGGGCCGTGGCATCGCCGGCCGGAGGGGGAATCGTCTTTACAATGGCCTCAAACAGAGGCTGCAAGTCCGTTCCAGCCACCGCCAGGTCCGTGGTGGCCGTGCCCAGCTTGCCGTTGGTGTACAGCACGGGGAACTCGAGCTGCGATTCCTCGGCGTCGAGGTCAATGAACAGGTCATACACCTCGTTCAGAACCTCCTGCGCGCGCGCGTCGGGGCGGTCAATCTTGTTGATCACCACGATGGGCTTCAGGCGGGCTTCCAGGGCCTTGCTCAGCACGTAGCGCGTCTGCGGCAGCGGACCTTCGCTGGCGTCCACCAGCAGCATGACGCCGTCCACCATCTTCAGGGCGCGTTCCACTTCACCGCCAAAGTCGCTGTGGCCGGGCGTGTCCACGATGTTGATTTTGAGGTCGTGGTAGAAGACGGCCGTGTTCTTGGCGAGAATGGTGATGCCGCGCTCGCGCTCCAGGTCGTTGGAATCCATGACGCGATCCACCATTTCCTGGTTGGCGCGGAAGACGCCGCTCTGGCGCAGCATGGAATCCACCAGTGTGGTCTTGCCGTGATCCACGTGGGCGATGATGGCGATATTGCGAATCTGTGTGCTCAAAAGTCCTATCCTTGGGGTTGCTGGTCAATAGACGCACGCCCGGGCCGTGGCGGCAGCGAATTCTGCCGCTCCATCCTCCACACCTTTGCTTTACGGAAGCGGGGGGAACCTGGGCTCGGACAACCTGTATTGATTATAGCCTGAGGCCCGGCGCAGCACCCAACTCGTCAGCCTTTTGCGCCGCATCCTGTTGTTACAATGGGGCGTGCAGACCTCCACGCCATCCGGTCCTACCGCGCCCGGCCACCCCACGCCCTCGCCGTGGCAGCGGCTTGCCCGCACCGTCATGGGTGAGAACTGGCTGCTGCGGCTGGCCTTCGTGGGCATGATGCTGGTCTACGCGCAGACCGTCTTCTTCGATTTTGTGTACGACGATATCGCGCTCATCCTGCTCAATCCATGGATGCGCGGCTGGAACCAGGTCCACGCCATCTTCACCCACACCTTCTGGGCCTTTATGAACTACCAGGCCGCCGGCGGGACCAACTTCTACCGCCCGCTGACCATGTTCTGGCTCTTCCTGGTGAATCGCATCGGCCATGGCGCGCCCGGATTCTTCCACATCGGCGTGGTGCTGGTGCACCTGGTCGTAATGGTGGAAATCTACTTCCTGGGTCGCCGCCTGACGCAAGACGCCGTGGTGGGAGCCGTGGCCGCGCTGCTCTTCGGCATTCACCCCACGCATATCGAATCCGTCGCGTGGATCAGCGGCATCAGCGATGTGCTCTGCGCCGCCTTCTTCCTGGCTGCGCTGCTCGGCTATCTGCGCTGGGCGGATGACGGCCGGTGGTACTGGCTGGTGGTGTCGCTGGCGTGCCTGGAGGCGGCCTTGCTCTCCAAGGAGGCGGCGGCGCTGCTGTTGGTCCTCATCGTGCTGGACCGCTTCCGCCAGTCGCGCGGCATGGATCTTTTCTCCCGCGCCGTCCATGCGGTGTACGTCTCACTGCCGTACATCGTGCTCACGGCGCTGCACTTCTCCTGGCAGTCGCACATCCTGGCGCAGCGCAGCACGCGGATGGAGGGCAATCCCTTTGAGCCCTCGCTGGCCCTGGCGCCCTACGCTCTGTGGTGGTATCTCAAGAAGCAGGTATTTCCATTCCCGGTCAGCGCGCACTACACCACCATCGTCGAGGGAACTCTGACGCGCCTTCAGATTGCGGGCGGCTTCCTGTTCTTCCTGGCCGTGCTGGTGCTGGCCGTGTGGCTGGTGCGGCGCTCGCGTGCGGGACAACTGCTGGTCGTGCTCTTTGCCGCCACGTTGCTCCCCGTCATCGCCGGCGTGCAGGCGCTGCAACTGCACGATCGCTACCTGTATCTGCCGGGAATCGCCACGGCAATTGGCGCTGCCGTGCTGTTGCGCCGGGCTCCGCTGCTGCGGGATCACCCTGGGCGCCAACTCGCGCTGCTGCTGGTGATCGCCGCCATCCTCGTTCCAATGTCTGCGCGGGAGACCTCATTCTGGTCGGCGGACACCCGGCTCTTCGAGCACTCCATTGATGTGCAGCCGCACACCGTGCTCAACCTGGAAGTGCTCTACGACGCCTACATTGCGAATGGCGATGACGCGCACGCCGAACAGGTGTTGCGCCGCACGGTCGCCGAGTTCCCCGACCGCTCCCGCCAGTGGACGCGGCTGGCGCTCTTCTGCCTGCATCACGACAAGCCGGATGAGGCCGCGCTCTGTGCCCGGCGCGCCATCTCCATCACCCCGGTCAGCAAGAGTCTGCCTGCCTCGTTTGACGTGCTGGCGCAGGTGGAGCTGCAGCGCGGCCATCTGGCGGAGGCCGAGATGTGGGCGCATCGCGCCGTCACCGCCGATGGATCGAGCACCGCGCATCGCACCCTGGCGGAGATCTATGCGGCCGAGGGCCACGCGGCTCTCTCCAACGCCGAGGCCGCCGCGGCCATGGCCAACGACGCCTCCTACCGGACGAAATAGCCTCCACCCGGCGCGCGTGAGAGAATGAGAAGACAAATGATTGCGCGGTCTCTTCTCACATGATTCAGCTTACTGGCGCAGGCAAGCGCTTTGGCCACAAACTCCTTTTCGAGAACCTTAACTGGCTGATTACGCCGCAGGACCGCATCGGCCTGGTGGGCGCCAACGGCACGGGCAAATCCACGCTGCTCAAAATCCTCTCCGGTCTTGAAACCCTGGACTACGGAGATATCTCGCGCGGCAAGGGCGTCAGCGCCGGATACCTGCCGCAGGATGGCCTCAGCCTGAGCGGCCGCACCGTCTTCAGCGAGTGCCTCAGCGTCTTTGACGACGTCTTCGCCATGGAGAGCGAACTCGAATCGCTCACCCGCCGCATCAGCGAGCTCGACCCCGCGGGCGACGAGTACGCGCAGGTCAGCGAGCGCTTCCACCGCGTGCAGAGCGAGTTCCTCACCCGCGACGGCTACAACCTGGAGTCGCAGGTCGGCACCGTGCTCACCGGCCTCGGCTTCGGCCGCCAGGATTGGCTGCGCCAGACCGAGGAGTTCAGCGGCGGCTGGCAGATGCGCATCTCGCTGGCCAAACTGTTGCTGGCCAAGCCCAACATGCTGCTGCTGGATGAGCCGACGAACCATCTCGACCTGGAGACGCGTAACTGGCTCGAGGGCTATCTCAACACGTATCCGTACGCCTACGTCCTCATCTCGCATGACCGCTATTTTCTGGACGTGACGGTGAAGAAGATCGTCGAAATCTGGAACAAGGGCGTGCACTTTTATCACGGCAACTACGACAAGTATTTGCGAGAGAAAGAACAGCGCCGCGATACCCTCATCGCCGCCTATCGCAACCAGCGCGAACGCGTCGAGCAGCTGGAGGCATTCATCAGCCGCTTCCGCTACCAGGCCACCAAGGCCAAGCAGGTGCAAAGCCGCATCAAGGAGCTGGAGAAGATTGAGCGCATCGAGCTGCCCGAGGAGGAGAAGACCATTCACTTCACCTTCCCGCAGCCCAAGCCCAGCGGCCGCATCGTCGCCGAATTCATCAACGTGGGCAAGAGCTACGGGCCCAAGCAGGTTCTGACGAACGTGAGCTTCAACATCGAGCGCGGCGAGCGTGTCGCACTGGTCGGCGTCAACGGCGCCGGAAAATCCACGCTCATCAAGCTGCTCTCGCAGACCGAGCCCGCAACCGCCGGACGCTACAAGCTGGGTCACAACGTTGACGTGGACTACTTCGCGCAGGATCAATACAAGGAGCTCGACGCCGAAGCGCGCATGATCGACGATCTCGACCGGGTGACGCGGCGTCCGCAGAGCGAGTTGCGCAGCCTGCTCGGCAGCTTCCTCTTCAGTGAGGATGATGTCTTCAAAAAGATTGGCGTGCTCAGCGGCGGCGAGCGCAACCGCTATGCGCTGGCCCGCATGTTGCTGCACCCTTCCAACTTCCTCCTGCTCGACGAGCCGACCAACCACCTCGACCTGCGTGCCAAGGACGTGCTGCTGGACGCGCTGCAGAAGTTCAGCGGAACCTGCGTCTTCGTCAGCCATGACCGCTACTTTATTGACCGCCTGGCCACGCGCGTCTTCGAGGTCGCCGACGGCGCGGTCAACATCTATCCCGGCAACTACGAGGACTTCCTGTGGCGCAAGCAGAACGGCGCCGAACAGGTGGAGGAGAGCCTGAAGGCCTCGCTCAGCCCGCGTGCTGCCGCGGCCGTCAACGCCTCCGCGGCAGCCGCCAACGCAGCATCCTCCAGCCAGGTGGTGGCCGAACACGCCGACTCTTCTGTTTCAGCGCAGCCCGCAGCGAAGCGCCGCGTCAATCCCATGAAGCGCAAGCAGATGGACGAGCGCCTCGTGGTGGTGGAATCCGAGGTCGCGAAGACCGAAGCCATCATCTCCGATTGCGAGCAACAGCTCGGCAGCTTTGTCAGCGTGGAGGAGACGCAGCGCCTGACCAACCTGATGGCCGAAAAGCGCGCGGCGCTGGAGACATTGGAGGCCGAGTGGGCCACGCTCAGCGAGGATCTGGAGCAGGCCGAGTAGCGCTTTACTTCCACTTCCGGCGGTGGCAGACTTTCTGCGTCGTAGAATTCATCCCAGCTTCACCCTTGGAGCACTAAAGTGAAACGCGCATCGGTCGTCGCTGCCGTCCTTCTGTTGTCTGCACTGGTTCTTGCACAGCCCGCCGAAAAGGCGCCGGCCACCAAGTCCGGAGGCGATCCGTTGCAGTCGCTCAGCGGCCTTCTGGCCTCGGGCGGCGGCGCGCAGTCCAAAGGAATTGGCTCGCTGGCGAATGCTTTTGGCGAGTCCTTCTGGAACGATCCCAAGATGGTGGCCGAGCTGCATCTCTCCGAGGCGCAGGTCAAGCAACTGCGCGAGGCATCTCTCAACCTGCAACTGGCGCTGATTGACGGAGGCGCCGACGTACTGAAGGCCTTCGTGCACATCTCCGCCATTTTGCAGGTGGAACAGTTGGATGACGCAGCCTACCAGAAGCAGCTTGACGCGCTCTCCGCAGGCGTCGGCAAGGTCATTCACGACATTGGTGACATGGCCATCGCCCCGCGCCACATTCTCACCCACGAGCAGTATCTGAAGCTGAAAAGCATTGAGCGCAAGAAGCGCGAGGAGCGGCTCGCCTCGCTTACCAGGCCAGCCAAGAGGCCGGTGAAAGCCGCGGAATCCGATTCGGCAGATAAGAAAGAGACCAGCAAGTAACGCACGGCCGGGCGAGAGCTCTGGCTCTACTTGTACGGATAAAACACGAAGAACACGAGTGACAGCGCGGCCAGCACCCACATCCCCCAGCGCACCTTGCGCCCTTCGCCCCGCACCACTTTGCAGAAGGGCCACAGAAGAAAGCCCGCCGTTATTCCCACCGCGATGTTGAAGGTGAAGCACATCAGCGTGACCACGGCGAAGGCCGGTATGCTCTCCGTGTAATCGGTGAAATCAATCTTCGTAATCGGCGCCAGCATGAATAGTCCAACAATAATCAGCGCCGGCCCATACGCCTGCGGAGGAATGGCTCCGATGAACGGCGCGGCAAAGGCCGCCAGGGCAAATCCCACGGCCACCACCACGGCGGTCAGCCCGGTGCGCCCGCCGGCCTCAATACCCGTGGCGGATTCCACAAACGCGCCGGAGGTGGTGGTGCCCAGCAGCGGAGCCAGCGTCGTGGCCACGGCGTCGGCCATCATGGGACGCTCAATCTGTGGCAGGTTGCCGTGCTCATCCAGAAAGCCCGCGCGCGCCGAAAGCCCAATCAGCGTACCCATCGTGTCCACAAAGGCCATGATGAAGATGGTCAAAGCCACGGGCAGCGCCTTGGGAGTGAGCGCACCGCGCAGGTCCAGCTGCGCGAAGACCGGCGCCACGCTCTCCGGACGCCCCAAGAATTGTTGCGGCCACGGAGCCACCTTCGTCGCGTAGGCCACCAAGGCCGTCACCACAATGCCAATCAGAATCGCGCCCGGAATCTTCCGGATCACTAGCGCCCCAATCAGCAGGAATCCGAAGATGGCCACCAGCACCGGAGCCGAGGTCAGCGCGCCGGCCTTCACCGGAGCGCCCACTACGCCCAACTCCACCAGCCCCGTCTGGTTCAGTCCAATGAAGGTGAGGAATAATCCGATGCCCACGGCAAAGCTGTAACGCAGGCTCGTGGGGATGGCCTCCACCAGCTGCTGGCGCACCTTCAGCACGGTGAGCAGCAGAAACGCGAGGCCCGCCCAGAAGATTGCGCCCAGCGCCACCTGCCAGTGGATGCCCAGCCCCAGGCATACCGTGTAGGCGATAAACGCGTTCTCACCCATGTACGGAGCGATGGCGAAGGGGCGGTTGGCGTACAGCCCCATCAGCAGGCATCCCACCACGGCCACCAGCACGGTTGCCGTCAGCGACGGCCCGGCGGGGATTCCCGCGGCCTTCAAAATCGCCGGGTTCACCACGACGATGTAAGACATGGTGGTGAAGGTCGTCAGCCCGGCTACCAACTCGCGCCGCACGCTCGTGCCGCGCTCATCCATGCGGAAGTGGTGCTGCAGAAATGCAGTGATCATGTTCACCGTGAACTGGTCCTTGTGATCCGGGTTGTCGCGTACGCCCAGCCTAACGCCTGTGCGCGGGTGGGTCAACGCCGGCACCGCGCACAGCAGGGAAATGCCACATCTCTTCTAACGCCACGCTTGCGGCAATCCCCGCGGGGCGATAACGTGAAGGAGCATGTTCGCCCGCCGCACACAGTGGAATTTGGCTACCAATCGCCACGCACAGGCCGTGGAGCGCGCTCGCCTCTCCGCGCGTCCGCTGCTCGACCTCACCGCCGGTAACCCCACGGCCGTTGGCCTCACTTACGAAGACCAGCGCATCCTCGCCGCGTTGCAGCATCCCCAGGCGCTCACCTATGAGCCCGCGCCGCTCGGGCTGCTACCCGCGCGCCAGGCCGTTGCCGCATACTATGCGGGCCACGGCATCACCCTTCCGCCGGAGCGCGTGGTCCTCACCGTCAGCACCAGCGAGGCCTACACCTATTGCTTCCGCCTGCTATGCGATCCCGGCGACGAAGTTCTCGTGCCTTCGCCCAGCTATCCGCTCTTTGATTTTCTCGCCGACATTCAGGATGTCCGCCTCGTCCCCTACGAACTGGTCTACGATCACGGCTGGCAAATTGAGTTCGAGTCGCTCACCCGCGCCATCACGCCGCGCTCGCGGGCCATCATGGTGGTACATCCCAACAACCCTACCGGCCACTTCACGCGGCAGTGGGAGCTTGACCGCCTCAACCAGCTCTGCCGAGAGCATCAACTTTCGCTCGTCGCCGACGAGGTCTTTCTCGACTACCCTGTCAGCTCCAGTGCGCCCTTCAGCTTTGCCAACAATCAGGGTGCGCTGACATTTACTCTCAGCGGCCTCAGCAAGATCTGCGCCTTGCCGCAGATCAAGGTCGCGTGGCTTGCCGCCAGCGGTCCCAGCGAACTGGTCGCGGAGGCCATGGCGCGCGTGGAGGTCATCGCCGACACCTATCTCTCGCCCAACGCGCCCATCCAGTGGGCAATTCCAGAGCTGCTTTCCACCGGGCCTGGCATCCAGCGTCAGCTCAATGAGCGCGTCGCCACGAATCTTGCCACGCTGGATGAAGCACTCTCCGCCGCGCGCCTGGTCACCCGCCTTGCCTTCGATGCCGGCTGGTACGCCGTCCTCCGCACGCCCGCCGCGCGCAGCGATGAAGAGCTGGCCATCCTTCTGCTGGAAGAAGACGGCGTGCTGGTTCATCCCGGACATTTTTTTGATTTTCCCGCTGCTGGCTTTCTCGTCCTCAGCCTCATCACGCCGGTGGACGACTTCCGCGAGGGCATTGGCCGCCTGCTGCGCCGCATCGAAGCCTTGGCCTAGACCGGCCTCGCTTCGCGCTTCTTTCCACGTGTTGCCTGCGGATAGTGCTGCTCGGCCAGTTCCAGCCAGGCTCGCGCCGCGTGGGAGAGGTACGCATTGCGGCGCCACATCAGCGCCATCTCCCACGGCATCGCCGGCTCGCGCACTTCAATGTTTGCTAGGCCAGGACGGCTCCTCTGCTCGGCAATCATGCGCGGCAAAAAGCCCACGCCCAGCCCCGCCACCACCAGTTCGAGCACAAACGGAATCTGCCCGGAGCGCGCCGCCACCGTCGGCGTAAAGCCCGCATTGCGGCAGGCCTCCATCACAATGGGGTCAATGGCAAAGCCTTCGCCAAACAGGATGAAATCCAGCCCGGCCAGCTCCTTCAGCCGCACGCTCTTGCGCCGCGCCAGCGGATGACTGCTGGCAATCAGCACATCAATCGGCTCGCCGCGAACTTTCTGCCAGGCAAGCTCGCGCCGCAGGGGCAACAGGCTGGCGCCCAGGTCCAGCTCACCGGCCAGTACCATCTCCTCCAACCGACGGCTGCCATGCTCCACCAGTTGAATTTCAATTCCGGGGTAGCGTTTGCGATAAATGGCATAGAGCGGGGCGAACAGTGCATTGGAGCCGATGGCCGGCAGTCCCAGCCGGAGAGACCCTTTGCGCAGTCCGCGCAGCTCGTCCAACTCGCTCACCAGGTCGGCGCCCTCCATCATCATGCTGTTCGCCCGCCGGTAGACGATCTCACCCGCCTCCGTGGCGCGGCTGCCGCGCACCGTGCGCTCCAGCAGGCGCACGCCCAACTCGTCCTCCAGCTGCTTTACGGCCTTGCTCACCGTGGATTGCGTGGCGTACAGCACCTTGGCCGCCTGGGAAAATCCGCCCTGGCGCACCACCTCGACGAAGGCCTTCAGCGTTCGCAGCTCCATGAATCTCACCTCTGCACGTATATTCCAATTGCGACTGATAAACAGTCAATAGATTCATTTTACGAATGTCTCTCCGGCCTGTACATTGAATTCAAAGGGGTGGGAGCAATGTTTTCTTTCCAAATTTCAGCCAAGCGCATTCTTATCTCACTGCGCCGCAGCCTGCGCCGGCGGATGAGTTTGCAGTTGGCGCTGTTGCTCGGCTTCTGGATGGCCGGTTCGCTGCTCGTCCACCTGGGCCGCCTGCCCATCCCGGCCGGAATTGCAGGAATGTTCCTGGTGCTGGCCATGCTCGCCACGGGACGCATCAGCCTGCACAGCCTCAGCAAGGGCGCCGGGTTGCTCATCAGTGAGATGCTTTTGTTCTTCGTTCCGGCCGTGTTGGCCATTCTCGACCACCGCGAGTTCCTTGGCCTGCTGGGCCTCAAACTGCTGGCCGCCATTCTGGTTGGCATCTTCGCAGTCATGTGCGTCACGGCGCTCACCGCCGATCTCTGCTTCTGGCTGATGCGCCGCGCGGAGGGTTATGCACGCGGCTGAGTGGTGGCTGGCGGGAATCTTCTGGTCGGCCGTCACCATCGTCTTTTATCTCATCTCCAAGCGCATCCACCGCCGCTTCGGCCTCTGGTGGACCTCGCCACTGATGCTGGCGCCCATCTTCGTCATCATCCTGGCCCTGTTGCTGCATCAGAGCTATGGCAGTTACATCGGCCACACTCATTGGCTCGTCTCGCTGCTGGGCCCGGCCACGGTGGCCTTCGCCATTCCCATCTGGCAGCGCCGCGCCCTCATTGGCCGTTACTGGCCGGTGCTGGTCGCAGGAGTCCTGGCCGGTTCGGCCACGGCCATGGTCTCCGCCTGGCTGCTGGCAAACTTCTTCGGACTCGACCGCAGCCTGCGTCTCAGTCTGTTGCCGCGCTCCATGAGCACACCCTTCGCCATGACCGTCAGCGGAGACATCGGCGGCATTCCGGAATTGACCGCCGTCTTCGTCGTGCTGACGGGAGTCTTCGGCGCTGCCCTCGGCGAGTTGATCCTCGCCCTCATTCCTCTGCGCTCGGTCATCGCGCGCGGCAGCCTCTTCGGCATGGGAGCCCACGGCGCGGGTGTCGCCAAGGCCACCGAGATTGGCGCCGAGGAGGGCGCAGTCGCCGGACTGGTCATGGTCCTCGCCGGAGTCTTCAACGTCCTGATCGCGCCGTTTGTGCTGCACCTTCTGCGCACTTCGTTGCGCTAGTTCCCGGCGATTCCTCGCCCGTATTCTTTTGGCGTCGCGCTTGGCGTCCCGCCCTCCAAGCGGCTATCATCGCCACTATGATTCACGAGATTCTTCCCGTCGGCCCCTTGCAGTGCAACTGCTCCATCATCGGAGACGAACTCACGCACGAGGCCATCGTGATTGATCCCGGCGCGGACGTCACCGAGATCCTCGCCATCGTCCATCGCCACGGCCTCACCGTGAAGCAGATCGTCGTCACCCACGCGCACCTCGATCACATTGGCGGCGCCATGGAGATGAAGAAAGCCACCGGCGCGCCCATCCTGCTGAATGAGAATGACGCCGAGCTGGTGGCCATGCTGCCCATGCAGGCGCAATGGCTCGGCATGAAGGATCCCGGCAAGGTTCTGATTGACCAGAGTCCGAAGACCGGCGAGCTCGTCACGGCCGGCAAGCTGAGCGGCCTCATCCTGCTGACCCCCGGACACACCGAGGGCTCGCTCTGCGTCTACTTTGAGGACGAGCACAAGCTCATCGCCGGGGACACGCTCTTTGCCGGCTCCATTGGCCGCACCGACCTGCCCGGCGGCGACTACCAGAAGATTCTGCGCTCGCTGCACGGTACCGTGTTGGAGCTCCCCGATGAGACCGAGGTCACTCCCGGCCACGGCCCTCTCACAACCATCGGCGAGGAGCGCGAGGACAATCCCTTTCTGCAGGGCTGAGCCTCACTCCCACATTCCCGGGCCAAGGAGAGCCGCATGAGCCACCTTCGCATCGCCCTCGCCAACCTCGCCTTTCCCAGCACGCCGCAGCAGTCCGTCGCGCGCGTTGAGGCTGCCATCGCCGAAGCCGCCCAGGCCCATGCTGCCATCATCTGCTTTCCGGAGTGCTATGTGCCCGGCTATCGCGTGGGCAAGTCCGTGGCCCCGCCCGACGCCGCCTTCCTTGATGCAGCCTGGGCCACGGTTGCCGCCGCAGCGCGCCAGAATGGCGTCGCCGTCGTCCTTGGCACGGAGCGGCTTGTGGGTGATTCCATTATTCCCACTGTGCTCGTCGTGCAGGCCGATGGCTCCATCGCGGGCTTTCAGGACAAGGTGCAACTCGATCCCAGCGAAGATCCTCTCTACTCTCCCGGCAGCGAGCGCCACGTGTTCACCGCAGGTGGCGTGACCTTCGGCATCGCCATCTGCCACGAGGGCTGGCGTTATCCGGAGACCGTGCGCTGGGCCGCACGCCGCGGAGCCCAGGTGGTCTTCCATCCTCACCTCTCCGAGCACGAACCCGTAGACTTTGTGCCCGCCACCTTTGCCGACGAGCGCAACAGCTTCCATGAGAAGGCCATGCTCTGCCGCGCCGCGGAAAACACCTGCTACTTTGCCAGTGTCAATTACGCCAGCCCCGGCTCGCCAACCACCTCGGCCATTGCGCGCCCGGATGGCACGTTGCTCTGCTATCAGCCGTACGGCAGGGAAGGCCTCTTGGTCACCGATCTCGACCTCAGCCTGGCCACAGGCTTTTTGGCCTCGCGCTGCCGCTCGTAGAGCGTTCATCCCGCGCCGCCATATATTCGCGCAAAGCAAAATCCCCGCCGCGGCGGGGATTTTCACATCGAGCTCAAACTCTCTTACTTGGCGGGAGTGCTCTGCGTGGGCAGGCTCTTGCTGTTATCCAGCACGCTGCCGTTGCTGCTGCCGCCGCGCACGCTCATCACCGCCAGCGTGAACGACGTGAGCATGAAGATGATGGCCGCCCAGGTGGTCAGCTTGGTCAGCAGGTTGGCGCCGGAGCGCGGTCCAAAGGCGGTCTGGCTGCCCATGCCGCCAAAGGCTCCGGCCAGGTCGGCGCTAGCGCCGCTCTGCAGCAGCACCACGGCGATCAAAAAGAGACATACGATAACGTGAACGATAGTGACCAGGATGATCATTGTGCAATTCCTCTCCGGCGGCGAATCACGCCGGGATTTTCAAATCTTCTTGCCTGTCGGGGACCACTTGGAAGGCCCTGTTCTCGGCCAGGGCCGACGACAGGGAAGTTTTGGTGCGGAAGGCGGGACTTGAACCCGCATGCCTCTCGGCGCCACCCCCTCAAGATGGTGTGTCTGCCAATTCCACCACTTCCGCACTGGCTCCGCGCAATGGAGCCGAAGGCCCATCATCGCAACGGTTGCTCAACTTCCAAAGAGCGCATACAGACGCACTTTGAGTATAGCAAACTCGCCGCGGAAAGAAAGCCCAGTGCCAGCGGCACCGGGCTTAAGCTTTCCACAGGCTGGGTTTACCACTTCACGATCTTGGAGAAGCTCTCGGCCTTCAAACTGGCGCCGCCCACCAGCGCGCCGTCAATCTCAGTTTGGCTCAGCAGCGAGTGTGCGTTCTCCGGCTTCACGCTGCCGCCGTACAGAATGCGCAACTGCTTGGCGAAGTCATCGCCAAAGACGTTGGCCGCCTCCTGGCGAATCAGTACGTGCGCCTCCACGGCCATCTCCGGAGTCGCCGTCAGCCCGGTTCCAATGGCCCACACCGGCTCATAGGCCACGGCCAGCTTGGCTGCCTTGCGCGTGCTGATTCCGGCAAAAGCTCGCGTGCACTGCCGCCGCAACACGTCCTCCGTGATGCCGGCTTCGCGCTCTTCCTTCACCTCGCCTACGCAGACGATCGGCGCCAATCCGGCCTCCAGTGCCACCTTCAGCCGCCGGTTCACCGTGTCGTCCGTCTCGCCGAAATATTGCCGGCGCTCGCTGTGGCCCAGGATGACCCACTTGCAGCCCGCGCCCAGCACCATCTCTGCGCTGATCTCGGCCGTGAACGCGCCTTCTTTTTCCCAGTACATGTTCTGCGCGCCCACTTCGATGCCGCTCCCCGCGGCCTTTTCCACCACCACGGCAATGTCCAGAAACGGCGGGCAAATTACGATCTCATCCCGCTTGTGGCCGGCCACCAGGGGCACGAATTCCTCCATGAACTGGCGTGACTCGGCGGGGGTTTTATACATCTTCCAGTTGGCGGCGATGATCTTCTTACGGCTCATATTTGCCTCTCGTGTGGAGTGGGTTCAACTAGCGCTCTACTGCCGCCGGAACGGAAATGAACTTCCAGCGTACGGCGTTGCGGCGGCGCTGTTCGTGGTGCGCCGCCTGCAAAAAGGTCTCATACATTTCGGAACTGTACAGCACAAATCGTGCCTCGTGCACGCTGCGCGCATCTTTCAACTCATCAATCACCGTGCACACGGCCACCTCGGCCGCGGCCTGCGGCGGGTAGCCGTAGACTCCGCAGCTGATCGCCGGGTAGGCCAGCGAGTGCAGTCCCATGCGGTCGGCCAAGCAATACATTG
>CAVRDQ010000041.1:0-24639 GCA_963719655.1 uncultured Acidobacteriota bacterium | reverse complement strand
CCCCCACTCTACGCCGCCGCACTCATACTGTCACCCAGTCACCAACTACGTGTTCAGCTGCTGCCCGCCCGCCCGCCGCCCACCCACCCACCCACCCACCCACCCACACCCACCAACCACGTCACCCACCCACCCACCGCCGCCACTCCACTCACGCCACGATGTCTTCAGCCTTACGCGCACGCTTTCGGCGTGGCCCTTCAGGCCCTCGGCCTCGGCCAGCAGGGTCACCGTGGGCGCGATCTTCTCCAACCCTTTGCGGCTCGCCTCCTGATAGGTGATGATGCGCACAAAGTCCAACACGTTGAGCCCGCCGCGATAACGTGCCACGTTGCCGGTGGGCAGAGTGTGGTTGGGGCCGCTGGCGTAGTCGCCAATGGACTGCGGCGTGTAATCGCCGAGGAAGATGGAGCCGGCGCACTTGATGTCATAGATGTCTTCAGGCGCGACGGTTACATGCTCGCCGCCCAGCTCGTTGGTCCACTCGATGGCCTGCTTGCGACTCTTGGCCACCAGGGCAACGCCACGTGCCGCCAGCGATTGCTTTGCGATTGGGTTTGCTTCGGCCTGGCGCTCCGCCTGCTTGACCACCGTGCGCGCCAGCCTGGTGCTGCTGGTGACGAAGATGGCCAGGGCCTCCGGGTCGTGTTCGGCCTGCGCCACCAGGTCGCTGGCGATGAACTCCGCATCGCCCTCGCTGGCGCAATAGACGATCTCCGTCGGGCCGGCCAGGAAGTCAATGCCGCAATCAAATGCCACCAGCTTTTTGGCCAGCGTGACGTAAGTATTGCCTGGGCCGACAATCTTATTCACGCGCGGAATGCTGGCGGTGCCGTAGGCGTAGGCGGCCACGGCTTGTGCGCCGCCCACGCGATAAAACTCGGTGACGCCGATGAGCGCTGCCGCCGCGAGGGTCTCCACCGCAGGCCTGGGTGAGGCTACGGCGATGCGCTTGACGCCCGCCACCTGTGCGGGAATGGCCGTCATCAGCACGGTGGAAGGCAGCGGATAGCGGCCGCCCGGCGCGTAGCAGCCCACGGACTCCAGCGGCCGGATGGCCTGCCCCACCCGCATGCCGGGATGAATGGTGCGCATCCACGGCCGCGGCATCTGCCATTCGGCAAAGTTGCGGATGTTGGTGGCCGCTGCCTCAATGGCGTGGCAGAAATCGCGGCTCACCTTGCCCACCGAGGCCTTCAGCTCCTCTTCGCTCACGCGAACGGGTTGCGCGTCGCCCAGACCGTCGTAGCGGCGGGCGTAGTCCACCAGCGCTTCTTCGCCGCGGGAGCGCACCTCGCTCACGATTCCCGCCACGGCGATCTCCACCGCAGGGTCAAACGATGCATAGCGGTTGGCCAGTTTGGCCACCGCCGCCTCGGCCTCAGCGCCGCGCAGGAGCCGCATTACATCACCACCTTGTTCAGCGGGTACTCGACGATGCCCGTGCCGCCGGCTTCCTTCAACCGGGGAATTACGTCGCGCACAACGCTTTCTTCCAGAATGGTGCTGACCGCCACCCACTCGGAGTCGCTCAACTGGCTCACCGTGGGAGAATTCAATGCGGGCAGCACGGCGAGGATGGCCGGCAGGTTTTTCTTCTCCACGTTCAGCATCAGGCCCACGCGTCCCTGGGCGGCAATAGCGCCCTGCAGCATCAGCGCGATGTTATCAATCTTGCGGCGCTTCCAATCGTCGGCGTAGGCCTTGGCGTTGGCGATGACCTGGGTGTTGGACTCGAGCACGGTCTCCATGATGCGCAGCCGGTTGGCGCGCAAGGAACTGCCCGTCTCGGTGACCTCGACGATGGCGTCGGCCAGCATGGGAGGCTTCACTTCGGTGGCGCCCCAGCTGAAGTCCACCTGCACGTTGACCTTTTTCGAGGCAAAGTACTGCTTCGTCACCTCGACCAGCTCGGTGGCGATGGTCTTACCCTCCAGGTCTTCGGCGCGCTGGAAGGGCGAATCCTCCGGCACGGCCAGCACCCAGCGCACCTTGCCGCGGCTCTGCTTGGCGTAAATCAGGTCGCAGACGGTGGCTACCTTGCGGCCGCTCTCCACCACCCAGTCCAGGCCCGTCAGGCCGGCGTCGAGCACGCCCTGCTCCACGTAGCGCGCCATCTCCTGCGCGCGGATCAGCATGCACTCCAGTTCGAGATCGTCGGTGGAAGGGAAGTAGCTGCGGCCGTTGGCGTAAATCTTGAAGCCGGCGGCGGCAAACAGAGCGATGGTGGCATCCTGCAGGGAGCCCTTGGGGATTCCGAGGCGGAGCTTAGGCATTGGAGGTCTCCTTAATGGCCAGCGGCTTGGTGAAGCAGCTCCGCGTTCCCTCGTGGCACACCAGCCCGTCGCCCTCCACCGTCACCTTGCACAGCACGGTGTCGGTGTCGCAGTCGGTGGCCGCCCAGGTGAGCTTAAGGCGGTTGCCGCTGGTCTCACCCTTGGTCCACAGCTTGTTGCGGGTGCGGCTGTAAAAGGTGACGTAGCCTGTGGCCAGCGTCTTATCCAGCGCCTCCTGGTTCATGAAGCCCACCATCAGGACCTCGCCGTTTGCGGCATCCTGCACAATTGCCGGCGCGAGGCCTCCCATTTTGTCAAAGTCAATCTGCATCTGCGTTCCTCTTTTCAGCCTTCGCCGCCACGATTCTGCGGGTCCCTGCGGGCAAAAAGAAAAAACCCGCTGGTTTCCGTAGGATGCCAGCGGGTAGAAGCTTGGATAATTACCTGTTACTTAGATCCGCGCGCCTCCGCCGACACCACTGTCGTGTGATGGTGATGATGGCGGTGATGGAGGATGCGGGTCATTACCTATTTATGCTAACCAGAAGCTCCCCATGTGGTCAACCGGGAAATTTGTGCGCCGCGGCCCGCCCCTGGAACCAGATGGCATGGCTGCTCCGTATCACCGTTGGCAGGGTGCATTACACAACTTGACAATCCCCGCCAGCCAGATGGGAGACAATGGAAGGCCATGAGCGAAGCACCCGCGCCGCCAGCCACGATTCCGGCCATTCAGGCCATCTCAGCCAGCCGCCATTACCGCATGGGCGAGGCCACGGTGCGCGCCGTGGATGAGGTCAGCTTCACCCTCACGCGCGGAGAGTTCGCCGCCCTGCTCGGCCCCTCGGGCTCCGGCAAAAGCACCTTGCTCAATCTGCTCGCCGGCCTCGACCGGCTGACTGCGGGCAGCATCCGCGTGCAGGGCGCAGAGCTGGCGAAGATGGACTCCGAGGCCCTGGCGCGCTACCGTCGGCTGACCGTCGGCATGGTCTTCCAGAGCTTTAACCTGGTGCCCAACATGACTCTGGCCGATAACGTCGAGTTGCCGCTGCGCTTCGCCGAGTTCCCCAAGGCCGGGCGGCGAGAGCGCGTGCGCGAACTGCTGGCCGGCGTCGGGCTGGAGGCTCGCGCCCAGCACAAGCCCAGCCAGCTCAGCGGCGGAGAACAGCAGCGCGGAGCCATCGCACGCGCCCTGGCCAACCGTCCGGGTCTTCTGCTGGCCGATGAGCCTACCGGCAACCTGGACAGCCGTAACGGTCAGGAGGTCATGGCCCTGCTGGAGGAATTGAATTCGAAGATGGGCGTCACCGTGCTGATGGTGACGCACGATCCAGCTTTGGCCGCACGCTACGCGCGGCGCTCGCTGCACATGGCCGATGGCCGCCTGCTGGCCGTGGAGGTGACGCAATGACCCGCCAGGATCTATTCGAGCTGGCCGCGCGCAACATGCGCAACGCCCGGCTGCGCAACGCGCTCACCACCATTGGAATCGCCGTCGGCGTGGCCTCGCTGGTGGCCATGATGTCGCTCGGGATCGGCCTGCAAAGCTTTGCCAACCACCAGTTGATGAAGAGTGGCATGTTCCAGACCGTCTTCGTCACCAGCCGGCAGGACCCTCGCAACATGGACGATGAGCGTGACAACAATGCCGCCACCAAGCCCGAAGAATCACCAGCGCTGGACGATGCGGCGCGCGCGAAGATCGCTGCCTTGCCAGGCGTCGAGGAGGTTGCGCCGGAGGTGCGCGCCACGGCCGAGGTGGATTACGGCGAGCGCACGAACTTCACCATGCTGGCCGGATTGCCATGGTCGGCGCGCGATGAAGATTCGATGGAGAAGATGAAGGGTCGCTTCTTCAGCTCGGCCACGGCGGAAGAGGCAATCCTGCAGCGCGACTTCGCCAAGAAGCTCGACGCCAATCCTGAGAACCTGCTGGGCAAGACCATCGTCGTCCGCTACGCGCGCCGCCAGGGTGGTGGTCCGGAGGGCTTTCAGATCGAGCGCCAGCAGAAGAGCTTTACCGTCGTCGGCCTATTGGATGAGCAGCCCTACGGCGGCATGAGGATGATCAGCCGCGCCCGCGTCTTTGTTCCCACGCAGACGGCGCTTGCCATGGACCTGATGCAGCCCTCCGATACGCAGCAACTGGTGCGCTCAGAGCCCGCCGAACGCAATTACTCCATGCTGACCGTGCGCATGGTCTCCGCCACCCAGGCCGAGGCCGTGGAAGATGCGGTGAAGAAGATGCACTTCTCGGCCTACTCCTATCTTGACGCCACGCGCAGCATGCGCCGCTTCTTCGCCGTGCTGGATATGTTCCTCGGCATCTTCGGCTCCCTGGCGCTGGCCGTGGCGTCCCTGGCCATCGTCAACACGCTGGTGATGGCCGTGCTCGAACGCCGCCGCGAGATTGGCATCATGAAGGCCATCGGCGCCAGCGACTCAGACGTAAAGCGCATCTTCTTTGCCGAGGCGGCCACCATGGGACTCTTCGGCGGCGTCATCGGCGTCGTGCTGGGATGGCTGATCGGACGCGCCATCAATCTTGGCGCCAACCTTTATCTGCACCGCATGAAGATGCCTCCGGAGGGTCTGCTCATGGTGCCACTGTGGCTGGCACTGGCGGCAGTTGTGTTTGCCGTGCTGGTCAGCGTCGTGGCCGGAATCTACCCGGCAGCCCGCGCCGCGCGCCTCGACCCGGTGGAAGCCTTGCGCTACGAGTAAGTGCACTGCGAGTAAGGTAAATTGGAATTCATGGGCCGACGCACGATCCACAGCTGGCGACTACGCCGCATAACGCTGATTGCACTCCTCATGGTGGGCACAATCACCTTGGCCGCGGCGCAGCCCGCGTCGCACGCCGAGTGCTCAACCCTCCAGAGCAAGATTCTTGCGCGTGCCGTGCCTTACTGCGTCATGCTGCCACCCAGCTACGCGCAACAGGCCGAGCGGCGCTATCCTGTGGCGTATTACCTGCACGGATTGGGAGACAACGAGCAATCGCTGATCAACCTCGGCGGATGGTCAACCTACGACCGGCTGATGCGCGAGAAGAAGATTGGCGAGATGGTGGTCATCGCGCCGGCCGGATTCTTCTCCTTCTACATCAACTCCCGCGACGGCCAACTGCGTTACGAGGATTTCTTCTTCCGCGAGTTTCTGCCCGCCATGGAGAAGAAGTATCGCATTGGCACCACGCGCGCGCAGCGTGGCGTGCTCGGCGTCAGCATGGGCGGCTACGGAGCCCTGCACTACGCATTCGAACATCCTGAGCGCTTCGCCGCCGTTGCTGCCAACATGCCCGCCCTGGTGGAGCAGATGCCCCGCGAGTTTACGCAGGATTGGCAGCGGCGGCTGCTGGGGCGCATCTTCGGAGACCCACCCGACCAGGCGTACTTCGAGCGCAACTCCGTTTTTCACCTGGCGCGCACCGCGCCGCCGGAGCGCCTGCGCACACTCAGTATCTATTTCGACTGCGGAGCCCAGGACCGTTATGGCTTTGCCGCGGGCACCACGGCCCTCGACAAGCTGCTCACCGCGCGTGGTGTCCCGCATGAGGCGCACATTTATCCCGGCGGCCACGACTGGCAGTTTGTGATGGATCACTTTGCCGCCGCGCTCACCGTGGTGGCGAAAGGTATCGGCGCGCGCTGAAACATTTGCGGGCATGAAACATCGCCTCGCCAACAGGATGTTCCGCCCATTGACCTCCGCGCCCGCCAGCGCATAGAACAGAAACAGGGCCATGACACATCGCAAGCCATCCTCGCCGCCTCCGCGCCACATCAACATTGGTAAACGCGACCACGTCTTCGTGCTCACCGGCGCCGGCATCAGCGCGGAAAGCGGGCTGGCCACCTTCCGCGGCGCCGACGGCCTTTGGGAGGGCGAGCGTGTGGAGGATGTCGCCACGCCGCGCGGTTGGCAGCGCGATCCCGAACGCGTGTGGCGTTTCTACTCGCAGCGCCGCCAGAAGGCCGTTGAGGCCCAGCCCAACGCCGCGCACCTTGCCCTGGCCCGGCTTGAGGATCAGCTTGGCGAGCGCTTCTTTCTCTGCACGCAGAACGTAGACAACCTGCATGAGCGCGCCGGCTCTCACAACCTGGTGCACATGCATGGAGAACTCTTCGGGTCGCGCTGCGACCATTGCGAGCGCGAGGCCTTTCACGACACGCGCCTCTATCCCGATGCCGCCTCGCACGCTCGCTGTGAGTGTGGTGGCCGCATCCGTCCGGACATTGTCTGGTTCGGCGAGGTGCCCTTCCACATGGAGCGCATTCTGGACGAGTTGAGCCGCTGCACCCTGATGCTGGTCATCGGCACCAGCGGAGTGGTGCAACCCGCGGCAAGTTTTGTGCACTGGGCCAATCAGCACCACACCGAGCACCGCCCGGTGAGGACCTTCTACGTCGGCCCGGAGCATCCGGCAAACGCCATCGCATTCACCCAGGTGTTTGCAGGCACGGCCGGAGAAGTGCTGCCCACGCTCTTTCATCTTGCCTGAGCGCGGCCGGCGTGCATTTCTCTCCATCGGTTACACATCCTGCGCACGGGTGGTTTTCAACCGTTTTCGCGCGCGCCACCGTAGTTTCCGGTTGACCTTGAGCACCCCGCGCACGAAAATCAAGTTCACCCGCCACTGCGGGCTTCCACCACACATGCAGATTTATCTTTGCGGAGCCATCGAGTACTCTCCCGACCACGGCAAGGCCTGGCGGGCTGAGGTCACACGCTTTCTGCTTGAGCTGGGCCACCAGGTCTACGACCCGGCGCTCGATGAAAAGAAGGACCTCACCGACGAAGAGGTTCTCCACTTCCGCGCATGGAAGAAGACCGACCTCCAGCGCTTTCAGCACACCATCCGCAAGATCATCCGTTACGATCTGGACTGGATCGAGCAGCGCACGGATTGCATCATCGCTTACTGGGACGAGCACGCGGGCAAGGGTGCGGGATCGCAGGGTGAGCTGACACTGGCCCACCGCCGCGGCATTCCCGTCTACCTGGTCACCAAACTTCCCCCGGAGCAGATCAGCGGCTGGATTCTGGGTTGCGCTGAACAGGTCTTCGCAGATTTTGACGAGCTGCACGAGTATCTGCGCCGCCAAACGCTCGCACCGCTGGCGCCGACACTAGACTGAGAAAGCGATTCACCCGATGAATCCCGATAAATTCTGATGAATAACGCAGGGCACGACGTAGAGCAAAATCCGCACGACCCATCCGTTGCCATGGACCCGGTTCGAGCGGCCAAAGCGCGCCGCCGCCTGGGCTTTGTCTCCGCCCTGTGGTGGATTGCCGCGCTGAGCGGTACATTGGGACTGGCACAGGGAACCGCCGTGGGATGGGCGCGCCGGATGATAGTGGTCGCTTCCTGGGTGATGGCTCTGTTATTTACGTACGCGTGGCGGTACGCCCGCCTGGAGCAGGGGAAGAAATGAACTTTACCAAGGGCAACATTGGCTGGATCGAGGTCGTCTGCGGCCCCATGTTCAGCGGCAAGAGCGAGGAACTGATTCGCCGCCTGCGCCGGGCGGAGATCGCCCGCCAGCGGGTGCAGGTTTTCAAGCCTGGCATTGACCAGCGCTACTCTGACGACCAGATCATCAGCCACAGCGACTTCAAGATCAGCAGCCGCAGCGTCAAGGACGCCGCCGAGATGGAGGCGCTCATTGATCCGCGCTCCGAGGTCATTGGCGTGGACGAGGCGCAGTTCCTCGGCGAAGGCATCATTGACCTTTCCGTGCGGCTGGCCGACATGGGCAAGCGCGTCATCATCGCCGGCCTGGATACCGACTACCTGGGCCGCCCCTTTCATCCCATGCCGGAGCTGCTCGCCATCGCCGATGAGATCCAGAAGACGCTCGCCATCTGCATGCAGTGCGGCAATCCGGCGAAGCACACCCAACGCCTGGTGGAGAGCAACGAGCTCGTCGTGGTGGGCGCCGCCGGGATGTATGAGGCGCGTTGCCGCCGCTGCTTTGAGCCCAACCTGGCCGAGTTGCAGAAGCTGCGCGACTCCACGGCGGCCGCCCTGGGCCGCGGCGCGCAGAAGTAGCCATTGCCTCCGGCACGCGCGGTTGTAGCCGCCGCCCGCGCGGTGCTAGAGTTCCTTCCGGAAGGTCATTTCGCTATGCGTAAACTCACTTTTCTGCTGCTCGCCGCCGCCCTGGTTGTTCTGCCATCCACCCTTGCTTTTGCCTGGGGAGACAACGGCCACATGGCCGTCAACCACGCCGCCGCCGCCAATATCCCCTCCAGCATGCCGGGGTTTCTGAAGGCCGCTGAAGGGCACCTGACCTTCCTCGGTCCGGAGCCCGACCGCTGGCGCTCCAATCTTGAGAAGCCTCTCAACGACGCGCAGGCTCCTGACCACTTCATTGACTTGGAGTACGTGGATTGGATGAAGACGCTGCCCGCGGACCGTTATCGCTTCATTGCCGCCGTCTACGAATATCGCGCCAAGCATCCTGAGGCCAACCTGCCGCAGCCAGAGCGCATCGGCTTCCAGCCCTACATCACCATTGAGGTCTTTGACCGCCTCAAGGTCGCCCTGCGCGAGTATCGCCACGCCAAGGCCGAGGGCCGTTCGACGGCCGACGCGGAAGCCGATGCCATCTTTTACGCCGGCTGGCTCGGCCACTACGTCGGCGACGGCTCCAACCCCATGCACACCAGCGTGCAATACAACGGTTGGACCGGTCCGAACCCGAGGGGTTACAGCACCGCGCACGACGTGCACAGCAAGATGGAGACGCACTTCGTCAACGCCAACCCGGAGGTCACAAAGATTGACGGCCTGCTGGTCGCGCCGCGCCATCTCGCGCATCCCTTTGAGGATTACCTGGCCTACCTGCGCACCTCGCAGGGTGAGATCGAGCATGCTTACCAGCTCGAGCGCGATTGCGGATTCGAGGGCCACGGCACGCCGGAGTCACGCGAGTTCATTCGCCAGCGCCTGGCCGCCGGAGCGCAGATGCTGCTCGACATGTGGTACACCGCGTGGGTGGATTCCGCCGAAGACCCCGAAGCCTGGCACGGCGAAAAGCGCGAGCCTCGCCAGTGCGTGGCGCCCAAGACCATGGCGGGTGGCCAGCGGTGAGTCAGCCCACGCACGCCCGCGCAGAGCAGTTACTGGCCGCTGCCCGTCAGGCGGCGGAGAAGGCCTATGCGCCCTTCAGCGGCTTTCGCGTCGGTGCGGCCATCCTCACCCGCTCCGGAAAAGTCTTCACCGGCTGCAACGTGGAGAACTCCAGCTACGGCCTCACCAACTGCGCCGAGCGCACCGCCATCTTTTCTGCCGTTGCGGCCGGCGAGCTGAGCGCCGAGCATGAACTGGAGGCCATTGCCGTGGTCAACCATGAGGGCGCCATTTGCTCGCCCTGTGGAGCCTGCCGCCAGGTGATCTTCGAATTCGGCCCCGACGCCAGGGTCGTCTTCCGTGCGCATAGCGGCCAGATGACGGAACTCGCGGCCCGCGATCTGCTGCCCGAAGGTTTCCGACTGCGTTGAAGTTCTTTGCTCTCGATTGACTGCAAACAGAAAAGCCGCCCGCCAAAGCGAGCGGCTTTTCACTGTCGCAAATTAGAACTTACTCTCGAACTCCGCGAAGCGACGCTCCAGCCGCCACTCTTCACGCGCCTTCTCGCTGCCGCTCAAAAATTTTGAGCACGCACTGCCGGGAATCGCCAGGGGCTTTTCGCCCGAGCACTCGTGCACGGCGGTGAACTTGTGCGGGTCGCTCCACAGGCTCTGGCCGGTCAAAAAGCTGTGCTCCAAACTTGTGCGCGCCATCTTCTTCAGCGTCAGGTAATCCAGGTTCTGCTCCAGCACGGCGCGTTCGTACTCCGTGGTCATCTCGCTTCGGCTCACGCCCTCGTCGTCCGTGGCCAGGGCCACGGGCACGCCGGCCTTCAGGTATGCGGCCAGCGGATGCTGCCGCCCGCGCACGCCCAGGATGCCATCGTTCGAGGTCAAACAGATCTCCACCAGCACATTGCGGCGGGCCATTTCGTTCAGCAGGTCGTGGGGGTTTTCCTCGTACATCACGTCCACGCCGTGGCCAATGCGCTCGGCCTTGCCCACCTCCACCGACTCGCGGATGTGGAAGCGAAGGCCATCAGGAGGAACCAGTCCCGGACGCAACTCTCCGGCGTGCAGGCTGACGTGCGCCTCCGGATACAGTCCCTTGAGATAACCCACCATGCGCATGTGCAGGCGGAAGTCGCGCATGGAGAGGTAGCCATCCTCGGGCTGCACCAGGTTGACGCCTACCACGCGGGGATCGCGGGTTGCCAGCTCAAAGCCCAGCAGGATCTGCGCAAAGACACGCTCCGGGCGCGCGCCGCGGCTGACGCTGTAAATGTAGCGCACGTGCACCGAGCAAGGCCCGTTGTGCGCTTCCGGAGTGATCTCGCAGTGCTGCCGCGCCTTGGCCGTCTGCTCCATCTCATCCAGATTCTTGCGTGCCTCGGCCACGGCGGCCTCAAGATCCGGTCCCAGCATCTTCTTCCGCATGGCGGCCAGGTCGGGATCGTAGCCCACCTTTTCGCCCAGCGCCGCGGCGCGTCCATGATCGGGCGACAGCATCAGCTCCATGTACTGCACGTTGCCGTCGGCGGCGCGCGCCTTCACCTCGGCCAGAATCTCGCCCAAGTGCGCATCGGTGGCGGCGGTGAATTTCGCAAAGCTGTCGAAGAAATGGTCGTGGCCGTCCATATCGGGACGCATCCCACGCATGGACCAGGCGTCAATCGCGTCGCGGTAAAGCACGGTGTCGGTGAGTGCGGTGCGTGCCTCGGCCTGTCCTTCTTTGCAGCCTGCCCCGGCCGCCGGCTCGCTCAGCACCAAGGTCCGGCGGTCCAGGCACAGTCCGCTGTCGGCGGCATACCCCAGGAGGCTTTCCGCATAGACCGCGCCGGTGAGGTGGATGTGCAGATCGCCGCCCTTGGGCATTTCGCGAAGCAGGGCATACAGGGCTCCGCGGTTGAAGTGCGCATCATTCAGGGCCTTCTCCGCGCGCCCCTCCGGCGTATCCGGAGTATGAACACCCTCCGACTGCTCCCGGGCTATCTCATGCGCCGCCGTCGCGGGCCGAGCCGGTGAATTCTTGAAAGCCTGGATCTGTGAGGCGTGGCCCGTGCTGCCTAGGGTAACTGCCAGAATTACTGCGACCCATGCTGCGCTCTGCTGGCGCATTCGTTCCTCCCGGGGAGTTGCTCCCCAAATGCCTGGACAGGAAATGATATCGCGAATGGCCATGCCGAGTCGCGCCGTCCCTCGTGCTAGGCTTGCAACTTTCCTCCAGACCTTCTAACATCCCTCTTTCCGTTTCCTCTTTTTTGCAGCAGGGAGCCTTCCATCGTGCCTGACCTGAAAGTTCTTTTCTCTCGCGAACAGATTGCCGTCCGCGTCGCCGAGATTGGCGCGCAGATTACCCGGGACTTCCAGGGCGAACCCGTCGTGCTGGTGGGCGTCCTCAAAGGCGCCGCCATCTTCCTCAGCGACCTTTCGCGCCAAATCCAGCTCGACTCCACATTCGACTTCATCGCCGTCTCCAGCTATGGCAACCAGAAGCAGAACAGTGGCGAGGTCAAGCTGCAAAAGGACGTGGACCAGTCCATGGAAGGACGCAACGTCATCCTCGTCGAGGACATTCTCGACACCGGCCTGACCATGATGTATCTGAAGAAGATGATCATGGCGCACAAGCCCAAGAGCTTCCGCATTGCCGCCCTTTTGGATAAGAAATGCCGCCGCCAGCAGCCTATCCAGGCCGACTATTCCGGCTTTGAGATTCCCGACGAATTTGTCGTCGGCTACGGAATGGACTACGCCGAGCGCTATCGCAATCTTCCGGATATCTGCATTGTTCCCTAGTATCGTCCCGTAGCATCCCGCCGCGTTCCGGCCCGGAGGGTATACTATCTGTCGGCGGGCCGCCTTGCGCGGCCCATGACAGGAATCCGGATGTCTGAATCTATTGTTTTGCACCCCACCGCCGAGGCCATCCGTCAGGATTGGCGACTGGCCGCCCGGCTGATAGACCACACACTTCTCAAACCCGAAGCCACCCGCACGCAGGTTGCGAAGCTCTGCGCCGAGGCCGTCGAGTACGGCTTCTGCTCGGTGATGGTGAACCCGGCGAACATTGCGCAGTGCAAGGCCGAAGTGGCCGGCAGCGGAGTGCTGGTCGGCACCGTCATCGGCTTCCCCCTGGGTGCCACCACCACCACGGCCAAGCTGGCCGAGGCCGTGGATGCGCTCCGCCTGGGCGCCGACGAACTCGACATGGTCATCAACATCGGCGCGCTCAAAAGTGGAGACCGCGACCTGGTGCAGATGGAGATGCAGTCGCTGGCCCGCATGGCCCACCGCAGCGGAGCCATCCTCAAAACCATCATCGAGGCCTGCCTGCTCACCACCGAGGAGAAGATTCTCGTCTGCCAGTTGGCGGCCGCCGCCGGGGTGGACTTCGTCAAGACCTCGACCGGCTTTTCCACCTCCGGCGCAACCTCCGGCGACGTCAGCCTGATGCGCGGCGTGGTGGGAGCGAAGATTGGCGTCAAGGCCGCTGGAGGCATTCGCACCGCGGCCGATCTGCTGGCCATGGTGGAAGCCGGAGCCAACCGCATCGGCGCCAGTGCCAGCGTGGCCATGGTGCGCGAGCTCGGAGCCCCGTAGCCCTCTCTTGCGGCCGGTGCATGGTTTGGCGGAGAAGCGCATCCGCGCCGGATAGATGGCGTTTCCCGTCCGGCCATCCGCGTGGGATAATCTCAAGTTACTCAACAATATCGCTACCGCTGGACGGTATTCTGCGGCGGCCGAATGGCTCCGGATGCTCTTCGTTGAACTGATCCGCAACAAGCGCGACGGCAAGACTCTCTCGCGCGAAGAGATCGAATGGATCGTCTCCGCCTACACCAGTGGAGAGGTGCCCGACTACCAGGTGTCGGCCTTTCTGATGGCTGCCTTTCTGCGCGGCCTCAACCCGCAGGAGACCGCGGCGCTTACCCAGGCCATGCTGCACTCCGGCAGTGTGCTCGACTTCAGTGATCTCCCCGGCGGCAAGGTGGACAAGCATTCCACCGGCGGAGTCGGCGATAAAACCTCGCTGATTCTCTCGCCGCTCGTGGCCGCCGCAGGCGTCAAGGTGCCCATGGTCAGCGGACGCGGCCTGGGCCACACCGGCGGCACGCTCGATAAGCTGGAAGCCATCCCCGGCTTCAACGTCAACCTCGATCTCGCAGAGTTCCGCCGCATCCTCTCAAAGATCGGCTGCGCCATGATCGGCCAGACCGCGGAACTCGCCCCGGCCGACAAAAAGCTCTACTCCCTGCGCGATGTCACCGGAACCGTCGAGAGCCCCTATCTCATCTGCGCCTCCATCATGAGCAAGAAGCTGGCCGAGGGCATTGACGGACTCGTGCTGGACGTCAAGACCGGCTCAGGCGCCTTCATGAAGAGTGCCGAGGACAGTGAATTCCTCGCCCGCCTGATGGTGGAAACCGGCGAGGAGATGGGTAAGAAGGTCGTCGCCCTCATCACGGACATGGATCAGCCCCTCGGCCGCGCCATCGGCAACTCTTTGGAGGTGGCCGAGTGCGTCGAGGTGATGCGCGGCAACTTCACGGGCCTGGATGACCTGGTCGAGCTGACGCTGGAACTCGGCGCATGGATGCTCGTCCTGGGTGGCCGCGTTAAGGATGTTGCCGAAGGCCGCGCCCTGTGCGAAGAATTGCTGCGTAACGGCCAGGCCCTTGAGCGCTTTCGCCAGCTCGTTGGCGAGCAGGGTGGCCTTGTTGCCGCCGTGGACGACCTTGCGCTGCTGCCGCACGCCGCGCACACCACCACGGTCGCGGCCCCGGCTTCGGGTTTCATCACGGCCATCGAGTGCGAACGCATGGGCGTGGCCGGAGTCCTGCTGGGCGGCGGACGCCAGACCAAGGAAGACCTGGTGGACCCATCTGTCGGCATCGTTCTGCATAAAAAAGTGGGAGATCCCATCCAGTCGGGCGAAACCCTGTGTACCATTCATTACAATGAAACAATGCGTCTCAATGAGGCGCTGCCCGTGATCAAAGCTGCGTACACCATCGCCCCGCAGAAGCCTGTCGCGCGGCCGCTGGTGCAGAAGATTCTTCGCGGCAAGCTGCTCTGATTTCTCAAGTTTCGGCCGTAAGGGAGAAGTAGGCGAATGGGACGATTCACCGGAGTGCTGGGCCTCGTGATCTTCTTGGCCCTCTGCTGGCTGTTCTCCACCAACCGCAAGGCCATCCGCTGGCGCGTCGTGGCCACCGGAGTCGCACTCCAGGTGGTCTTCGCCATCTTCGTCACCAAGGTCGTCTGGGGCCAGCGCGCCATTGCCGCCGCCGGCGCCGGAGCGAAGAAGCTTTTGGACTGCAGCTTCGCCGGCTCCTCCTTCGTCTTCGGAGAGCTCGGCCGCCCCGCCGCGCAAAGCAAAGTCGGCTTCATCTTCGGACTCCAGGTTCTGCCGGCCATCATCTTCATCTCCGCCTTTTTCGCCATCCTCTACTACTTTGGAGTGATGCAGTTTCTCATCCGCATCGTCGCCGTGGTGATGGAAAAGACGATGAACGCCAGTGGCGCCGAGTCGCTCAACATCGCCGCCTCCATCGTTATGGGGCAGACGGAAGCTCCGCTCACCATCCGTCCCTTTCTTGCCGGGCTTACACAAAGTGAGTTGATGGTGGTGATGACCGCTGGCATGGCGCACGTTTCGGGCTCCATCATGGCCGCCTACATTGCCACCGGCGTTGCCCCGGAGCATCTTCTCGCCGCGGTCATCATGACCGCCCCTGGCACGCTGACTGTCGCCAAAATGCTGGTCCCGGAGACGGAGACGCCAGCCACGGCCAGCGGCGCCGAAATGCCCAAGGAAGAGCGCGCCAGCAATGTTCTGGAAGCGGCCGCCAAGGGCACCAGCGACGGTCTGCAGCTGGCCCTGAACGTGGCCGCCATGCTGATCTCGTTCCTCGCCATCATCTTCCTCATCAACACCGTTCTCGGCGGAGCCCACAACTGGCTGGTCGCGCATGGTTTTGCATGGTTCCCCGCCAGCCTGGAAAAAATCTTCGGCGTCTGCTTCGCACCCATCGCGTGGATCATCGGCGTGCCCTGGCATGATTGCAGCGCCATCGGCAACCTGCTGGGCGTGCGCATGGTGGGCAATGAGCTGATCGCCTTCGGCATGCTGGGCCCGCAGCGCGCCATGCTCGATCCGCGCTCGTTCACCATCGCCACCTTTGCCCTCTGCGGCTTTGCCAACTTCAGCTCCATCGGCATTCAGATCGGCGGCCTCGGTGCCTTGGCGCCTTCTCGCCGCGGCGACCTGGCCCGCCTGGGCTTCAAGGCGATGATCGCCGGCACGGTGGCCAACCTGATGTCGGCCTGCATCGTGGGAGTCCTGCTGTGAGTTCGCAGATTGCAGACGAGTTCCTCCGCGCCGAAGAAGCTGCGGCGGCCATCCGCGCCGTGTTGGCCGCGCATCCACAACTTGCACAGCCCACGGTGGCCGTCGTTCTCGGCAGCGGCCTCGGCGCGTTCGCCGACGAGCTCGCGGAGTCCGTGGCCATCCCCTACGCGGAGATTCCGCACTTTCCGCACTCCACGGCCATCGGCCACGCCGGACGCATGGTCATCGGCAAACTCGGCCCGCTCACGGTGGCCGTCATGCAGGGCCGCGTGCATCCTTACGAGGGCTACACCAGTCGCGAGGCCGCTTTCCCGGTTCGCGTGCTCGGCCAGTTAGGGATCAAGAGTTTGTTGCTGACCAATGCCGCCGGAGGCATCAATCCTTCGTATGGCCAGGGCGCGCTCGTGCTGCTCAGCGACCACATCAATTTGCAGGCTTCGAATCCGCTCACTGGTCCCAACGACGAACGCTTCGGCCCGCGCTTTCCCGGCATGAGCGAGGCCTACAGTGCGCGCTTCCGCCAGTTGGCGCAGCAGGCGGCCCGCGAACTTGGCATCGCGTTGCCGGAGGGCGTGTACGCCGCGCTGGCCGGCCCCAGTTACGAGACGCCGGCCGAGATTCGCTTCCTGCGCACGATTGGCGCCGACCTGGTCGGCATGTCCACCGTGCCGGAGGTCATCGTCGCGCGCCACATGGGCCTGGAGGTGATGGCCATCTCCTGCGTCACCAACATGGCCGCCGGCATGGGGCCCGGCGAGTTGAATCACGAAGAGGTTTTGCAGACTGGCGAGCGGGTGCGCGGCACCTTCCTTGCGCTATTGAAAGCCGTGTTGCCCCGCATCGCAGCGGAGCAGCGGTAATCCGGCGGCCCGCGTGGCCGCTTTTGTCGGAGTCAGAAGGAACATGAAGCCGTACTTCATCGGAGTTGCCGGCCCCTCCTGTGCGGGCAAAAGCTATTTGGCCGCGCACCTGGCGGAGAAGCTCGACGCCGTTCTCTTCCACCTCGACTCCTATTACTGCGAGCTCGACCACCTCAGCATGGTGCAGCGCGCGCACTATAACTTCGATTCCCCCGAGGCGCTGGACTCCGACCTGTTGTTACGCCAGGCGCGCGAACTCTACGAGGGCCAGGTCATTGAGCGCCCGGTCTACGACTTCACCACCCACACCCGCACCGGCCACACCCAGCCCCTCGCGCCGCACCCCTTCGTCATCGTGGAAGGTCTCTTCGCCCTGCACTGGAAGGAGCTGCGCCATATGCAGGGCACCAAGGTCTTTGTGGATCTCGGCGAACAGATCTGCCTTGAGCGCCGCATCGAGCGCGATATTCGCGAGCGCGGCCGCACCCGCGAAAGCGTGCTGGAGCAGTACCACACCACGGTGCTGCCCATGGCCCGCCAGTACGTTCACCCCACTCGCCAGTTCGCCGACCTGGTTGTAACCGGCGACGACGACATCTCCCGCGAGGTGGAGGCCGTGCTGCGCCACGTGCGCGGCGGCGCCGCCCAGCCACGCTGAGCGCCGCGCCATTCGATCATTCCCGCCGGCCACGAATAGCTGCTAAGCCGTACAAACAGAGGACCGAAAACGACCCTGACCTTGCTTCTGCAAGCTCATCTCACAGCGCGACGTGAGGCGGCTCACAGACGGGCACTCGATTTGCGGCAGATAGTGCTGGGTTGCCCCGGTTTTTCTATGAATTTCCAGATGCTTGTCCTTCGCACGCTTCCGCAACACCCCCGCACTCTTTTTCCATTCAAATCAATTGAAAGGCATCTTTATGCTTCATCTTGATACCGGCAATACCGGCTTCATGCTTTTGTGCACCAGCCTCGTGATGTTAATGACGCCAGGATTGGCGTTTTTTTATGGCGGCCTGGTGGGCCGCAAGAACGTGTTGGCCATCATGATCCAGAGCTTCGTCAGCATGGGCTGGACCACGGTCATCTGGTACGCCTACGGCTTCTCCATGTGCTTCAGCGGAGACTGGCATGGCATCACCGGCAACATGCATTACGCGCTGATGCGCAACATCACGCTCAACACGCCCTCACCGGCCAATGAGACGATCCCGCTCTTCGTCTTCGTCGCCTACCAGATGATGTTTGCCATCATCACTCCGGCGCTCATCTCCGGAGCCTTCACCAACCGCGTCACCTTCAAGGCCTACATGCTCTTCCTCACGGCCTGGCTGACCTTCGTTTACTTCCCATTCGTCCACATGGTGTGGGGCGGCGGCATGCTGCAGCAGTGGGGAGTGCTCGATTTCGCCGGCGGCATCGTGGTGCACAACATCGCGGGCGTGGCCGCCCTGGCCAGTGTGCTCTACGTGGGCAAGCGCCGCGTGATGGACCGCGGTCCGCACAGCGTTCCACTGGTTGCTCTCGGCACCGGACTGCTCTGGTTTGGCTGGTACGGCTTCAACGCCGGCAGTGAGTTCCGCGTGGACTCCGTGACGGTCACGGCTTTCCTCAACACGGATATCGCCGCGTCGTTTGCGGCCGTCACCTGGCTGCTGGTCGCCTGGCTCAGCCAAAGCCAGCACAAGCCCAGCTTCCTCGGACTGCTCACCGGAGCCGTCGCCGGACTCGCCACCATCACTCCTGCCGCCGGGTACGTTTCGCCCTCAACGGCCGTCATCATCGGCATCGTCTCCGGAGTGGTCTGCTTCTACGCCGTGGCTTTGAAAAACTGGCTGCACTGGGATGACGCTCTGGATGTATGGGGCGTGCACGGCGTGGGAGGCTTCCTCGGCATCGTGATGCTGGGCATCTTTGCCGACAAGCGCTTCAACCCCGCGGGCGTGGATGGCCTGCTGCTGGGCAACCATGTCTTCTTCTTCAAGCAACTGGCAGCCACGCTCTTCTCCTCGGTGTGGGCCTTCGCCTTCACCCTGGGAATGCTTCGGCTGATTGACGTCTTCACCCCGGTCAAGGTGCAGCCCAAGGACGAAGTGAAGGGCCTGGACGACGCGCTCTTCGGCGAGCACGCCTACGAGGATGTGCTGGAATCCAGTGAAGAAACGAAGGAGGAGGAAGAGGAGATCGTCGCCAGCGTGTAACGGCGGCGCTTCGCAATCTCACATAAGTCAAAGGCCCACACAGTGGATAACGCGCTGTGTGGGCCTGTTTTCTTGGAAAATTCAATCTAGGACGAGGAGGCTTGCTCTTACTCCACGCTCACCAGCGTAATCTCCACCACCATCCGCGCCGAGCGAGCTTGGCGCTTGTCGGTGGGAACGATCAGCTGCAGCGGTCCCTCGCGAATCTCCAGCGGCTCGCCGTTCACTTTGTCGGCCAGCAGTACGCCGGTTGTGGAGCCGGTCGCGTCATCCACTTCGGCCAGGCTGAATAGCGTCCTGTAATCGTCGTCGCACTTCACCAGCACGTAGCGCAAATAGCCATGGCCCTTCAGCGGAGTCTTCGCATCAAGCACGCCCGCCTTTTCCAGCAGCGTCTTCAGCAGCACGCCCTCAAACTGTGACATCTCCGGCTTGTGGCCGCGATGCGCCGCCACCGTCGCGCGCGGCAATTTTGCCCAGTCCGCGGCCGTCAGCGTCAGCGGAGTTGCCACCGCCCCGGTCACCTTCAGCAGCACCTTCGGCGCCTGCGTGGCGGGAGCCTGTGCCACGGGAGACGCGGCCACAGCTGACTGTGCCAGCGCCGCTACGCATAGCGCACCAATCAGCAGTACGATCGCAAAAGTCCGTTTCATGATGTTGTCCTTCCGTCGAGCGCCTTGTTCTTTCGAACAAGATGATCTCGAATTCCTTATATGCCGATGGCTGCCTGCAACGCCTCGGCGATGGCCGTCACATGCTTCCGCATCAGCACTTCGCTTTCGGCTTCAATCATTACGCGTGCCAGCTTCTCCGTGCCACTGTAGCGAATCACGGCCCGCCCGTTGCCGTCCAGTTCACGCTCGGCGGCCTCAATCGCCGCCTGCACCGTGGGCAGCTCCTGCATGGGCAGCTTCTCCCGCACCTTCACGTTGCGAATCTCCTGCGGAAAGACCTTGAAGTCGGCGATCAACTCATGCAGGGGCCGTCCTGCGCGCGCCACCACTTCCATCACGCGCAAGGCCGTCAGCAGCCCGTCGCCCGTGGTGGAATCGCCATCCATAAACAGAATGTGGCCGCTCTGCTCACCGCCCAACTGTGCGCCCGTGGCCAGCATCTGCTCCAGCACATACTTGTCACCCACGTTGGCCCGCAGCATGTTGATGCCCGACGCCGACAGAGCCTTCTCCAGTCCCATGTTGCTCATCGTGGTGGCCACCACCGTGTCCTTCGCCAGCCGTCCGCGGGAGTGCATATCGCGCGCGGCCAGCAGCAGCACGGCATCGCCGTTTACCACGTTGCCCAGGGCGTCGCTGAAGAGTGCGCGGTCGGCGTCTCCGTCGAGGGTGATGCCCAGGTCGAACTCGCCTTTGCGTCGCGCCACCTCGGCCGCCACGTGCTCCGGATGCAGCGCGCCGCAGCCCAGGTTGATATTATGTCCGTCCGGCGTGGTGTGCAGGGTCTCGGCCTGTATGCCCAGCCGCGCAAACAGCTCCCCGGCAATAGCGCTGGCCGCCCCGTTGGCGCAGTCCACCAGAACCTTCAGGGGGCGCAGCAGGGATGAGTCCACGCTCTGCGCCAGCCATGTTTCGTAGTCCGCCCGTAGTGCGGCCTCGCCCGGAAGAATCTGCGCGGCCAGCTCACCCGCCGCCGGCGCGTGACTGGCCAGCTCGCTGAGGTGCTCGAAGATCTCGGCCTCAATCTCATGCTCAATCTCGTCGGCCAGCTTCATGCCGTTGGCGCCAAACAGCTTGATGCCGTTGTCCTGCCAGGGATTGTGCGAGGCGCTCACGACGATGCCGGCGGCGAATCCGTGGGTGCGCGTCAGGTAGGCCACTCCCGGAGTTGTCAGCACTCCGGCGCTGGCAAAGCCGCAGCCTCCGTCGCGCAATCCCTGCGCCAGGGCCTCGGCGATCCATGCGCTGCTCTCGCGCGTGTCCTGCCCCAGCACCACGCGGGCGCCGTTCTTCAGCCGCGCAACGCGCGTGCCGCAGGCCCGGCCAATGGCATACACCGTGGCACGGTCAAGAGGGTATTCACCGGCAACGCCGCGAATTCCGTCGGTGCCGAACAGTTGGCGGGTCTTCGCCGCGGGGGTTACAGCCACGTCATTGTGCTCCGGTTCGAGAGGTTATTTTCTGTGTGGTCACCAGCACCCGCACCGGGCCGCCGCCCTTGATGTGTACCAGCGGGTCAGGCAGGAAGGCCGAGGTCTGGAAGCTGGCTTTGCCGGCCACCCCGGTTACGTCCACCGCGTCGGTCACCGCGCGCTCCACGGCGTCCACATGCCTGGCCGGGCCCACAATGGTCACCGTCGCCGGGCTGGCCGTTACGGTCTCAATGCGGTAGCCCGGAGGCAGAATGCCCACCACGCGCGGAATCACAGGCACCTGGCGTGTCAGCCGGGTGTCAAAGACGAGCCGCAGGCGGTTCGGCGTCACCTGCATCACTTCCACGCCGTGCGGTACGCGAATGTTGCTGTTGTCCAGGTCGTAGGTGTGCTCGCCGGGAGCTGCGCCCTGCAGGTCCACCATGGCATGCACGCTCTCCTGCGGCAGGTCGCGCAGAATTCGCGCCGGACCGCGCAGGCGTATCTGCACCTGCGGAGTCACGTCGCTGGTGTAATCCAGTCCCTGCGGCGGACGGCTGAACTCCACCGGGACCTGCAGCGAAACCTCGCTCACGGGATCGTGCGCCACGCCATACCACATCAGGAAAGCGATCAGCAGCGCCAGCAGCTTCAGGCCAAAGTGATCGAAGATTAGGTGCCGCAGCCGCTTGATCACCGGTCCCCTCCGTGCGTCGTGCCGGTATCCACCGCGGGAGCCGTCCAGGCGTGGCTGCCGCCGCTGGCTGCCGCGGCCGGCGCATAGCGGCCCAGCAACTGGTTCAGCCGCAGCCGCAATTGCGCGGGAGTCAGATCGCGCTCCACCTGTCCGCCCACCGCCACGCTGATGCCGCCGGTCTCTTCGCTGACGATGACGCTGACCGCGTCCGTCTCCTCGGTGATGCCGATGCCGGCGCGGTGGCGCGTGCCCATCTGGTTGCTGAGCAGCGGATTCATGCTCAGCGGCAGGAAGCAGGCCGCGGCCGCCACGCGATCCTTTTGCAGGATGACCGCTCCGTCGTGCAGCGGCGCGCTGGGGCGGAAGAGCGTGGCCAGCAGGTCGTAGCTCAGCAGGGCATCCAGTGCCACTCCGCTCTCAATGTAGGTGCGCAATCCGATTTCGCGCTCCACCACGATCAGTGCGCCGGTCTGGTCCTGCGCGAAGGCCGTGGCGGCCATCACAATGTCGTCGTAGGCGTCGGCCGCGCTGTTCTGCGTGCCGCGGGAGAGGGTCAGCTTGCGGCCCAGCCGCGCCAGCGCCTGGCGAATCTCGGTCTGGAAGATGACGATGAGGGCGAAGATGCTGTAGGGCAGGATGGTGCCCACCAGCCAGTCCAGGGTGCGAAGGTTGCCCAGGTGCGCAATGTAGAAGACCACCACCAGGGCGCCCACGCCGGTCATCATGGTCACCGCGCGCGTGCCCCGCACCAGCAGCAGCAGCTGGTAGATGAGGAACGCCACCAGCAGGATGTCCAGAATGGAGCCCCACGTCAGGTGCGGCGCAAGGCCCGTGAGTTGCGGTAGCGTCGCCATGGTCTCCTTTCAAGGTCACCCCGGGCCGGGGAGATTGAGAGTGCGGCCGACTCCGCGGGGATTCTCCATTGTAAAGCAGGCGGCGGCCATAGGGTGGAGAAGCGCCCCAACCTCGACTCCCGGATGGGAGATTTATTTCTCTTTTCGTGCTTTTTGTGGCCGCGCCGCGTTGTCGCCTCGTGCGCTCTTTGCCTCCGCAGGAGGCTTGCCGTGCCCCTCTGGCGCGCTCGTCTGCTCCACCCGGGCCGTCACCTCTCCCCGAGCCAGCCGGGCCCGCAGCAGGTCACCCGCGGCCAGCCTCGCGGCATCCTTCACCAGTTGCCCCTGCGCATCAAACACCAGGGAGTAGCCGCGTTCCAGGATTGCCAGTGGCGACAGCGCTTCCAGCTTGCCCTTGGCCTGTTCCAGCCGCGTACGGCGCCGCAGCAGCCCGGCGCGCATGGAGGTCGTCAGCTCCGCCGCGCGTGCCGCCAGCCGCCCCTGCTGCAACTGCAATTGCTGGCCCAGTTCGCGCCGATTCAGGTGCGCCAGCGCCAGCTCCAGCCGCCGTCCACTCTCGCCCAGCCGGGCCCGCACCAGGCTCTCCAGCCGGTACAGCAGCTCGTCCACCCTCTGCTGCCGGCGCGCGATCCAATCCTCCATGCGGGCGAACACCCTGTGCCGCTCCAGCGCCGTCAGTTGCTGGCGTTCGTACAACAGCTTGTACTGCATCGCCCGCCGCAGCCGGCTGGCCAGTCCGGCCACTTCTTCTTCAATCTCGTGATGCGAGCGCACCACCAGCTCGGCCGCGGCCGAAGGCGTGGGAGCCCGCAGGTCGGCCACAAAGTCGCAGATCGTGAAATCCGTCTCATGCCCCACGGCGGAGATCACCGGCAACTCACTGTTGGCCACCGCCCGCGCCAGAGCTTCGTCGTTGAAGGCCGCCAGGTCCTCCAGGCTGCCACCGCCGCGCGCCAGCACAATCACGTCCACCGCGTGGGCTCCGCCCGCGGCCTGCTGGTTGAAGTAGCGCACGCCCGCCGTCAACTCCTCGGCCGCGCCTTCACCCTGCACCAGCGCCGGATACAGCAGCACGCCCAGCGAGTGATGGCGCCGCCGCAGCACATTCAAAATGTCCTGGATCACCGCCCCGCGCGGTGAGGTAATGACGCCGATCCTGCGCGGCAGCGCCGGCAGTGGCTTTTTGCGTTCGGCCGCAAAGAGCCCTTCGGCGGCCAGCCGCGCTTTCAGCTGCTCAAAGGCCACCTGCAAGGCGCCGGCGCCCATCGGCTCCATGAACTCGGCCATCATCTGCAGCTCGCCGCGCGCCTCGTACAGGGTCACGCGGCCGCGCACCAGCACGGCCATTCCGTTTGCGGGGCGAAAGCGCAGCAATCGCGCCTGGTTGCGGAACATCACCACCCGCAGTTGCGCGTCGCCGTCCTTCAGGCTCAGGTAGAGGTGACCGCTCTCGGCCGGACGGTGATTGCTGATCTCGCCCTGCACCCACACGTCGGGAAAGCCCTGCTCCAGCCGTCCGCGCACGCTGCTCACCAGCTCGGCAACGCCAAAGATGCGGCGCTCCGGCGGCATGGGGGCGGCTTCCGGGTTGAAGGAAAAACTGAACTGCGGCTCGTCCACGTTGGAAAGTTTATCAGGCGGCGTTGGGGATGCAATCCGCCTGGCCGGATTACCGCCGCCAGCCGCGCAGCAGCCACATCACCAGGCTGAGCAGAACGCTCAGGACCAGCGATGTCGCCAGCGGGAAGTACACCTGCGCGTTTCCGCTGCGGCTGCGCCAGTGCAGGTCTCCGGGCAACCGGCCCAGCGGCAGCCCGATGCGTCCCGCCAGCAGCAAGGCCACGCCCAGCCCGGTCAGCACCAGGCCAATCATCAGGAAGGTCCTGCCCAGCTCGTTCATGCGCCGATTCTAGCAAAGCCAGCCTGCCCCGGGGCGTGACACCGGCTCCGCCGCGCTTGCCCATTCCGCGCCGCCACGCAAAAAGGCCGGAGCACATGGCTCCGGCCCTTTCCTGCGGCGATTGCCCGCCGGGATGGTTAGAAGTGATACACGGTTGGATGGAAGGCTCGGCGACGTGGGTCTTCAGGTTCGTGCCGAAGGTCTCCGTCGGGTCGCTGGTGTCCACCTTGAAGTTCGGCGACACGCGCACCAGGCCGCGATACGCAAGCCGGATGCCCCAGTGGTCGGTCATCTTCAGATCGGTGCCAAAGCCGTAGGCAAAGGCCATCT
>CAVRDQ010000040.1:0-14514 GCA_963719655.1 uncultured Acidobacteriota bacterium | reverse complement strand
GCGCCGCTCGCTGCCGAACTGGTTGGTTAATATCTTGTGGCCGGGATGGCCCTTGACGTTCTCAAACAACAACGCCGGACCGCCGGGCCCGCGGCCGTTTTTCGCGCCCCACTTGCTGACGCGATCGGTAATCTCGGTGACTTCGAGGATGGGATCAACTTCGGCAGTGATGCGCTTCAGCTCGCCGGCTTTGTCCAGCGCCGCAATCCATTCACGCAGATCGTTGTAGGCCACGGGGACTCCCTGAATTATTAGTGCAAGACAAGCGATTATAAATCGCACGAGAAAAACACGTAGAACTAATGAGCACTACACAGGTTAATATGATTTTTCTCCTCTTAGACCCCCTCTATGGCCTCGCTTCCTGAGTTCACGACGAATCCTACGACTATCTAAGCTACGAGAGCCGAGCAGTTTGTTGGCATCCGCCAGTTTTCTCAATAATGCAATAACAGTATCAGTCACAATAGCCTCCATCTCTGTCGGTGAGTTAGATGAAGACTTTACTGCTACTGGCGCAATAAAAAGGGCGCGGATCGCTCCGCGCCCCGTTGAAAAACCAGTGAAGCCCTAGCGGTATTCCTCCATGATCGCGTCCAGCACGGCCTTGCCGGGCCGCGTCACGCTCTCCGGATGGTGCACCAGTGCGGTCTCGCCCAGGCCGAGCAGGTCGGTAAAGCTGGGCGCCGAGGAATTCAGGTAGAAAAGTCCGGTCAGCACCTCTTCTTTGTCGCGAGCCTCGGCCAGGCGGGTCAAGGCGCCAATGCGGCTGGTCGGGTCGTAGTCCTCTTCCAGTTTGCTGAGGTGCATGCGCGAGCCATCGTGCAGCGTCACGTCCACGCCGCTGCCCGGCTCGTACTCCACGTCAATCTCATCGAACACCGGCACAAAGTTGATGTCGTGCAGCGGCTCCTCGTGGTCCTTCATAAACTTGTAGCTCTTGGTCGAGCCCTCGTGGTCGTTGAAGGTTACACAGGGAGAGATGACGTCAATCAGCACCGTGCCTTTGTGCACGATGGCCGCCTTCAGCAGCGCGGAAAGCTGCTTTTTGTCTCCGCTGAAGCTGCGCGCCACAAACGTCGCGCCCAGCTCGATGGCCAGCGCGCAGGTATCAATGGCCGGCAGCTCGTTCACCGTGCCGCTCTTCAGCTTGCTGCCCAAATCGGCCGTGGCGGAGAACTGGCCCTTCGTCAATCCGTACACGCCGTTGTCCTCAATGATGTAGATCATCGGCAGGTTGCGGCGCATCAGGTGGACGAACTGTCCCATGCCGATGCTGGCCGTGTCGCCGTCTCCACTGACGCCGATGGAGATCATCTTGTGGTTGGCCACGGCCGCTCCGGTGGCGATGGCCGGCATACGCCCGTGCACGCTGTTGAAGCTGTGCGAGCGGCTCAGGAAGTAAGCCGGGCTTTTGCTGGAGCAACCGATGCCGCTGAGCTTGGCAACCGTCTCCGGCTCAATGCCCATCTCGTAAAATGCGTCAATGATGCGCTCGCTGATGGCATTGTGTCCGCAGCCGGCGCACAGAGTGCTCTTGCTGCCGCGGTAGTCAATCACCTGGAGGCCGATGCGATTCGTCTTGGGTGCGGGAGCGGTGGGTGTGGTGGCCATTTACTTTGCCTCCTGCTGCGCAATGCTGTTGGTGATGGTCTCGGCCTCAAGCGGGTGGCCGTCGTAGTGCAGGACGCTGCGCAGTTTCACAACCTCGGCGGCATCCAAATCCATCTTGAGTAGTTGCAGCATCTGCGCGTCGCGGTTCTGTTCGATGATGTAAACGCGATCGTACGTGGCGATGAACTCCGCCACAGCCTTGTTGAAGGGATACGCCCGCAGGCGCAGGTAATCCACGGCCGTTCCCTTCTTCGTCAACTCGTCCACGCTCTCCAGGGTGGCCCAGTGCGAGCTGCCAAAGGCGATGATGCCAATCTTGGCGCCGGCCGCCGTGTGCTCCAACACCGGAGCCGGAACCAGGTCGCGAGCGGTCTCCCACTTGCGGTTCAGGCGGTCCATGTTGTTCACGTAATCCTCGGGCCGCTCGGAGTACAGTGCGCGCTCGTTGTGTCCGCTGCCGCGGGCAAACCACGCCGCGTTGGGATGCATGGTGCCAGGCAGTGTGCGCCAGCCGATGCCGTCGCCATCCACATCCTTGTAGCGGGCAAAGCTGCCCAGCCGGTCCAGGTCTTCCTTGCTCAGCACCTTGCCGCGGTCCAGCTTCACCTCGGGATAATCAAACGGCTCGCTGACCCAATTGTTCATGCCCAGGTCAAGGTCGCTGAGGACGAACACCGGGGTCTGCAAGCGCTCGGCCACGTCGAAGACGCGATAGCCGAACTCGAAACATTCCTTCATGGAGGCCGGCAGCAGCATGGGGTGCTTGGCGTCGCCGTGCGAGAGGAACGCCGTCGAGAGCAGGTCGGCCTGCTGCGTGCGTGTGGGCAGTCCCGTGCTGGGTCCGACGCGCTGCACGTTCCAGACGACGGCGGGAATCTCCGCGTAGTAGCCCAGCCCGGCGAATTCGCCCATCAGGCTGATGCCCGGCCCGGCGGTGGCCGTCATGGCCCTGGCTCCGGCCCAGCTTGCGCCCAGCACCATTCCTATGGCGGCCAGCTCGTCTTCGGCCTGCACCACGGCATAAGTGGGAGTGCCGTCGGCTTCGCGGCGATGCTCCTTGAGCAGGTCTATCAGGTCTTCAATCAGCGAAGACGATGGCGTGATGGGGTACCAGCTGACGACCGCGACTCCGCCGAAGAGCGAGCCCAAGGCTCCGGCCGCGTTGCCGTCAATGATGATCTTGCCCGCGTTTTCGTTCATGCGCTCCACCTTGAAGCGCACGGGCTGGAAGTTGGCCGAGGCATATTCGTACCCGGCGCGGGCGGCGGCCACGTTGATCTCCGTGGCGCGCTTCTTGCCCTGGAACTGTTTACTGATGGCCGTCTCCAGCTCCGCCTGCTCCAGTTGCAGCAGGTAGCCGAGCACGCCGACGTAAATCATGTTGCGCAGCAGCTTGCGGAGCTTCGGCTCCGGTGCAACCGGCGCCGCCAGCTTGTCAAATGGGATGGCGAAGAACGATACATCCTGGCGCAGGGCGTCCAGCTTCAGCGGCTCGTCGTACACCACCACCGCGCCGGGCTTCAGATTCGTGACGTCCTCGGTGGCCGACTCCGGATTCATACTGACCAGAATCTCCGAGTCGTGCTTCCTGGCCACGTAGCCATCCTTGCTGACGCGGATGGTGAACCACGTGGGCAGGCCGGCAATGTTGGAGGGGAAAAGGTTCTTGCCGCTCACCGGAACGCCCATCAGGAAGACCGTGCGCATCAGGATCGCGTTGGCCGACTGCGACCCCGAACCGTTGACGGTGGCCACCTTGATGCTGAAATTGTTGACCACCGTATCCTCTGCTGCGTGGTTGCCGGCGCCGGTATGGGGCGCGACTTCGGTACTTGCCATGGAAACAGTCACCCTTCGCTTGCGCGGGTACGGTCCCAATCTCATGGGACGGCCCGCACCAATGTCGGTAGGAATTATAAGGCACACCGCGTATGCAATGCGGCGGCGCGGCACCGGATGGTGTGGCATGGCGCCTCAATGAACAGAATCACCGCTTGAAGCGCAGGACGAATGCCCTTGTCCTGCCGTGCGATCCCGCATTTACGATACGCGGCGTTTCCATCCCGCCCGGTATGCGATATCCTGAAGACGCAGCCGTTTTTCACCATGAGCACCGACCAGCGCCCCTTCGTCAATCCGTGGATCGTGACCACCAGCGTCATGCTGGCCACCTTCATGGAGGTGCTGGACACCACTGTGGTCAACGTCAGCATCCCGCACATCTCCGGCAACCTCGGCTCCACTTACGAGGAAGGCACCTGGGTGGTCACCAGCTACCTGGTGGCCAACGCCATTGTGTTGCCCATGAGCGGCTGGCTGGCCACGTTCTTCGGCCGCCGCAGGCTTTTGCTGGCCTGCGTCGCGGGCTTTTCCATCGCCTCATTCCTCTGCGGAGCCGCCACCAGCCTCACCGCGCTCATCTTCTTCCGCGTCTTGCAGGGCCTCGCCGGCGGAGGCCTTCAGCCCCTGGCCCAGGCCATTATGTTTGAGACCTTTCCCAAGGAGAAGCACGGGCAGGCCATGGCCGCCTATGCCATGGGAATCATCGTCGCACCCATTCTCGGCCCAACCCTCGGCGGCTGGATTACCGACAACTACAGTTGGCGATGGATCTTCTACCTGAACATCCCGGTGGGCGCCTTCTCCATGGCCATGATGACGCGCTTCGTGCACGATCCACCTTACCTGCGCCGCAATCGCGATGCTTCGGTGGACATGTGGGGCATCGGACTGCTGGCCCTGGGCCTGGGCGCGTTGCAGATTCTCCTCGACACCGGCCAGCGCAAGGACTGGCTCGGCTCACAGGCCATCCGCACCGAGGCCTTCGTCTGCGTCATCGCCCTCGGCATCTTCCTCTGGCGCGAGCTGACCATCGAGCATCCAATCGTGGACCTGCGCGCCCTCAAGGACCGCTCCTTTGCCGTGGGCATCTGCCTGATGAGCGCCGTCGGATTCTGCCTGTACTCCAGCATGGTGCTGCTGCCGCAGTATCTTGAGACGCTGCTGAACTATCCCTCCATGCAGGCCGGCCTGGCGCTTTCGCCGCGCGGGCTGGGCTCCATGGCACTGACCTTCTTCATCGGCGCCATCGCGGCACGTGTGGATGTGCGCCGCCTAATCGTGATTGGCTTCGCCGTGGGCGGCATCACCATGGTCATGCTCTCCCGTTTGAACCTGAACGCCGGGTACTGGGACATCTTCTGGCCGCAGGTCTTGCAGGGCGCCTCGATGGCTTGCGTCTTCGTTCCGCTCTCGGCGGCCAGCCTCTCGAACGTGGCGCGGGAGAAGATGGGCAACGCCACCAGCATCTACAACCTGATGCGCAACATCGGCGGCAGCGTCGGCATTGCCATGATGACCACCTTCCTGGCGCGCCGCCAGCAGTTCCACCAGAGCCACCTGATCGAGAACGTGCTGCCCGGCACTCCGCAGGGCACGCAGCTGATGCAGCAGTTCGGCGGATACTTCCACATGCGCGGCAGCGGCCCCACGCTCGCCCTCCACCAGGCGCAGAAGGCGATTTACGGAATGGTGCAGCAGCAGGCCGCCATGCTCAGCTTTGTCGAGGCATTCAAGCTGATGTCCCTGGTCTTCTTCTGCCTGATTCCCTTTGTGGCCCTGCTGCGCGACCCCAAGAAGGAGCGCAAGCAGAAGGCATCCGCGGGTACTGCCTCAGAGCTGCCCGACCCCGCGGAAGCCGCCGAAATCGCCGCCGTGTAATCCGCGCCGACGGCATCTTGCGAATCTGCATCCTGCCTGCCTCCACCCGTCGCATTTATTTCCGAACACTTCTATGCTGGCTGCGTCTTTACCTGTGAGGACCTTTTGAGAGTGCTGGTCAACGCCGCGGCAATCAAACCCGGAATCTCCCTGGACGCCACGGCGGAGGTCTCGCTGGACGACCTGGTTCGGGAGCACGCCCGGCTGGTCTTCCGCGTCGCCTTCAGCGTGCTGCGCAACCATCATGACGCCGAGGATGCCGCGCAGGAGACCTTTCTGCGGGTGCTGCGCCAGGGCCAGCCGATGGATGCCATTGCCGACCCGAAGGCCTGGCTGGCCCGCATTGCCTGGCGCGTGGCGCTCGATCGCATTCGGCGCACGCCCCGCGATGGCGAGGAGGATTGGAGCATCCTGCTTGACCAGTTGCGCGCACCCGGGGCCAGCGCCGAGCAGCTGGCCAGTGACGCGCAGATGCTGCGGCTGACCGAAACCATGGTGGCGAGCCTGCCGTCCGAGCTGCGCGCCGTGCTGACGCTCTCCACCGTCGAGGAGCTGAACTCGCGCGAGATCGCAGAGATTCTCGGCATTCCCGAGGGCACGGTCCGGACGCGGCTGCAACGAGCACGGCAGACATTGAAGGAAAAGCTTACGGAACTGATGAAAGGAGGGCGCCGATGAATCCGGAAGAGCGTGATCAATTTGCCGACCAACTGTTGAACCGCACGCTGGGCCGTTACTCCGCCGCCGAGCCCGCGCCGGGGTTGGAGGAACGCCTGCTGGCCAGGCTCGCCTCCGCCGCGCCGAAACCAAAGCCGGCCATGAATCGCTGGGCGTGGATGGCCGCAGCGGCGGCCGTGCTGCTGGCGACGGTAGCCGTTACGACGCTATGGCATCGCCCGGACGCGAAGGTCGTGAGCCAGTCGCCGGGGACCTCCGTTGCCCCCGCCACTCTCAACCAGCGAGCTGCACCCGCATCCAGCAATACTGCCGCAGCCGTGAGTCCCTCGGTTCCATCGCACCGGCCAGCGGTTGCCCGGCGCATGGCCGCTCCGCACCTGGAGCAGTTCCCCATCCCGGCTCCGCCATCGGAACAGGACCGCCTACTCGCTCTGTATGTGAAACGCACTCCCGAGCCGGAGTTGCTAGCCACCAGCGCACGCCTTGCCGCCGAGCGCGATGCTGACCTGAAACGCTTTTTTGCCGATGCCGAGCCCGCAACTCTCGCGGGTGACGCACAATAAGGAGAACGCCATGCGACTGTTCCGTCATCTGCCACTCACGCTCTGCATCCTCTCGCTCTGCCTGGCCGCCGCCGTACCTGGCTTCGCGCAGGACAAGCCCGCCGCTGCGGCGGAGAAAGCCGTGCACCAGCACGTCACCTACATGCTCGTTTACAACATCTACGAGCTACAGGCCGGCAAGCGGGTCAATACGCGCACCCACAAGATCGTGATGAGCGACAACGGACAGCCCGCAACCAGTAAGAGCGAGATGCGCGTCGCCGTACCCAACACCAGCCCGGTGGAATACATGTCCACGGGAACCAGCATTCACTCCCGCATCCAGAGCAACGAGTCTGGCGTGGTCCTGTTCACCGATGTTGAAATGGAGTATCTCTCCACCGATCCGGCGCAGCCCAACGCCCGCCCCATTCTGCACAAGGCGGGGGCGCAGTCTTCCACCAGCATTAAGCTCGATAAGCCGTTTCTGCTGGCCGCCATCGAGGACCAGGGCAGCAACCAGACGTTTCAAATCGAAGTGACCATCACCAGGCAGTAGCCGCGGAATGTCACTGGCAAAAAGAAAGGCGCGGAGCAGTCCGCGCCTTTTCGCTTGCCGTGAATCCAGCGCCTACGCCTCGCGATAGAACTGTGACATGTTGCGGAACTTCTTATAACGCGCGTCGAGCAGCTCGGCGGTGGTCAGCTTTTTCAGCCCGGCCAGTTGCTCGGCCAGCGCGTTGCCCAGCAGTTCGCCCATCTTCGCGTGATCGGTGTGCGCGCCGCCCTCGGGCTCCGGCACAATCGCGTCAATGATTCCGAATCCCAGCAGGTCCGGCGCCGTGATTTTCATCGCCTGCGCCGCCTGGTCGCGCTTGGCGGCGTCGCGCCACATGATGCTGGCGCAGCCCTCGGGAGAAATCACGGAATACACGCTGTTTTCCAGCATCAACACGCGGTCACCCACGGCGATGGCCAAGGCGCCGCCACTGCCGCCCTCGCCCGTCACGGTGACGACGATGGGAACCTTCAGCCGGCTCATCTCGCGCAGATTGTAGGCAATGGCCTCGCCCTGTCCGCGCTCCTCGGCGCCCAGGCCGGGATACGCGCCCGGCGTATCAATCAAGGTGAATATGGGCCGGCCGAACTTTTCCGCAATCTTCATGGCGCGGATGGCCTTGCGATAACCTTCCGGATTGGGCATGCCGAAGTTGCGGTGAATCTTCTGCTTGGTGTCGCGGCCCTTTTGCGTGCCCACCACCAGAACCTCTTCACCGCGGAAGCCGGCCATGCCGCAAACCATCGCCGGATCGTCGCCAAAGGCGCGGTCGCCGTGAATCTCACTGAAGTCGGTGAAGACGTGCTGAATGTAGTCGAGCGCGTAGGGGCGCTGGGCGTGGCGGGCCAGCTCGACGCGCTTCCATGCATCCAGATTGGCGCCCGCCTGCCGGCGCAGGCCTTCCACGCGCTCATGCAAGGCGTGCAACTGGCGCTGCGTCTCCTCGCCGGTCGCGCCGGCCTCAAGCTGCTTGATCAGTTGCTCAACCTTCAGCAGCTCCTGCTCCGCCTTACTTCCTGCTTCCATGGCACCTCGCCGATCTAGTCAATCACTTTAATGGAGTCCGCGCCGCAGAGTTCGCGAACGCTCTGCTGGAAGGCCCGGTCCGCATGGACATTATATCCATCAGCCTCCATCACCACCACGTACTGGTCCGGACGCAGCAGGTCGAACAGCACATGTCCGTTGCCGGGGGAGCCTTTGAAGATCGCGTGCAGCGCGTCAATCGTCTCCGGCTTGGCCTGGTCCAGGCGGATGCTGATGCGCAACGAGCGCGGCATCTTCACCTTGGCCTCGTCCAGCGGCACAATCTCGTTGATGAAGAGCTTCGGCGCCGCATCCTCTTCCACGCGCACCGCGGCCCTCACTAGCACGGGAAGCTCCAGCTTCACCTTCTCGTGCAGCCGCTTGTAGGCTTCGGGAAAGACGGCGGCATCGAGTCGTCCGTGCATGTCTTCCAGCACAAAGCTGGCCATCAGGTCGCCTTTGCGCGTCTTCGCCACCCGCACGCCGGTGATGAGCCCCGCCACCTGGATGTCGTCGTTCTTCGCCGTGCTGCGCTTCATGGCCAATACGTCCGAGCTCTTGAGCGCGTGCAGGTCCTCGATCTTCCCCTGATACTTTTCCAGCGGATGGCCGCTGATCCAGAAGCCGAGAATTTCCTTCTCCGCCGCCAGCCGCGTGGTCTCATCCCAGTCCGGAGTATTCGGTAGAGCCTCCTTCGCGGGGGCGGTCACGGCTTCGTCAAACACTCCGAAGAGCCCATGCTGTCCGGCTTCGCGGTCGCGTGCCGCCTTCTGCGCGCCTTCCATCGCCTTGTCCAGCACGGCGGCCAGCTGTGCGCGGCGGCCAAAGCTATCCATGGCGCCGCTCTTTATCAGCGACTCCAGCACGCGCTTGTTCAGCATGCGCAGGTCTACCCGCTCGCAGAAGTCGAAGATGCCCTTGAATGGCCCCGCCGCCCTGGCTTCCACGATGCTGGCAACCGCGTTCTCTCCTACGTTCTTCACCGCCGAGAGGCCAAAGCGGATCTTGCTGCCCTCCGGCGAAAAGATGGGGGTGAATTTCAACGCTGACTCATGCACGTCCGGAGCCAGCACCTCGATGCCCATCTCGCGCGATTCGGCAATGTACTTCACCACATCCTCGGTCTTGCCCGTCACCGAGGTCAGCAAGGCGGCCATGAACTCCACCGGGAAGTGCGTTTTGAGATACGCCGTGCGATACGCTACCAGCGCGTAACACGCCGAGTGCGACTTGTTGAAGCCGTAGGCTGCGAACTCGGCCATCAGGTCGAACAGCCGTCCCGCCTTATCCACGTTGAACTTTCGTTCGGCCGCGCCCTGCATAAAGCGCTCGCGCTGCTTGTCCATCTCGCTGGCAATCTTCTTGCCCATGGCCTTGCGCAGAATATCGGCTTCGCCCAGTGTGTATCCGGCGATGGTGTTGGCGATCTGCATCACCTGTTCCTGGTACACGATGACGCCGAAGGTCTCCTTCAGCCGCGGCTCCAGCTCCGGGAAGATATACTCCACGCGCTTGCGCTTCCACTTGCGGTCAATGAAGTCGTCAATCATGCCGCCCTGGATCGGCCCCGGCCGGTAGAGAGCGTTCAGGGCCGTCAGGTCCTCCACGCAGGTCGGCTGGTAGCGGCGCAGCACGTCGCGCATGCCGTCGGATTCAAACTGGAAGACCCCGGAGGTGTGCCCCTTGTGGAAGACGTCCTTGTAGGTTGCCTCGTCATCCATGGGGATGTTGTCCAGGTCCACGTGAATGCCGCGCGTCTTCGCAATCAGCTTGATGCAGTCGTCCAGAATGGTCAGCGTGGTCAGGCCGAGGAAGTCCATCTTCAGCAGGCCCATCTTTTCCACGGCTGTCATGTCATAGGCGGTTACAATTTCTTCGTTCTTCGTGCGGAAGAGCGGCACCAGTTCATCCAGCGGCCGCGGCGCGATCACCACGGCGCTGGCATGCACGCCGGCGTTACGCACCATGCCTTCCAGCTTCTTGGCCGTGTCCACCAGGTGGCGCACGCCATCTTCGTTGGTGTAGCTCTTCTGGAAGGCGTCCACCTCCTGGAGCGCCTTGTCAATCGTCATGCCCACCGTGCTGGGAATCATCTTGGCAAGGCGGTCCACTTCGGCATAGGGCATGTCCAGCACGCGCCCCGTGTCCTTGATGGCGGCCTTGGCTGCCAAGGTGCCGAAGGTGATGATCTGCGCCACCTGCTCGCGCCCGTACTTCTCCGTCACATAGTGGATGACTTCTCCGCGGCGGTTCATGCAGAAGTCCACGTCAATATCCGGCATGCTGATGCGCTCGGGGTTCAGGAAGCGCTCAAACAGCAATTCGTTCTGGATGGGGTCCACGTCGGTGATGCCCATGGCGAAGCCCACCAGGCTGCCCGCGGCCGAACCGCGCCCCGGACCCACGGGAATCCCCTGCTCGCGCGCGTAGCGAATGAAGTCCCACACGATGAGGAAGTAGCCGGGGAACTTCATCTGCTTGATCATGCCGATTTCGCGATTCAGCCGCTCTTCGTATTCGGCCATGGTGTGGCGCAGCTTTTGGCCGCGCAACTGCCCACTGCGCCTTGCCATGCCCTCGCGCGCAATGCGTTCGAAGTAGCTGTCAATGGTCTCGCCCTCGGGCACGTCGAAGCGCGGCCATGGGTTCTCAATCTTCGCCAGCTTCATGTTGCAGCGCTCGGCAATGGCCATGGTGCGCTTCAACACCTGCTCGTAGCCCAGGAAGGTCTGCGCCATCTCCTCGTAGCTCTTCACGAAGAACTGGTTGCTCTGGAACTTCATCCGGTTGGGGTCGTTGATGCTCTTGCCGGTCTGGATGCAGATCATGACGTCCTGCGCCTGGCAGTCGTCTTCGCAGATGTAGTGGCTGTCGTTGGTCGCCACCAGCGGGATGTCCAGATCCTTCTCCAGCCGGAAGAAATCCTTCTGGATGAGCTTTTCCTCGGGCAGTCCCTGGTCCTGAATCTCCAGATAGAAGTTGCCGCGGCCGAAGATGTCTTCCAGTCCTTTGGCGGCCAGGCGCGCGGCGTCGTACTTCCCTTCCGTCAGCCGCTCGGCCACCTCGCCCTTCAGGCAGCCGGAAAGTCCAATCAGCCCCTCGGAGTGCTCGGCCAAATACTTCTTGCTGATGCGTGGCTTGTAGTAAAAACCGTGCAGCGAGGCCTCACTGCAAATCTTCGTCAGGTTGCGGTATCCGGCTTCGTTTTCCGCCAGCACAATCAGGTGGTTGTAGCTGTCGCCCTGCGGCTCGGCGCGGTGGTCTTCCTTCTTGCAGACGTAAAGCTCGCAGCCCAGGATGGGCTTGATGCCGGCGGCCTTCGCGTCATTGAAGAAGTGCACGGCGCCGAAGATGTTGCCGTGGTCGGTCATGGCCACGGCCGGCATATTCAGCTCTTTGGCGCGCTCGCAGAGCTTCTTGGTGTCGCAGGCGCCATCGAGCATCGAGTAGTCGGTATGAAGATGGAGGTGAACGAAGTCGCTGGACATGGCTGATGAGGATTGTACCGCCCCGGGCCTCCGATGGCAGCCCCCGCCGCGAACGGAAAACCACGCCGCCTGAGGAAAACCCGCCGCCACGGGCGACGGGTCAGCAACTTACAACAGGTCTCGGCTAGGGATGAAATTGCCGGGCGTGCGCCCGCAGCTCGTTGACGATGACCTGCGCCGCCTCGGTGGCCTTGGCAAAGTCTCCCGGAGGAAAGCTGATGGCTCCCACGCGGGCGTGTCCGCCGCCGCCGTAACGCTCGCAGATCTTCGCCAGGTTGATCAGGTTCTCCGCCGGAGTCCAAGGGTTCGACCCCACGCTGATCTTCACCCGGAAGCTGCTCTTGCTCAGCCCGACGCTGTACACGCTCTCCGGGTGCAGATAGTACGGCACAAACTTGTTGTAGCCCTCCAGGTCGTAGCCGGTCACGTCGAAGAAGATGGTCCGGTCGGTGCAGACGCTGTGCTTGCGGATGATCTCAATGGAGCGCTCGTGGCGCTCCAGCAGCGGAGCCAGTTGCGTCGCCACAAACGGCTCTTCCAGAATCTCTCCCAGCGGATGCCACGCCAGCAGGCCGATCAGCCGCTTCACGAACCCGGGGTCCTGGTTGGCCTCAATCGCCATGGTGATGCGCATGGCCGGCTCCTTCATCCCCACGGCTGCCGCCGCGCTCTCATAGCTGGCGCCGTCCACAATGTCGGCCCACTTCACCAGCTCGGCCACCGGAGCGGTATCAAAGCCAAAGCGGTTCTGCGCAATATCAGCCAGGAACTTGGTACAGCTCTTGTAGTCGGGGTCGAAGAAGTGGGTGTTGCTCTGCTCGTGCTCAAAGTGCTCGGCGTCGTCCTTGGATAAGAACGCGCTTTCGTGATGGTCGAACCACCAGGTCAGCTTGTCTGAGGCAAGATACTTGAAGTCCACAATGGCGTTTTCGTCGCCCGTGAAGTCCTCGAGGTTGAACAGCGCTCCGGCGCGATGCAACAGGCCCTGATACTCGAACTCCGCCGCGGGGCGGATGCGCGCGCGATAGAAGCGCGTGAACAGCGAGGCCGAGCAGGCCCCGTCAAAACACTTGTCGTGATAGAAGACCTTGATGATCACTGGAAACCTTTGCGCCCGTCCGCCATGTGCTGCGGCCGCACTGCGCCCTTACAGAATTCTTGGGAAAGCCCTAACAGATAAATGGTTGGCCGCCGCGCTGTCAAGCGCCGCCCCGGCAAGCGCCACCGCCCTGCCGCGTAATTACCGCTCCGGCAACAGCGTCAGCGCCGCTTGGATTTCTTCTTCTGGCACTGGTCGCAGACGCCGTAAATTTGGAAGGTATGCCGCGTGGTGATGTAGTGGTGCTTGCGGCCGATTTCCTTCTCAATCTTTTCAATCTCCGGCGAGAAGAACTCCACCGAGCTGCCGCACTCCGTGCACACCATGTGATGATGGCTGCGCCGGTTGTACTGGTGCTCGTAGCGAGTCACTCCGTCCTGGAAGGCGACCTCGCTGGCCAGGCCGCATTCGGCCAGCAGCTTCAGCGTGCGGTACACCGTGGTAAAGCCGATGCCGGCGTCGCGGCGCTTCACCAGGTGGTGCAACTCTTCGGTGGAGAGATGGTCGCGCGTCTCCAGAAATGTGCCCAGAATAGCGTCGCGTTGTGCGGTATGCTTCAGCCCAACGCGCTTCAAATGGGTGTTGAAAATCTCTTCGGCTTCACGCACGGACTCGTGCGAGAGTACGGAATGGTCGTCAACGCGTTTTTGTAAGGTCATTGTGGCCAGAACCAGAATGCAGCAGAGCACTGCCGTGCGCAGACCCGTAAGTAACCTGCAGGCTATAACGTTTGGGGAATAATTTTCCAGCAGCGCCCGCCGGATAACCTTGACCGGCGCCACACCCTGCCGCATGAAAAGATCGTGAAACTCCCGGGGCTCAACCTTTCGTCCCTGGCGAGCCTCCCAGTCCTTGCGCAGTTGGATGATCTGCAGCTTGCCCAGGGTGTCGAAGAGATACGTCGGATTGCCGGTGCCGCGCTTTACCTCGCGCACGGCATTGGCGCGCGTCTGGTAGCCCTCGTCTACAAAGTAGTTCACCGCCTGCGCTTCGCTCATCTGCCCGGTGTGCATGCCAATCGCCACCATGTAGCGAGCGTTGCGCAGCAGCGCGTCCTGCAACTGCCCCAGGCGCAATTTCAGGAAGGCCGCATCCTTTTCTTCCGGCACGCCCGGTGTCCGCCCGTAGCCCTCATCCAGCATCATCTGCTCGGTGTAGTGAGCCCAGCCCTCCACGTTGCTATCTCCCCAGGTGCTGCCCACGTTGCTTAAATCCAGACTGAGGAATTGCCGGATGCGCGATGGCACCTGCTCGTTCCACAGGTCCTGCTCGTAGTGTCCCGGGATGACCTCGTGAATAGCCGTGCTGGTGACGACGCCCCAGTTGAAGGCCGCCATGTGCTCTTCCACCTGCGCCGCGGTCCAGTCTTTTTCCGGCAGCGTCACGTTGAAGAAAGCCTCGGTCGCCCGGGTCTCAAACAGTACCAGCGCGCATCATGCCATGGGAGTCAGGGAGGGATATTTACCTTTTCTTCCGGGCGCAATGTGCGTCACGTACAAGGGCAGAACTTATATTCATCGTGCAAACAAATTTATAGAAGAGGAAAAGGGTGGAATAGTAATTTATAACGATACTGATTCGTCCTATTGCAGGTTTCCCCAATTTGATGATAAACCGGTTAAAGAGCTTTGGGCATATGCAAAACAACTCGCGATTGATATCAAGCGTATTCTACCCGCGGAAATGTCCCTGGAATTTGAGAATAAAATTTATGAAAAATTCGTGATTTTGAGTAAAAAACGCTATGCTGCAATCTCGGTAAACGAAGATGGAAAAGAAGATTCGAAG
>CAVRDQ010000039.1:0-6683 GCA_963719655.1 uncultured Acidobacteriota bacterium | reverse complement strand
CCGGCACCAGGTAGATGGGCGTAATCCCCACAGGCAGCGCCGCGGCTTTTGCCGTATCGGCCGGAATGATGCCGCCCACTGGAACCGCGCCGAGCTTCAGTCCCGTGGCCGCCAGCAGAATGTTCTGTGTGGCGTGGCCGGCCTCGAGGTTCACCAGCCGCTCAGCCGTCATGTGGTCGGTGTTCTTGGCCGCGCGGTCGTACTCGCCCGCGATCAGGAAGACCACCGGAGCCTTCTTGACCGTCTCCTGCGTACTCAAAACGCCGCGCAGGTCATTGGCCGTCAACAACACCAGCGCGTGCTTCGCAGGCAGATACTCGTAGAAGCCATCGGCCTGCGCCACATACACGTGCAGGTAATACTGCGCGTGTGCCGAAGGCGCCGTACGCTGGCCATTCGCACCGGTCACGCCCTGCGCGCTCCACAGCAGTTGGCTGATCTCGGCCAGGGTGACTTTCTCCGGGGTAAACAGGCGCACCGAGCGCCGGGTGGCCAGCGCCTGATTCAGCGGAATGCCGCCGGTCAGCACGGGCTTCGGTAGCTGGACCACCTGCGCCGCATTTGTCTCCGCGCTGGACACTACCGGGGAGACCGCCATGGCCGTGGCCGCCAGGGCAGATACGACAAGAATGCCAATCAGGATTCGCTGCTTCAAAAGTGACAAAACTCGCTGCATGGGATTATTCCTCCAACACGCCTGCCAGAATACACCCGCGCCATCAAAATCCAGGACTTCGGCGGCCCGCGTCACCTTGGCGAATGACCTGGGTCACAGCCCCGGGGGTCGGATTCTAAAGAAAATACCTCAGCACGAAAGGATTCCTACTCATGAGCTCAACCGCTGCTCCGAAGGTGGGCGCCATGCTCACCCTGCCCGGCGATGCCATCCGCCAGATTCTATGGCGCTTTAGCGACCGTTTTGACCTCCAGATGCTGGTACAGTCGGCTCGCGGAGTGGCCCGCGGACCGGTGGCCCGCATGGTGGCCGCAGGCGAGCGCAATACCCATGAGTGGACACCGGCCAAGCAGTCCATGATGGAGGCCTTTGACGCCGCCGGAATCACCGCGGCCTTCATGGAGCCCGAAGAAGGCGGCTTCATCAGCGGTCCCAAGAACCTGGCACTGAGCCTGGCGGCCTTTGAGCTGGCCTGGGTGGATGGCGGCGCGGCCACGGCAAGCCTGGCCGGGTTCCTCGCCCTGGCGCCCATCCACGAGCGTGGCACGGCCGAGCAGAGCGCGCACTACATGAAGCTGGCCGCTCCGCCGCAGCCCGGAGAAGAGCGCAAAATCAAGCGCGGCGCCTTCGCACTCACCGAGCCCATCCCCTACGTCGGCGTGGACACCGGCTTGCTCAGCGGAAGGGTGCGCGTGGCCGAATGGAACGACGGCGAAGAGCCGATCCTGCAGGTGGAAAAGCGCGGACGCTTCATCACCAACATCGCCTGCGCGGACTTCGTCACGGCCGCCGTGGATAGCGGCGACGAGCGCATCAAGGGCAGCTGCGTCATCATTCTGGAAGAAGGCGACCCGGGCAGCTTTGACCGCGGCACGCCCACCAAGAAGCTGGTGCACCAGCTCAGCTCCACGGGCGACCCCATCTTCAGCCTGAAGGTTCCGGCCAGCCGCATCGTTGGCGGCTACACCATCAAGGACGGCAAGATCGTTCCAAACTACTCGCATGGCGAAATCATCGAGGCGGTCTTCCGGCGCACCCGCGTGACCGTCGGCGTGATGACCTCTGCCAAGCTGCTCTCGGCCGTCGAGCCCGTCATCCGCTACCAGCGCGGACGCTTCCGCGGCGCGGAGAGCATCAAGGAAGGCAGCCTCCGCTACGAGTTGGGCATCCAGCAGCGTGAGGACGCACTGCAGCGCCTGGTGGACATCTGGGCCAGTGGCGAGGCCGGAGCATCCCTGGGCTTCGCCGCCGCGCGCCTCTTCGACGAGCTTGATCCGCTGGAGAAGCAGAAGACCTCACTGATGGCCGAGCGCGGCATCAGCGGCGGACGCGCCGAGTTGAAGGCCATGAAGGAGAGCGAGCTGCGCGCCATGGAACTGCTGACCGGCAATCCCGCGCCGGAGCTGCGCGCCGAACTGGAAGCCGACCCGCTGGTGCAATACGTCATCGCAGATGCCGCAGCCAACGTGCTTTGCCCCGCCACAAAGCTGTGGAACACGGGCGAAGGCTCGCGGCAGATGCGCGAGGCCGTCAGCCTGATGGGCGGATACGGAATCACCGAGGACTGCCCCGGCTATCTGTCCAACAAGTGGGTGGACTCGCAATTGGAAACCACCTACGAAGGGCCGGAGGCCGTGCAGCGCCGCCAGCTCACCATCACCATGACCACGCCGCTCTTCCTGGCGCAGCTCCGCAACTGGATTCGCGAGATGCGAACCATTGCCAGCGAGCGTCCCGGCACCGGAGCCTGCACCCTGGCCACGGCCATGACCATGTGGATGTGGACCCTGCACTACACGCAGACCGCGACCGACGCCGATGGCAACAAGCTGTACACCGGCCCGCGCCAGGCGGTGACCTTTGCCCTGGCCGATGCCCTCTGCTGGCTGCTGGCCTCGCGCAGCCAGATTCTGGATGTGCAGGAGCTGGAGGCCCGCGGCCCGATGGATGCCGTCGTGGCCGAGGACTTGCCCGCCACCTTGCAGTTCTTCCGCGACCTGTGCCACACCCAGGCGGCGCGCGCCAGCGGCGAATGCTCACGCATCTGCGCCGAGCTGGTCTACGGCTACAACCGCCATCCCGCGTGGGATGCCGAGGGCCACAAGGCCTGCTTCCTGGCCGATGAAATCGAAGAGTACGAGGGCTTCATCCCGGGGCTTGGCTCGGTGGCGTTGGATGTAATCGGCGAACACGGCGAGCATCCTTCGAAGGCTGGCCCGTGCGCGGGATGCGCCGGCTCGGCCGACTTCCTGCGGCTCCAGAACAAGCTCGCCACCTGCCTTACCGGCTCGCGGCTGGCCCGGGATCGCGCCGCCGAAACCGTCTCCAGGGTGATGATTCCCGAGGCCCTGGACTACCCGCAATAACCATTCAAGCGCTACTTGAACTAAACGGGATAACCGCAACAAACGAGGCAACAAAACGAACAACGTGAACGAGTTGGAACCGGCAAGCAATCAGCCAGAAGTTGAACGCCAGCAGATGGAGGTGGACATCGCCTGCGTCGGCTTTGGTCCGGCCATGGGAGGCTTCCTCACCACCTTGACGCGCGCCATGGCCGCGGCCGCGGGCGACCCCGCGCTCGAAAGCCACGCCATGCCCGGCATGCCCCTGCAAGTGCTCTGCTACGAGCGCGCGGATGACCTGGCCGCGGGCGTCAGCGGCGTCGTCACCAGCGCGCGGGCCATCCGCCGGAGCTTCCCGCAGATCGCCGAGGCGGGCGTGCCGATGCTGACCCCGGTAAAGAGCGAGAAGGTCTTCTACCTGCTCGATCCCATTGGCGCCAGCCGCCGTTCGCTGGCCCTGCGCGCGGCCGACCGGCTGCTGAAACCATTCGTGAGCAATGCGGCGTTTGAACTCCCCTACACGCCCGACTTCCTGGAAAAACATGGCGGGCTGGTTCTCTCCATCGGCCAGTTCAACCAGTGGGTTGGCACGGAATTGATGTCCAGCGGCCTGGCGCAGATATGGCCGGGCACTCCGGTCTCTGAGGCCATCTTCGAGGGCAAGGCCGTCAAAGGCATCCGCCTCGCCGACCAGGGCGTGGACAAGTCCGGCGCACCCGAGGCCGGCTACATGCCCGGCATGGATGTTCGCGCCGCGCTTACCGTGGTGGGCGATGGCCCGGTGGGAGCCGTGGGCCAGAGCCTGGACCGCAAACTCGGACTGCCCGCGGGCAACGCTCCGAGCGAGTGGGCGCTGGGCATGAAGATGGTGGTTGAGCTTCCCGAGGACACCCAGCTGGAGCCCGGCACCGTGTGGCACAGCTTCGGCTATCCGGAGCCGGAGATCTTCGGCTTTCTCTACGTGCATCCCGACCGCCTCTGCTCGGTTGGAATCTTCGTCCCCTCGTGGCTACCGGATCCGGCGCGCACCGGCTACCGTTACTTGCAGCACTACATCCAGCACCCCTTGCTGTGGCGGCATTTGGAGAAGGCCACCATGCGCAGCTGGGGAGCCAAGTCGCTGGCGGAAAGTGGCGCGCATGGCGAGCCGTTCCTCTGCGGAGACGGCTTTGCCCGCATCGGCGAAGGCAGCGGCAGCACCAACATGCTGACCGGCAGCGGCGTGGACGAGGCCTGGGCCACGGGCACGCAACTCGCAGAAGGTGTGTTGGAGCTGCTCAAATCCGGCAAGCCTTTTACGCAGGAGAACCTGGACACCGCCTACGTCACCCGCCGCCGCAAGAGTTGGGTGGAGCGCGGAGCGCAGGCGGCCAAGAACGCACGCAACGGCTTCCACTCGGGCGTCGTCCGCGGATTGGTTGGCATGGGACTGGCCGGGCTGACCAGGGGGCTGCTGGCCATACGCGCCGATGCTCCGCCCGCCGAGCAGCAGATATCTCCCTTCGCCAGCTTCTTCGCCCGGCTGACGCACCTGCATCCGGAAACCATTGCCGAGGCGCGCCACTCCGCACGCAACGGCACGCGCACCCTGCACGACACGCTGCTCGACCTGCGCGGCTGGCCCGCCATTCCCTTCGACGGACGCCTGCTGGTCACGCAGCAGGACGCGCTATTGATGGGCGGAAAGGTGCAGGCCGCGCCCGGCTTTGCCGATCACGTTCTCTTCCGCTCGCACGAGCTGTGCGCCCTTTGCGACGAGCGCACCTGCATCAGCATGTGCAGCGGGCAGGCCATCACCCAGGCCGAGAGCACCACGCCGGAGTTCGACCGCGAGAAATGCATTCACTGCGGCGCCTGCCTGTGGAACTGTCCTCACCCCAACGGCGGACTGTACGCCAATGTTGACTTCCGTGCCGGGGCCGGCGGCTTGCACTCGGCGGAGAATTAGCCCAGCATCGTAAACATCGGCCTACATTCAGGAAAGGAAGTTGTACGCGAATATGGCAAACGTCTTTCACATCGTGGTCTGCTCCGGCATTGTGCCGGACCCCTTGCAGACCCTGGAGCCGGCACCCGGCCCAACGCTCAAGAACGAGATGATGCTGCCCGCGGTGCTCGATCCTTGGGCGGCGTCGGCGCTGTATGAGGGCGCGGCGCTGGTGGCCAGGCATCCAGGCAGCAAACTCTGGCTGGTCAGCCTGGGCCCCAAGGCCAAGCTCCAGCAGGTGATGATGACCGTGGGCCAGAAGGTTCCCTTTGAGCTGGTCGCCGTGGACGGACCGCTCGGCGGCTTTACCGATGCCGCTTCTACGGCCAACGCCCTGGCCGAGGCCATCACGGCCATCCCGGGACTCGACCGCACAAAGCTTCTGCTCTTCGGCGGCTGGGAGTCGGCCTCGCGCGGCGCGGGCGTGACCTTGCAGCTCGCAGGCGAGTTGCTGGGCATCGGCGACCAGTTCCAGGGCGTGGATGAGATCACGGTCGCCGAGGATGGCAGCTTCCAGGTGCTGGAGCGCATCGAAGGCGGACGCCATCAGCAGAGCCAGTGCCAGTCGGCTCCGGCCGTGCTGGGCTGGGCCACCGGCAGCCTTCCGGAGCCGCGCAACTCTCCGCAGGTGGGCATGGCCAACATGAGGGGCATCATGCCTGCGCTGCAGAAGGCGAAGAGCGTAAAGCTCGACGCCAACGGCCTCACCTACGCCTCGGTCAGCCTGCCCAGGCAGCAGCGCGAGACGCGCCTGGTGCGCGACCTGGCCCCGGATGAAATCGCACGCGAGATTGTGCAGTGGATGGCGGAGTAGACCGATGGAAAACATTCTTGTATTGACACATGTGGATGAATCCGGCGTCCTCTCTCGCGCTTCGCTCGAGGCCGTGGCCGCCGGAGTCGAACTCTCCTCGGCGCTCGGCGCCACGCTCGCCGTGGGGGTGGTTGCCGCCAATCTTCCGGCAGGCATCACCGCGCAGCTTGCCGGGCTCAACGCCCGCGTGCTGGCCGCCACTTCCCCGGAGCTGGCCGAGCCGCGCTTTGCGAGCGACGCCGCTGCCTGCGAAGCACTTTGCCGTGCCGCCGCGCCGACCGTGGTGTTCGCCCCCGGCAGTTCGCGCTTCACCCGCGTGCTGCCGGCGGTTGCGCACCGCCTGGGCGGCGTTACGGACACCCACATCACCACGCTTGCCAACGGTGCACAGATGGAAGCCACACGCTGGTTCTATCGCCAGCGGGTTGAGGCGGTCATTAGCCGCACGGCGCGCCCGTGGTTCCTGCTGCTGGATGCGGGCACACGCACGCCTTACGCGGGCAGCGGCGCGGCACCAGCCATCGAATCCGTCGCCCTCACGATGCCTGCCCTGCGCACAAAAGTGTTGGGCATCAAGGCTCCCAAGCAAGACGAGCAGACGATCCGCCCCGACGCCAAGCTGCTCTTCGTCGCCGGCGCCGGATGGACGAAGAAGCAGGCCGACGGGCAGGTGCACGCCACCGACGCAGAGGCGCTCATCCTGGGTTTTCTTCGCAACGCCGACGCGTCGCTGGGCAGCAGCAAGAGCTTGGTGGACCAGAGCGGCGAGAACCAGTCGGTTCTCAACTTCATGACGCATCTCAACCAGATTGGACAGACCGGCGCTACGCCGCGCCACGCCAAAGGGTTGAGCACCTGCTG
>CAVRDQ010000038.1:0-20498 GCA_963719655.1 uncultured Acidobacteriota bacterium | reverse complement strand
AAAAAAGCCGCCTGCCCCGGCGTGTGTGTGTGTGCCCCCCCCCCCCCCCCCCCCCCCCCCCCCCCCCCCCCCCCCCATTTGCGGGGCGAAAGCGCAGCAATCGCGCCTGGTTGCGGAACATCACCACCCGCAGTTGCGCGTCGCCGTCCTTCAGGCTCAGGTAGAGGTGACCGCTCTCGGCCGGACGGTGATTGCTGATCTCGCCCTGCACCCACACGTCGGGAAAGCCCTGCTCCAGCCGTCCGCGCACGCTGCTCACCAGCTCGGCAACGCCAAAGATGCGGCGCTCCGGCGGCATGGGGGCGGCTTCCGGGTTGAAGGAAAAACTGAACTGCGGCTCGTCCACGTTGGAAAGTTTATCAGGCGGCGTTGGGGATGCAATCCGCCTGGCCGGATTACCGCCGCCAGCCGCGCAGCAGCCACATCACCAGGCTGAGCAGAACGCTCAGGACCAGCGATGTCGCCAGCGGGAAGTACACCTGCGCGTTTCCGCTGCGGCTGCGCCAGTGCAGGTCTCCGGGCAACCGGCCCAGCGGCAGCCCGATGCGTCCCGCCAGCAGCAAGGCCACGCCCAGCCCGGTCAGCACCAGGCCAATCATCAGGAAGGTCCTGCCCAGCTCGTTCATGCGCCGATTCTAGCAAAGCCAGCCTGCCCCGGGGCGTGACACCGGCTCCGCCGCGCTTGCCCATTCCGCGCCGCCACGCAAAAAGGCCGGAGCACATGGCTCCGGCCCTTTCCTGCGGCGATTGCCCGCCGGGATGGTTAGAAGTGATACACGAGTTGGATGGAAGGCTCGGCGACGTGGGTCTTCAGGTTCGTGCCGAAGGTCTCCGTCGGGTCGCTGGTGTCCACCTTGAAGTTCGGCGACACGCGCACCAGGCCGCGATACGCAAGCCGGATGCCCCAGTGGTCGGTCATCTTCAGATCGGTGCCAAAGCCGTAGGCAAAGGCCATCTTGGTGGACGACGACGGAACGGTGCCCGTGTTGTTGTCGTTGTTCGGATCGAAGCGGACGATGCCGCCGCCGAAGGCCGCATACGGCTTCACGCGCTCGTTCACCGGCAGGCGGAAGATGTAGGTGCCGATCACTTCGCCGTTGTTGGTCTGCACGTGGTACACCGTGCCGTAGGAGTTCGCAAAGTATTCCGTGTTGCGGTTCAGCGTGAAGGCCAGGCCCACCGCACTGTGGCGTCCAAAGTCATAGCGCGCATCCGCCACCGCGCCCACCGAGTTCGTGGTGGACTGGGTTGTCGGATACGATCCCTCGTTGTACACAGTCTTGTCAAAGGTGCCGCCGGCGAATACGCCCTGCAGTCCCACGCCAACCGAAACGTTGGACAACGCACCCTGCGCCTGCGCCATACCGGCCAGGGCAACCACCACCACAACCATCAAAATCAGCTTGGATTTCAAAACTCTCTCTCCTTTACTGGGGGACAACCGCGACGAAGCTAGGAACGATCGGCAGCGAAACTGGCGTAAGATCCTCGGCCAACGTGCCCGCCGTGCCCGAAGTGGTCAGTAGATTGAAACGATGCAATGCGGCAGTGGACGTGCCGTCCCAGGTGCCGATGTACAGCTCGCGCCCGTCATACAGCACGCCGCCGTTCAGCGGAATCATGGGGGTGGAGGCCGTCAGTGTGAATTCCTGGTTGGTGCCCACGTCGTAGGCGTGCAGCAAGCTCTCCGAGGTGCCGCAGGATGGGTTGACTCCGGTGACGAACTCCTGCTGCAACCGCTGTGAGAAAGTGAACTGCGTCGGAGTGCAGGCAAGCGTGCTGGGCGACTGCAGCGGCGCGCTGATCGCCACCGTGGCGCTGCACACGTTGCCCACCGGCGCGGTCACCGCGGGGTTCGAGCTGTCGGTCAGTGAGAAGTCCACCCACTGGCCCAGGCTCGTGCTGTATCCAAACACCTGCGGCGTGCCGTTCAGGGCCGTGCTGTCCAGGTTTACCGGAGCGGGGTAAGCCGAATTCGTCTGCGGATTCTGGTCGTTGCAGGTCGAATAGTTGGTCAGCGTTGCGCCGCTGGCAAAGTAGCTCAATCCGTCCGGCATCCATGCCAGGGCCGTTACATTGCTGCTCTGGTTGAATTGCGTCTGGATGAAGGCATCGCTCTGGTAGACGTAGACGCCGTTGGTGCCGGCCACCCACATGTTGCTGCCGTCGTTGGCAAAGGTTGCGGCATAAATGCCGGGAAGGCTGTAACGCACCGCCGCCTTTGTGCCGGTGGTGTCAATCAGGAACAGCAACCCGTTGGTCGTGTCGCTGATGATCACATAGCGGCTGTCATGGCTGACGCCCAGAACCTTGCCGGTCACCACGTCTGTGCTCAGCCCGCCCGCGATCGGGTAGGTCATGATGCTGGATTCGTAGTTGGAAAGGCTCACCACCATCAGTCCGGCATCGCTGCCCACGTAGGCGAGTTTGCCGTTGGGGGCCACTACCAGCGAGTTCGGAATGTTGGCCAGCGCCACGGTGTGGGTCAAGCCCAGGGCCTCCGTGTCGTAGGTCAGCAGCTGGTGGGTTGGGGTTACGCCGTCGGCAAAGGTCGCGCCCGTCACCAGAACCGTGCTGGGCGTCGTCCCATTGATGGTGGCGCCGATCACGTTGCTGTACACCGGGTAGCCGAAGCCCGCCTGCTCACTGGTCACAATCTGACCGGTGGGAGACAGAAATGCGTTCACCGCGGTGTTGCAGGAGTTGGACGGCGTGCAGGAGGCGGAAAGCAAAGTGCGTCCGCTGGTGGTGGCCGTAAACTCCGCCGTCAGTGGAATGACCTGTGCGAAGCTGCCGTTCAGCGGATCCGAACTCAGCCAGCTCAGGGTCAGGGCGTCCATCACGCTGGCCGGCAACAGGTTGCCGTTCGTGTCCGTCATCTCGACGGTCGTGAAGTATTCCTGGCTGCCCTTGTTCAGGCCCGTCAGGTCGGCGGTCGAAAACGGCGCTACCGGAACGTTCTTCGTGAAGGCCGAGCTGTCCAGTTGGATGCCGGCTGGCGGGCAACTGGCGAACGCCAGTGGCGTGCTCAGCGTGCCGTTCAGTTCGGCATACACGTTGACCACGCCGGCGTTGCGCGCCGCCACCGTGCCATACTCGCCGGCGAAAGCCACCGTCGAGCCGGAGGTGGACCAGGTGTAGTCCAGGTCGTTCACGCAGCCCGACACAATGCCGTCGGCGCAGTTCGGAATCACCGCGCCGGTCGCGTCGTAGGCCGTGGCGAAGTAGCGCACGGTGTTGTTGGCGCTCACGCAGTTTGTGGCGGAAGGATAAGTGCCTTCGCTGGCGCGCGTGCCGCAGCTCTGGGTAATGGGACCACTGGTAGGCGCGCACAGCGTGATCCTGGCGGCCCGGTTATGCACCCAAACCTGGGTGGTTCCACTCACATTCTGCGAAGGCGCGTAGGCCGTCACCGTCACCGGCCCATCCGGCAGCGTGGCAGTGGCCACGCAGTTCATGTAGCGGCTGTCCCACTGCCCGGCGCAAACCGAGCCTCCCGGTGAGATCGTCACCCGCGAGTCCGACGAGTAATACTTCAGCGTCGGCTGCGGTGAGATCGGTTTCGGCGCCGAGTTCAAAATCGACTCGTCCACCGCGGCCACAACGCTGGAATAGTCACCTTCATCCAGCGTCAGGCGGTTCGGCGTGATGTACACCGAATAGGTTGTGTTGGTGGGCGCCTGCGTGCTGCTGCTCGCGGAGGAACCACACCCCGCCAGCAGCGCCGCCAGCGCCATCGTAAATATCAGCAGCCAACCTTTCATTCCGCTCCCCTACTTAACGGTGATCCAGGTTGGGGCGCCTTCTCCACTGACCGACGCCGGGCTCATTTGCCGCAGTCGGCCCGTATTCTGGTCAATTGCGTATTGGAAGATCGCACCGCTGGCGCTGTTGGCGTTCGGGTCAATCACGTACATCGCATTGTTGCTCGGCGCCACGATGCCGTACGACGGCGTCGAGCAGCCCGAGCCGCAATCAAACGGAGAGGCCGTCGAGGTGGACACACCGTTCACGGTGGTCACCGAACCCGCAACTTCCAGCAAATTGCCCGATGTGGTGGCAATCTGGAACACCGAAATGTTGTGCGAGCCCTGGTTGACGACGAACAGGTAACGGTTGTCGTGGCTGGTCGCTCCACCCACGGGAACACTGGGGTAGATCCCGGTGAGTTGGGAGGCCTGCTCGTTGAATACGCCCATCGTCTGCAGCACGCCCGAGCTCGAGGTGCTGAAGCCGAAGATGTTCGGCTGCGTCAGCCCGCCCGTGCCGGGAATCGTGTAGGTGGAGCGGCTGTCCGTCACGTACATGTAGCTGCCGCTGGCGGAGAGGATCATGAAGTTCGGATACACGCCCACCGAGGTCACCGAGGTCTCCTCGGCCAGGCCCGTCGAAGTGTTCAGGGTCCAGCTCACGATCGTCTGCTGCGTGGGCGAGAGGCCGTACATCACCGTGCCGCTCGGCGACAGCACCAGCTGCGTGATCGCGTAGCCGATGGTGGCGTCGCTGCCCACGTGCGACAGGATGCCCGTCGAGGGGTCAATCGAATAGGTGCCCAGCATGTTGGTGTTGGGCTCGGCCACGTACAGGTAGGTGCTGGCGCTGTTGATCACGATCGAACTGGCGTTCGGTCCCACCGGGTATGCGTCAATCTTGGTCTGCAGCGTGCCGTTGCCGGCCCGCGTGTAGGCATAGATGTTGGCGCCGCCGGCATCCAGGAAGTACGCCCATTTGCCATTCGGCGAAAACTGCAAAATCTTCGGCGCCCCCGGCGTGTCCTGCGGCGAAATGCTGGACCTGGTCAGCGTGCCGTCGGTGTTGATGTTGTAGACGGTGAAGCCGGTTCCGGTGGAGTTACTGATATAGGCCAGAGTTCCGGTATTGGTGACGCCTCCGCAACCCACCATTAATGCCAGCATTGCCAGCAGGCAAAGTGCGGCAGTGCAGCCAATCAAGCGCTTCATGCAATCTCCCTGAACGAGGTTATGTCCCCGTCCGATTTTCTTGAATCTCCCTGCCCGAATGATATCCCGGCAGACCATAACCCACCCGCGAGCCAGTTGGCCAATCAGGTGGATTTTCCTATTGCGAATAAAGGAATTTTACCCTACGGGGGGTGGTTTCGTCTTAATAAAGACTCCTCCCGCTTTTTGCCCTCCCGGCCCGGCGGGCTTCCTGCTTCCCAAAATTCTCCCTCTCGGCGTAGCATCAGTACTTCGTTGCCTTTGCGCAACCTGCACCTTTTTGGAGGAGAATGTGATGAGCAATCTGACTGAGACCGCCGCGGGCACGCGGATTTCCGTGCACGCACCCAAGCGGCTTCTTTACGGACCCGGCCCCAGCCAGGTCCATCCCCGCATCTATCAGGCCATGGCCCAGCCCGTCGTCGGCCACCTGGATCCCTATTTCTTTCAGATCTCGCAGCAGGTCCAGAAAGGCCTGCGCACTGTCTTCGGCACCGCCAACGAACTGACCCTGCCCATCAGCGCCACCGGCAGCGGCGGCATGGAGACGGCGGTCAGCAACTTCATCGAACCCGGCACCAAGCTGGCTCTTTTCGTCAGTGGCTTCTTCGCCGAGCGCATCGGCGAGATGGCCCGCCGCCACGGCGCGGAAATCGTCCGCCTGGAAAAGCCCTGGGGCGAGAGCTTTACCGCCGACGAGCAGGTTGACTTCATCCGCCGAGAGCGGCCCCAGGTCGTCGCCTTCGTGCAGGCCGAGACCTCGACCGGCGTCTTCCAGCGCAGCCACGCCCTTTGCGAGGCAGCGCATGAGGTTGGAGCCATCGTCATCGCCGACTGCGTCACCTCGCTCGGCGCCATGCCCGTCAACATTGACGAAAACGGCATTGACGCTGCCTATAGCTGTACGCAGAAAGGACTTAGCGCGCCTCCGGGACTCAGCCCCGTCACCGTTTCGCCGCGCGCTTTGGAGCGGTTGAAGCAGCGCAAGTCGCCCAATCGCAGCTGGTACTTCGACCTCTCGCTCATCGCCGATTACCTGGCGGAATCGCACCGCTACCATCACACGGCCTCGGCCACGCTCTTCTATGCGCTGCATGAGGCGCTGGCCCTGATTGACGAGGAGTCGCTCGACCTGCGCCAGCAGCGCCACAAGTTCGCCCACGAGCGTTTTGTCTCCGGCATGGAGCGCCTGGGCCTGAAGATGCTGGTCGCCCCCGGCCAGCGCATCTGGAACCTGAACACCGTACTGGTTCCGGAGGGCGTCAACGAGGCCAAGGTGCGCGCCTATCTGCTGGAAAAACATGGCATTGAGATCGCCGGAGGCTTCGGCCCGCTGGCCGGAAAAATCTTCCGTATCGGCATCATGGGCCCGCTCGCCAGCGACGACGGCGTGGACCGCTTCCTCGCCAAGTTCGACGAGGCGATGAAAGAAACAGCCTAGATGAAGGAGACTGCCTAGTTGTAAAAAGCGGCGGCGCAGACAGTCCGCGCCCCGCCGATTAGCAACCTGGAGTAGCAATGGAAAGCCCCGCTCGGAGTTCCCGGCGGGGCTTTTCAATCTCTATGCGATCCATGCGGAGTCATCCAGAACTTCCGGGTCTCAAACCTCCGAAACGATAGAAACCTCCGAAACCTCCGAAACGTTAGAAACCTCCGAAACGTCCGGTCTTTGAAACCTCGAAACCTTGAAACCTGTGTCTACTCTTCCATCATGCTCTCATCCAGCGGCTGCCTTCCGGAGTAGCCATCTTCAGTCGAGTGCCAGTATCCGATGCGCGGCTCGCCCATCCGCCAGCACAGCAGCACAATCTCGCCGTTCATGCGCGTCGGGAAGTCCAGCAGCCCAATGTCGAGGTCTTTCACCTGCACACCGATGGCGTTGATTTCCGAGAGTGTATCCTTGGCCACCTGCACGGCCTTTTCGCGCTCGGCCTTGCGGCGCGCCACGGCCCGCACATCCACCAGCAGGCCACCGCTCAGGAAGATGCGCTCACTCAACTCGCTCATCTCCTGGTCCACGGTTTCGATCAGGTTCTTCGACTCGATGGACCTGCGCAGCAGGCTCTCCAGGATGGGCAGCATGGATTGTGCTTCGCGCAAAGTGAAGGTTCGCATAACTCCATTCTACTGCGCTCCGCGCGGGCGGAGGCGCTCCTTTACCCTTTAATTTCCAGCATCCGCCCCAGGGCCACCCGCGCCCAGTGCTTTACATCCGGCGCCACGCTGATGCGGTTGACGACCGTGCCTTCGACCAGGTTTTCCAAGGCCCACGCCAGGTGCTGCGGACTGATGCGGTACATCGTGGTGCACAGGCATCCTGCGTCGTCGAGCGTCACAACCATCTTGTCGGGATGCTCCTTGGCCAGCCGGTTGACCAGGTGAATCTCCGTGCCGATGGCGAACTTCGCGCCCGCCGGAGCCTCGGCCACCAGCCGCCGCAGCTTGTCCGTGGAGCCGGTGTCGTCGGCCTTCTGGCAGACCTCCCAGCGGCACTCGGGATGCACGATGACCTTGATGCCAGGGTGCCGCGCGCGCATCTGCTCCACGTGCTCCGGCAAAAACCTCTGATGCACCGAGCAGTGTCCCTTCCACAGGATGACCCGTGCCCGGCGCAACTGCTCCGTGGTCAGTCCGCCCTGTAGCTGGTAGGGGTCCCACACCACCATCTCGTTGAGCGGAATGCCCATGGCGTAGCCCGTATTGCGGCCCAGATGCTGATCGGGCAAAAAGAAGATTTTCTCATTACGGTTGAAGCCCCAGCGCAAGGCCGCGTTGGCGTTGCTGCTGGTGCAGACCGCTCCGCCGCGCTCGCCCACGAATGCCTTGATATCGGCCGCCGAATTCATATACGTCAGCGGAGTGATGCCCTGGCCGCCGTCGTCGCAAAGCCCCAGGCGCACGAACTGCTTCCAGGCGGCTTCCACCTGGCCGACCTCGGCCATGTCTGCCATGGAGCAGCCGGCGTTCAAATCCGGCAGGATGATCTGCTGCTCCGGGCGCGCCAGCACGTCGGCCGACTCGGCCATAAAGTGCACGCCGCAAAAGACGATGTAGCGTCCGCCGGCCCGGCTTGCCACGTCGCTCAGGCGCCAACTGTCGCCCGTGTAATCGGCAAATTGAATGACCTCGTCGCGCTGGTAGTGGTGCCCCAGCACAACGCACTCGTCGCCCAGCCGTTGGCGGGCGGCGCGGATGCGCGCATCCATGGTGTGATCCGGCAGGACAAGATAGTTGTCCAGCGAGCACGATGCAGCCGTACTAACCAATGTAGCCACGTGTTTTCTCTGCCTTCAGTCCGGGCCGCAATTCTCTGTAACTGAAACTGCGCCTGAACGGGGATGTTGAAAGCCATCACCCCGGCTCCAGCGGATGCGCCTGCCTCCGAATTATTCCGGAAGCCCCATCCGCGGGGATGTTGAAGCCGCGGTTCGTACTGTTGTTAATGATGCATGAATTGTGCCGGAGGAGGCAAGAAAAACACGGGCAGAGTGGCGCTGGACGGTCCTTAAGCGGTGCTGTTCTGCCCATCTGGGCAAGTGGAGATATAATTCGCGCGCAAGACAATTCAGCAGGTTCTCATTGGGGTTCATATATTATGAGAAAGTTCGCGGGGGTAAAAGGGCAGCCCATTCCTGTGTGGACGGGGCTTTTCGCGGCGATAAGTACGGCGTTTTGTGCTGGTGGTTATATCGGAAAGTACATCACTTTGTATCAAGCAGGCCGCTCGGACAGCTTCTACTGGATTGCAGCGTTCGGATGGATTGCGCTCACCGCATTTTGGTGCTTCAAGGTTCTTGAATCAGCGAAGCATCACTCCGAATAGCTGGGCATTTTCGCCGTAGATACCTATCCCCCGATGTGCACCATGGTCCGCCCGGGCTGCACAAAGCCCGGCTCGCCAATATGATGGCGCGCCTCCTTGTGGGCCACGGCGTGTTCGATGATGCGTGCCAGCTCCTCGTCGCTGCGGCCTTCGCGAACGGACGTGTGCAGATCGTATTCGCCCAGGCTGAACAGGCACGTACGGATCTTGCCGTCGCTGGTGAGCCGGATGCGCGAGCAGGCGCCGCAGAAGGGAAGCGAGACCGGAGCGATGACGCCGAACTCGCCGATGCCATCGTCAAAGCCATAACGCCGCGAGGTGGAGCTGGCCTCATGCGGGAGAACCGTGAAGGGCGCAAAATGCGCCATACGCTCCAGCACCTCTTCGAGCGGCACCACCACATCCGGACTCCACACCCGGCCTTCTTCCAGCGGCATGAACTCGATGAATCGCACCACCACCTGCTCGTCGCGGGCAAAGCGGCCAAAGGCCTCCACCTGGTCCTCGTTAAAGCCGCGCAGCAGCACGCAGTTGATCTTCACCGGCCCCAGCCCCGCCTGCCGCGCCGCCCGAACTCCTTCCAGCACCGCCTGGTAGCTGCCCTTGACGCGCGTGATGCGGGCAAAGCGCTCGGGGTCCACGGCGTCCATGCTGATGGTGACGCGCCCGAGGCCGGCCTTGCGCAATGGCACGGCCATCACGGCCAGCAGATGCCCGTTCGTGGTCAGCGCCAGCTCCGGAGCCTTGCCCTCCGCCGTGCGCAGCGCGGCCAGTTCGCGGATCAACTCCAGAAGGTCGTTGCGCAGCAGCGGTTCGCCGCCGGTCAGGCGAATCTTGGTGATGCCCAGTTGGACGAAGACCCGCGCCATGCGCAGGTAGTCCGCCATGCTGAGTTCGGCAAACTGGGCGCCGTGCTCTCCCGTGCGGCAGTACACGCAGCGGTAGTTACAGCGGTCGGTGACGGAGATTCTGAGATCGCGGATTGTGCGGCCGTACGAGTCAATAAGAGGCATGAGCGGTGACTACCCTAGAACACTTTACTCCTTGGATGCACGCGCCGGCTCTTCGGCTTCGCGCGGCCGCCCCTATCCGGTTGCTTGTCTCGGTCCAGATAGAGGCAGGCGATTTACGTGCGGACCGGTTGCGTGCAGGGAAAAGGCCCAGTCGCCCGGGCCTTGGTTGGATTGCGATGCAGATTGCGACGACCCCTGCGCTACATGCCGTCGTAGTTTGGTCCGCCGCCGCCCTCGGGTGGAACCCAGTTGATGATCTGGTAGGGGTCCATGATGTCGCAGGTCTTGCAGTGCACGCAGTTGCTGGGATTCAGGTGCAGCCGCCGCCCACCCTCGGGAGCCTCTTCGATTTCATACACGTTCGCCGGGCAGAAGAACTGGCACGGGTTGCCGTACTCCTTCGTACAGCGCGTCACGCACAGGTCCGTATCGCTGACCACAAGATGCGCGGGTTGGTCTTCCTCGTGGCGCGTGCCGCTGTGGTACAGGTCGGTCAGTTTGTCGAAGGTGAGTTTGCCGTCGCCCTTGGATGGGCCGGTCAAGGCCTCGCGATTGCCGCCGTGGCCCATGATGTCCCACAGCTTCAGCATGCGCGTGTGGCCGGGGTGGCCTGCGTAGCGATTCATCAATCCGTGGCCGCCGGTGGCCATCAGCAGTCCTGTGTTCAACATTCCGGCCAGGAATCCATGCTCAAAGCCCTGGTGGAAGTTGCGCACCGGGTAGAGCTCTTGCTTGATCCAGCTGGCGTCCACCTTCTTCTGGAATTCGCCGAGCGCCTGTGCCGACGAGTCTCCGCCAATGAGCGCGGCAAAGGCGGTCTCCGCGGCCAGCATTCCGCTCTTGATGGCCAGGTGCACGCCTTTCAACCGCTGCGAGTTCAAAAAGCCCGCCGAGTCGCCGACGATCATCCATCCATCGCCGCCCAGCGGAGGCAGACTCCACCATCCGCCGTAGGGCATGGTCTTGGCGCCGTAGCGCACCAGTTTGCCGCCCTCCAAAAGCTTGGCCACCATCGGATGCTGTTTGAAGCTCTGTAAAACGTGTTGCGGGTCGGTGCGCGGGTCCGGATAGTCCAAGCCGGTGACGAAGCCCAAGGAGATCGTGGTTTCCTTGCCGCCGTAAATCCACGCGCCGCCATACTCGGCGGTCGTCAAAGGCCAGCCCATGGTGTAGATCACCTGGCCGGGCTTGATGCGACCCTCGGGCAGCTCCCACAGCTCTTTCACGCCCACGCCAAAGGTCTGCGGATTGCGGTCCTTCAGCAGCTCAAAGCGCGCGATGAGTTGCTTGGTCAGCGAGCCGCGCGGCCCTTCGGCCAGGATGGTGACCTTCGACTTCAAATCGTAGCCCGGCTCAAAGTTGCCCTTGGGCTGATTGTTCTTATCCACCCCTTTGTCGTCGGTGCGCACGCCCACTACGCGCGTGCCGTCGTACAGCAACTCGCTGCCGGCAAAGCCGCTGAATACCGTGATGCCGGCCTCTTCCACCTTGCCGCCCAGCCACTTGGTAAAGCGGTTCAGGCTGATCACATAGTTGCCGTGATCCTGCATCGGTGGCGGCGTGATGGGAGCCTTGAAGGCCGCCGTGCGCGTCATGTAGTAAAGGCTGTCGCTGGTCACGGGACTCTCTATGGGAGCCTCCTTTTCCCAGCCCGGCAGCAGCTCGTTCATCGAGCGCGGATCGAGCAGCGCGCCGCTGAGCGAGTGCATGCCAATCTCGCGCCCTTTTTCCAGCACATAGATGTTTTCCTTGCTCAGCGCAGAGTCGGGATGCGCGGCGTTGTGCTGGTCAATCAGCTGCGACAGGCGCAGCGCACAGCTCATGCCGGCCGGCCCTCCGCCGACGATGACCACATCGGCTTCCATCTCCGGATGCGAAATGCCTTCTAGTGGGGTGCGGAAGATCATGTTGAACCTCAACTCCGTTTCGGAGGTTTCGGATGTTTCATAAGGTTTCGGAGGTTAATTCCGCGGCTTGCTCTCCATGGAGCGCAGCAAGCGATTCAGCAGGAAAAGCACCTCTTCACAATCGGCTTGTAATTTGTGCATGGGTTCGGCGCGCCCAATACCAAGCTCTGCCGCAATCTCCGCCTGTGTCATCACTTCCAACAGCGAGCCGCGAGAGACGCACAAGAATTGTGCAAACTCCTTCTTGCTTCCTCGGCCTTGTCCTTCAGCAATATTCGAAGGGACAGAGATTGCGGCCCGTCGTAACTGTGACGTCAGGCCGAATACCTCGCTCTTCGGAAAATGTTCAGTTGTGCGGTCGACGGAAACAGCCAATGTCTTGGCCTTCTGCCATACCAGCAGGTCTCGATAGCTGCTCCCCATCGTGCGACAACCTCCGAAACCGCTTTTACCTCTGAAACTTCCGAAACCTTCGAAACATCCGAAACCTACGCCTTTGCTTTCTTCACTTCTTCCGTCAGCGCCGGCACAATGTCGAACAGATTCCCCACCACGGCCACGTCGGCCACTTCGAAGATCGGCGCCTCGGCGTCTTTGTTGATGGCGATGATCGTCTTCGATCCCTTCATGCCGACGATGTGCTGGATGGCTCCGCTGATGCCCAGCGCCAGGTACAGCTTCGGGCTCACGGTCTGACCGCTGGAGCCAACCTGCCGCTCCATGGGCAGCCAGCCCGCGTCGCAGATGGGGCGCGAGGCGGCAATCTCTCCGCCCAAGGCGTCTGCCAGCGCCTGCGCCATGGCGATGTTCTTCTGCTCCTTGATGCCGCGGCCCACGCTGACGATGATCTCCGCCTGCGAGAGGTCCACCGCCTGCTTCGCCTCCTGGAACGGAGCTTCAGGCCTGGTGCGGATGGTGGCTGCGCCCGCCGCGATGACCTCCAGGTCGGCCACGCCGGCTTCGAGCTGGTCCGCCCGGTAGGCGCCGCTCTGGAAGCTGACGAACCACGGCCCGTCGCCTGCCAGCGCAACATCGGCCGTGAACTTGCCCTGGAACATCTGGCGTATGAAGAGCACTTTGCCGCCTTCGAACTTTGCGCCCGTCGCGTCGCTCACCAGCACGGCTCCAAAGGTGGCCGCCAGCTTGGGAGCGAAGTCGCGCACCTGGTAAGTGTGCGGCAGCAGCACCAGCTTCGGCTTCTTTGCCTCGATCAATGCCTTCAGCGCGCCGACGAATCCATCCGGCGTGTACTGCGCCAGCTCGGGACCTTCCACCGAGTAAAGCCGCGCCAGCTTGGCCGCCTTCAACTCATCCACCGGAGCGTTGCCGCCACTCACCAGCGCGGCTTCCACCGCCCAGCCCGTCTGCTTGGCCAGCGCCTGCGCGCCAACAATGGTCTCCAGCGAAACGCGGTTCAACTTGCCCTCGCGCTGCTCTGCAATCACCAGAATCGTCTCAGCCATCTCTCTTGTCCTCTCCTCGCCCGTTCCGTGGGGCGGAGGCCGCGCCCAGGGCGCGCGCTTACAGTTGTGTCGGTTTCTGCCTCGTCAGCTCAATCAGCGCAGTTGGCGCAGCTTGCGGTGCCCCAGCACCAGCAGCACCACGCCGGGAATGGCAAACACCAGGGCCATGATGCCCAGCGTGTGGTGTCCCGCCGGAGACTCCGCCAGGTGGAAGAAGTACAGCAACAGTCCCACCGTCAGCAGCAGTCCGCCCAGAAAGCGCAGGACGTTCACCCGCTCGCGCCGCTCTTCCATATCCACGGGATGTTCAAACTCGGTCATGGTGCGTCTCCTCGCCATTGGCCCATACGCTTACAGCACGCGCACTCCATCACTCGCATCACATCACGCGAAGTTCATCGCGCAGCTTGGCCACCAGTTTCTTGGCCACCTCACCCGCAGCGCCCGTGATGACCTCCGTCTGCTTGGTCTTCACCGGCACGTAGAGCTTTTCGATGGTCAACTGGTTGGGCTTCAGCGCGGCGGCCACTTCGTCGTACGCCACCTTGCGCAGCGGCTTGTTCTTGGCCTGCTTGATGCCGATCAGCGTGGCGTAGCGGAGCTTGTTGATGCCCGACTGAATGGTCAGCACGGCGGGCAAGGGCATCTCCACATACTGGAAGAAGCCGCTTTCGAGCTCGCGCTTTACGCGGATGCCGCCGTCCTTCGGCTCAATCTGCATGATGATGGTTGCGTGCGCCCAGCCCAGCAGCTCGGCCAGCAGCACGCCGGTCTGCGCGTAGCCGTAGTCGTCCGATTGAAGGCCGGTAAACGCCAGATCAAAGCTCTCGTCCTTGATCGCCTCGGCGAAGGAGCGCGCGATGTTGAACGCGTCAAGCGTGACAAAGCGGTCATCCTCAAGATGGATGGCGCGGTCGGCGCCCTTGGCCAGGGCCTCCCGCAGAACCTGCTGGGCGCGCGCCGGGCCGGCCGTGATGACCACCACCTCGCCGCCGTTTTTCTCCTTCAGTTGCAGCGCCGCTTCCAGCGCATACGCGTCGGGCTCATTCACCTCGTAGCCCACGTCCTCCCGCACCCAGGTCGCCTGCTCGTTCAGCTTCAGCGGCGCATCCTTCTGCGGAACCTGCTTCATGCACACCAGGATCTTCACCCTGCACCTCGATGGAAGAATGTAGAAAAATCAGATTGCGCGGGCGCGGCCCACTCCGCCCCCCACACGTCCCACACACCGGCCGGAAGCCGTGCGACAACAAACGTCGCGCCCGGGCCGGTAGCGGCAGGACGAAAGAGTATATCCCGGGAATGGCAAAAACTGAATGGGTATTCAGTGGGGAATTTTGCGACACGCTCCGGAGGCGGAGAGCCCCAGCATGACAAGGAAAATGGCGCCCGAATGAGCGCCATTGTTGTGCTGCGTTGTCGAACTGTATTTGGCCGTGGCGGCCGGGCATCGCGGACGTGCGGCGATGCGGGGTGCGCCAGTTTTTCAGCTACAGAAACGCCACCGTTTGCAGGCCGGCGATCTCAAAGCGTTTGCGGCAGCGCATGTTCTTGCAGGCCAGCAGATCGTCCTTGCGCACCATGTAGCTCTGCGCCTTGGCGAACTTGGCGCGGTCACGCTCATCGGCCCGGGCGGGCAATGACTTTTTCTTCATCCGCACCAGCCAGTTGACTTCGTATTCGTTTTCCTGCCGGCAATGGGGACAGATCAGCAGGTGCTTCTTGTTTTCCTGGCGCTCGTCGTAATATTCCCGCTCTTCCATAATGCCGCTCATTATAGCCGTCTTCCGGGGGCTGGCGCGCGCTTCGATTGTTTGCCGGCGTCAAGGCCTCCAGGAAGGGAGTTGCCCCGGCACCAAAGACCAGCCTCCACCGGGGGCGGGGCAGTGCCCAGTGTTGAATAGGCTTGAATAAAATTATTACTACTTAATTAATACACCTAAGACTAAGGTGCTAAAAATTATCCCAAAATTAGTAGATTTTTCATGTCCGCTTTCCAAAGGTGGAATACTTCCGACCCTTCCAAACTGTGGATTCTCTGGAAGTTGTACTCCCAGAGTGCTCAAACTTGGTGGGAGTTTGGTCAGAGACGTGCTCTATGTATAGGCAAGTACAGCAGTCAGCCCGGGGCGCCCCGCAGGGGAAGCCGCGAGTCTGAGCTGTTGATAGAACATTTACCTGTAACTGTTTGATTACGTTCCAAAGGGAGCTCAAATGCAAAAACTGACGAGAGTGTTGGTCTTCTCTCTGCTGCTGCTCAGTCTGGCGGTGGCGGCCTTCGGCCAGACCGAATCCGGTCAGATCTCCGGCACCGTGAAGGACAAGACGGGCGCCGTGGTCGCAAATGCCAAGGTCACCGTGACGGCCGTTGACACCAACGTGTCGCGCACCGGCACGACGAATGCCTCCGGCATCTATACTTTCCCGAGCTTGAAGCCCGCCGCCTACAAGGTGACGATCGAGGCTACTGGCTTCCAGAAGTTCGAGCGCAGGCTTGAGGTGTACGTCTCCTCCAGCAACGACGTCTCGGCTGTTCTGAGCGTTCTTGGCAGCGCAACGGTTGTGGAAGTTTCCGCCGATGCGCAATCCATCACAGTAAACAACGAGAACTCGACGATCTCGACGGTCATTAACACCAGCGACCTCGAGAATCTGCCTACCGACTCAAACCGCAACCCCTATGCCCTGGTCGCACAGACCAGCAACGCTACCGACGACACGAACTCCAACCGTGGCGCCGGCTTTGCTCTGAATGGCGCGCGTTCGGCTTCCACCAGCATCCTGCTGGACGGCGCCGAGAACGTGGACACCTACCTCGCCGGCATCGGCCAGCAGGTTCCGCTTGATTCCGTCCAGGAATTCAGCGTTCTGACCAGCAACTTCGGCGCCGAGTATGGTCGCGCCTCTGGTGGCGTGGTCAACCTGGTCACCAAGAGCGGCACCAACAAACTGCATGGCAGCGCCTACGAGTTCAACCGCATCTCGGCCCTGTCCTCCAACACCTTCTACAACGACGCCAACGATTTTGAGCGCGGTCACTACACCCGCAACAACTTCGGCTTCAGCGTTGGCGGTCCCATCATCAAGGACAAGCTGTTCTTCTTTGAGAACCTGGAATGGCTGCGCGTCCGCAGCGCGGGCGCAACCGAGGCCTACATCCTGGATCCGGGTTCCTACAGCCTGCTTCCCGCGGCCAGCGCGCTGTTCATGAACACCTACGGCTCCAACATCGCTTCGGGCGTCAAGTCCCCGAGCAGCCTGCCTTGCAACACCACGGGCAACCCGGGCAACAACCTGACCTGCGACCTGGTCACCTATAACGTCCCGACCGATGCGGGCGGCGGCACGCCGCAGAACACCTGGGATGAAGTTGGCAAGATTGACTTCAGCCTTTCGCCCAAGACCAACATCAGCGGCCGTTATGCCGGCTATCACGAAATCGACACCGCCGGTTCGGTCAACAACTCGCCGTACGCGGGTTACAACACCGGCCAGAACATCTTCGACCAGAACATTCTTTTCACTCTGACGCACATCTTCTCGCCGCGCGTTGTCAGCGCGAGCAAGATCGTTTACAACCGCTTGTACCTGGCGCAGCCGCTCGGATCCGCTCCGATCGGTCCGACCCTGTATTCGACCGGCGATGTGCCGACGGTTCCGAACGGCACGCAGCCTCTGGTCTTCCCGGGCTACTCGAATGAGTCGCCGGGCAACGCGCTTCCCTTCGGCGGACCCCAGAACCTGATCCAGCTCTACCAGGATTTCTCCGTAACCTGGAACAAGCACCAGATCAAGTTCGGTGGCCAGGTCATTCAGTTGCGTGACAACCGCACCTTCGGCGCCTATGAAAACGCCGTGGAAGAGGTTGGCCACACCTGGAACGACTTCAATACCAACTTCCTTGCCGGCAATGCGTACCTCTTTGAGGCCGCTATCAATCCGCAGGGCGAATACCCCTGCTACCGTGATCCAACCACCGGCAAGGCCATCGTGACCACTGCTTGCACCCTGACCACTCCGGTCGGCTCGCCTGCCTTTGAGCGTAACTACCGCTACAACGACGGTGCCGCTTACATCCAGGACACCTACAAGGTCAGCTCGCGCTTGACCGTGAATGGTGGCGTACGCTGGGAGTACTACGGTGTGCAGCACAACGCCGACCCGAGCAAGGATTCGAACTTCGTGATGGGCCCTGGCGCCGATCCGTGGGATCGCATCCGCAACGGTCAGGTGGAACTGGCAAAGAACGGCGGCTACTTCTGGAAGCCGAACTACGGCAACTTCGGCCCCCGCGCCGGCTTTGCCTGGGATCCCACGGGCACTGGCAAAACCAGCATCCGCGGCGGTTACAGCATCGGCTTCGAGCGTAACTTCGGCAACGTGACCTTCAACGCCATCCAGAACCCGCCGAACTACGGCGTGGTCTCGATTCAGGGTGAAGGCGCTGACGTTACTACCCTGCCGCTCTACACCAGCAACGCCGGTCCGCTGGCAGGCGCTGGCATCAGCAAGCCCTTCCCGGGCGTCAGCCTCCGCGCCATCAACCAGAACATGAAGACCGCCTACCTCGAGAGCTATAACCTCACTCTCGAGCAGAAGGTCTTCAACAACGCGTTGTTCACCATCGCCTACACCGGTTCGCATGGCGTGCACGACTACTCGATCAGCAACGCGAACGTCAACGGCGACGGCGGCGTCTACCTTGGTGACGGCTCCTCTCTGGGGAACCCGACTTACAACCCCGGAAACCGCCTGAACCTGCAGTACACCAACATGAACTACCGCAGTGACGACGCGTACAGCCACTACGACGCGCTGGTCACCACCTTCAAGGCGAACAACATCGCCAAGTCGGGCGTCAACGTGTATGCCACCTACCAGTGGTCGCACACGCTGGATAACTTGTCTTCGACCTTCAGCGACGGTGTCGCCACTCTGTATGCGGCCACCGGCTACCTGGATACCTGGAACCCCAAGTTGAACTATGGCAACGCCGACTATGACATTCGCCACCGTCTGGTGAGCAATGCATCGTGGGAGCTGCCCTGGTTCAAGAACAGCAGCAACCTGGCTGAGAAGTACGCCCTGGGCGGCTGGATCGTCAGCGGAACCTTCAAGCTCCGCAGCGGCAACCCCTACACCATCTGGGATTGCGACAACCAGGTTTACGATTGCCCGTTCTATACTCCGGGTGCTGGCGCTCCGAAGCTCCCCAAGGGAGCGGTGGGTGCCTATCAGGGTGGCGGCGTCTATAACTACCTGACCCCGCAGATTGACCCGAATGCCAATACTTACACCGGCTATCCGGGTGGATATCCCTACGGTCTGGGCAACTCGCTCGGCATCCCCAGCTGCGCTGGCCTGTACCATCAGGGCTGCGTGTACACCTATGACGGCACTCGCGTTCCGGACCGCAACCAGTTCCAGGGTCCGAGAGTGTGGAACGCTGACTTCCAGGTTCTCAAGAACTTCAAGTTCGGTGAGAAGTATGGTCTTCAGTTCCGTGCCGAGTTCTACAACCTGCTGAACCACCACAACCAGTACATCTATGCGTACAACCTGGACATCTCTGGCGCGAACTATGGTCCTTACAGCGTGCAGACGATCAAGGGCGGTTCGGGTGGTCCGAACGACGATCACCGTAACGTTGACCTCGGCCTGAAGTTCACGTTCTAACTTCAGACCGGTCGTAACACTTGGGGGAGCCTTCGGGCTCCCCCTTCTTTTTCACGCACACCCCACATTCGGCGCCATGTACCCCTCCAGCCGACCCAGTCCTCGCGGCAAAAGTGCTAGCACTAAAGTGTAGTATTAGCGACACTTATGGTGTCATATGAATTCAAGTATTAACCTGACGTTCTACTGATTTTCATAGTTACCAAAATTAAAACTTCCTGTATTCGTATTTCAAGCTGCTGACAAAAATGAATTCCTATTCAATTCAGTGGGATAGGCATCGGAAATGTTTGGAAGTCCGCGTGCATATACAGCACCAACTACTCGCCAGTCAAAATGTATGGATGCTCGGCAGGACGGGCGAGCCGGGGATTTCAGTAACTCAAGTCAACAAGTGTCAGTCGCACTCTTCAGGAATCAAGATTGCGGCCCGCGTAGGGATTCCATTTTTGCTTCGTTGAATTCAGCAGTCCGTTAGGACGGAGGAGACTCAATGAAAGTTTTCCGATTTAGCGGCAGGATGATTGCATTGGCCATCATGATGGCCCTCCTGCTCACTCTCAGCTTCGCCCAGGAGACCACGGGCGGCCTGCAGGGCACAGTCAAGGACGAAAAAGGAGCCCTGATCTCGAAGGCGCAGGTCGAGTTGACCGGCACCTCGCTGATCGGCGCCAAGACGTTGTTGACCGACGCGTCTGGCTACTACCGCTTCGCCAACCTTCCCCCGGGCAAGTACTCCATCAAGGTGGCTTCGCCGGGCTTTGCCACCCTCAAGCGCGATGGCATCACGATCGAGATCGGCCACTTGCCGAGCCTGGAACTGACCCTGAAGGTGGGCAGCCAGCAGACGATCGTAGAAGTGACATCGGAAGCTCCAGTCATTGACGTGACGACCTCGACGACGGCGACGAACGTGAGTTCGGACGTGATTGCCGATGTTCCCCACGGCACCTCGTTCCAGTCCGTCATTCAGTTTGCGCCTTCGGCCCGCAACGAGCCTTTGGCCGGACAGGCCGGCGGCACGGGCGGTTCACTGCCCGGCAGCAGCGGCAACGGCTTGGGCTTTGGTTACAGCGTGGGCGGCGCGGCCGACTCCGAAAACAGCTATCTCGTGGAAGGCCAGGACACGGAGAACATCTCCAGCGGCTACTCCAAGGCCAACGTTCCCTTTGAGTTCATTCAGGAAGTCCAGGTGAAGACCTCTGGTATCGAGGCCGAACACGGTGGCGCCCTGGGCGGCGTGGTCAACGTCGTCATGAAGAAGGGCAGCAACAACTGGCACGGACAGCTCTTCAGCAACTACGAGAGCTCGGCTACCGACGCCAGCCCGCACAACTATCTGCGTTATGATCCGACTTCGTCGGTTCAGTTCGGCAACCCTGGTTTTGACCAGGCCAGCCAGTACTATCAGCCCAAGCAGGACCACTACCGCCTTGCCCAGACCGGCATCACGGTTGGCGGCCCGATTGTGAAGGACCGCGTTTGGTTCTTCGGCGCATTTGCTCCGCAGTACAACTCGGTAACCCGTAACGTGGACTTCTCCGGTTCCTCGGATCCCAGCCTCGGCCTGCAGACCTTCAATCAGGACACGCAGACCTACTACGGCGTGCTCCGCGTGGATGCGGCCCTGACCTCGAAGATTCGCGTCTTCGGTT
>CAVRDQ010000037.1:0-14243 GCA_963719655.1 uncultured Acidobacteriota bacterium | reverse complement strand
AGATTGGTTAACGTTTTCGACTGAACATCCTAGGAGGAAAACTCATCTGCTGACGGGATTCACAGCTTTGGTGGAACTTCTGCAACTACAGGTTCCGGTACCAGCAGTGCGCTCTGAGGTTGTCCAGGGAGCCAGACGAACACGCATCGATGGCGACCCGGTGTACGAGCAGTATCCTCCCGGCTACGCCCGGGGAAATGCCCCCTTTGAACACCTGCGCTTGGATTGCGTTACGAACCCATCGATCTGGGTGTGATCGCCGCGTTCTTCCGGGCCGTGCCCAAGAAGGAAGTCGAAGATTGGGTGCGTTCGTGAGCCAACCGGAAAATTCGCTCGCCGCGCGTGGTACCTGTACGAACTACTGATGGGTGCCACCCTGGACGTTCCAGACGCGCCACGGACAGGTGCTGTTCCCATCCTGGAGCCAGACCTGCACATCACGACCCCCGGTTTCCTGGTTTCGCGGCAACGAGTGGTAGACAACCTGCTCGGCAACCGCGACTATTGTCCGCTGGTTCGCAGGACTGACGCGCTTCAAGAATCGGCGCTTGAAGAACTAAGAAAAGCTGTCGGTGCGGTTGTTGAACAAGTCGATCCGATGGTCCTGGCCCGCGCGGTCCAATATCTCTATACCAAAGAGACGAAGTCGTCCTTCGCCATAGAGTGTGAAACACCATCTCCAGGCCGCACGGAGCGGTTTGTCGACGCCCTCAGCCACGCTTCCGAGTTCGATGCCTCGCGCAAAGAACAGTTCATTCGGCTGCAAAACATGATCGTGGATGCCCGCTATGCACAACATGACTGGCGTGCGGTCCAGAATTTTGTTGGGCAGATGGCTTCGGACTGGAGCGAGCGCGTCCACTTCGTGTGTCCGAAGCCGGGAGATGTTCCCTCGTTGATGGAAGGCTGGATGCGGATGGTCGAGCGCTTGCAAAAAACGGGGGCGCATCCGATTGCCGCCGCCGCGGCAACGGCCTTCGGGTTCGTCTTTGTCCATCCTTTTGAGGACGGAAACGGGAGAATTCACCGCTTTCTGGTACATCAAACCCTGGGAAAGCTGGGCTTCACACCTGCAGGGGTTCTGTTTCCCGTCTCCGCCGCGATGCTTCGCGACCTCGCCGCATATGATCGCGTGCTGAAGAACTACTCGGCGGCAGTGATGCCGTTCATCGAGCACCACTTTGACGAAGAACGGCGGCTGGTGGTCTCGAACGAAACCGCACATTTGTATCGATATCCCGATTTGACGGTGCAGAGCGAGTACCTGGTCCGATGCGTCCGCGATACGATCGAGCACGATCTCAAGGAAGAGATCGGTTTCATACGGGTCTTTGATGCCGCTTTCAAGGCCATGATCGAGGTCGTTGACATGCCGAACCAACGGGCGTCTCTGCTGGTACGGTTCATTTTGCAAAACGATGGGAAACTTTCGAAGGCGAAGCGAAGCCACTTCCCGGAGCTGGCCGACGCGGAAATTGAACGAATTGAGCTTGCGGCAGGAATAGCAGCACAACAAGCACGCACAGCCTCGAAATAGCATTTCAAACTGATCGTCATGTTTTTTTGTTATAAAACTTGACGTCTTACAGCAGCGAGAGTGATATTGCTTCGCTGGCCATGCCTGACCCGGCAGAGCTTCTTTGCACACTTGATAGGTTGGCCTCGAGCTCACCCCGAGAAGCGGTGGGCTAGTCCGCCGGCGATCCAGAGACCATGAGAATGACGCCAAGACATGCGACGGTGTGGACGTTGAAACCCTTTGAGTGGACGCGCAGGTACCGCAACGATTCATCGAAGGTCTTGGCCGCGATGAGCACAGTCCGTGAATGCGGCTGGCCGCCGGCAGGTGGAAGATCATCTTCGTCATCGGTTTGGAGCGGCGGTTCACGGAATTCATAGAGCAGTGCCTCACACCCGCCGTGCGGCCCTGGCTGGAACATTGTTCTGCTTTTGTTTTTCCCCATTGGTTTTCCCTTACTGAGCACTTTTTCTGGCTGGTTTGTTGTGGAGGCGGGAGCCTTCATTGCCCTGATCGTTGTGCAAGATGTACGAGGCTGCTAACATCCCCGATAGAAGGAGTAAGCCAATACATGGATACCGCACAGATTCTCGCCGACCTTCGCGCTGAACGAAGCCTCATCGACCGCGCAATCGTCGCATTAGAAGCATTCAATGGAACAAAGCCCCTTAGAAAGTCCACTGCTGCCGGCGATGTGGCGCGAACTCGCCAAAAGGTTCATCGCACTATGAGTGCTGCCGCGAGGAAGAAGATTGCTGCTGCACAAAAGGCACGTTGGGCTGCGAAGAAGAAGTCGGCCAAGCCTGTAACTGCTGCGAAGGACGTTGCCGCGAAGAAGGTCGCGGCCAAGACCGTCAAGCGTGTAATTAGCGCCGAGGGCCGCAAGAGGATAGCCGAGGCGCAGCGGAAGCGTTGGGCGAAGAAGAAGAACGCGAAGAAGACCGTCGCTAAGAAAGCTACAGCCGCTCCAGTTGCCATAGCTGCCGCATAGGAAGCCCCGAAGGCGTAGCAAGAAGATTAGGGAGGTGCTCTCAAGCACCTCCCGTGTGCGGTGGATACTCGGTCAGGGCGTCGGGGCGAGCACAGCTGGAACCGGGTGTTTACTTTCGCGGTTCATCTTGAATCCAAACCCAACAGCATGTGCGATTCCGGCACCCGCCCGCTATGGATAGTGGGCCTGGTCCCTGAAACCTCTGGTCGAAGTGTGCCGAATCCTTGCCCGGAAGCCCTTCAGGGTAAGAGACCTGTCACGCTGTGTGGAGCTGTCCTAATCAGCGTGAGAAAATGAAGCAATGCAGGTAGAGGTAGAATCCTATTCCGGGCATAAGGCTGACGAGCGCCCCGTTCGTTTCCTCGATGGACACGACTACCTGGTCGAGGAACTGCTTGACCAGTGGTACGGGCAGAGCGACCTGTTCTTTAAGGTACGCGCCGACGACGGCAACCTCTATATCCTCAGCCGGGAATCTTCCTCGCCAGCCGGCCGCTGGCGCCTGTCCGCAACATCCTTCTACTGCATGTTACATCTCCTCTTGCTAATGACAGATTGGCAGCCGTCTAGGTTCGCCCGTACTATTCTTCAGCGCACAGCTCCAAAACTCTATCAAGGAACTTCGCAACCTCTGATGATTCCGTGCGGCTTCGAACCTCCATTGGAAACATCTTGAACCACTGCTCGCGTATCTTCGGACGCTTACGCAAGAACTCTTCCATCAGTTCCTCTCTAAGTAGGCGGCGCTCAGGCGGGGTCTCTGGGAATGAACGACGAATTTCTTCCCGCAACGCCTCGAATCGCTCCCGAAGATTCGCGACTTGTTGCTTTCGCGCCTGTTCGGCCCTATATTCCGGGTCGACAGCCAAAAGGTCTTGAAGCTTCTGGAGCAGTTTTTCAATCTCCCGCTCTCGATTCTTGAACCAATCAGTAGACCAAATTCGATGAATCCTCCAGCCGAGGTTAACCAGAATCTCCTCGCGCAGACGGTCCCTGTCCCGGGCTGAGCGGCCAGAGTGATAGCTGGCGCCATCGCACTCCACGCCGAGAAGGAACTTCCCGGGCTTAGACGGATGGCGAACCGCGAGATCAATGAAGAAGCCCGCCACTCCGACCTGTGGCGCTACTGTGTACCCGCGCGCCTTTAGAGCGGCTCCGACAGAGCGCTCAAAATCATTGCTCGGCTGAAGCGTGTTCTCATCAGCAGAGGCAAGAATTCCGCTTCTGGCAAAACTCAGGTATTCCCGGAGCGCACGTAGGCCCCAAGGACTGTTTTCAGTCGTGTGTATTTTGTCGGGATTAAGGGAGCTGAAAACCTCGGTCCGTCGCTTGGCGCGCGTAAAGAGAACGTTCAACCTTCTGTGGCCGTGCGGCCCATTAATCGGGCCAAATCGCTGATAGAGATTGCCCTGCGAATCAGGCCCATAGGTCACTGAAATGAAGATCACATCTCGTTCATCGCCCTGAACGTTCTCTAGATTCTTAACAAAAAAAGGCTCGGCCCCATTGCTCATTGTTTCCTGGTACTTGAGGGCAAATGGATCGGTTCTTAGCTTGCTGTCGAGCAGTTCCTCAATCAAGTCTCTCTGTTCTAGATTGAGCGCTACAACACCAAGCGATTCTGCTGGGTGCTGGCGCATGTGCGCCAATACGGCCCTGACCACGGTGTCGGCCTCAGGGGCGTTACGCCGGGAATCGAAAACGCCCGTGAGTACCGGGTGGTATTTCACGCCGAGTTCGGGATGTTCATCAAAGGCCGTGGGGAAGATAACCAAATCATCGCCGTAAAACTCTCGGTTTGAAAACGCGATAAGGCTGTGATGCCTTGATCGATAGTGCCAGCGCAGTCGCCGAACCGGTTGGTAGAGTGTACTCGCGACATCCAGGATGCTCTCACCCTCTTCCACAATTGCGGTGTTATCGTCGCCATTGACTTCTTCATCTGCAAGCCCCCTCTGAAAGAAGCTTGTCGGTGGAAGCTGCATCGGGTCGCCTACGACCACCAATTGCCCGCCTCGCGCAATCGCGCCGATGGCATCTTCGGGCCTCAACTGCGATGCCTCGTCCATGACTATTAGATCGAACTTTAGGTGATTTGGGGGGAGGTACTGTGCGACGGAGAGAGGACCCATCATGAAACATGGCTTTAATCCCCTCAGCGCTGAGCCTGCGCGCCGCACGAGCTGCCGAATTGGAATATGACGCTTTTGCTTGTTGATTTCATGCACAATCAGTGCCAGGTCTGTCCAGTTCTTAACCGGGCCAGAGTGATGACCGTGCGGCACAGTCCGACGATCGAAAACCGACGCAACGCGGCGCGACTGCAGCCTGATGGCTTCCTTGTCAGATCCTGAAAGTCTCTGCGGGTCTGCTCATGGGTCAGCCCGCTCAAGCGATACAATTCTGGGTTTTCGGAGAGTAAGTTATGGGCAAAGCTGTTGTAAAACAGATAGCGAAACGCGGGCACGAGATGGGCAGGCTGAATCTTGCGCGACACTGCCAGACCTGCGAGCTTTTCAAGGCCCGCTTCCGTGACCTCACGGCGAACGGCAACATAATGCATCCAATCTCGCAGTTCGGCGCTGGCCCGATGCGCCCCTTTCGCCTTATCTAGCATTTGGGCGAAGGGTACAGTCCCTATCGTCCAGAGGGAGCTTCCAGATAGAGAATCGATTGATGCACTCAGCCGCTCCAGTTCCGAACCTCGCACCGCGAGATTTTTGAGCGCCGCGCTTAAAGTATGTATCTTCTCAGCGCATTCTGATGACAATAGCTCGGCGATTGCCTTGCTAGGTAGCCCACTACCCAGCAAGCAGTCAACGAAGGCCAGAGCGGTACGGATGACAGACGTGTCAGTGCTCGGGCCCTTGTCATGCTCGGCGAGTACTTCTCTGACGGAATCAGATTTCATCGCGATGGCCGTGCTGGCTTGATACCGGGACGCAACGTCAATCCACTCAGGAATGGATCCCAATGGCTCGGCAGGTAGCAGTCCACCCACCTCAAGCTGAGCGATTACCGCGTGAATAACTGCCTGCTCAGATGAAATGCGATCAATCAACTCCTGAAGAGTTCGCGAGTCTCTATCCGCTAACCCTAGTAAATCGCTGGCCCTCACAGCAAGAGGGTGAATACTCCTGAGGATCGCGGCTTGAGCTGCATGTTCCTTGACGCCAGCTCTGAGCCCTTTCAGGCGCTCAGTCCTACCTCCAAGGAGGACCTCGCGGTATTCGTCGGCGATGAAAAGATGCTCGGGGAACACAGCAAAGATAGACTCGTACCAAGAAATCAACGCGAGTAGAGCGGCCCAGTCGGTTCGTGTTCCCTTGAAGGCCGCCCCCAATAGCCTTTTAAGTTCCTCCCGGTCAGTGAACTGAACTACAGAAGTAAGCACATCAGCGTGCTCGTTGACGTTAGCTACGAGCCCCTTCAGCCGTTCTATTCTGCCTTCAAAAAGCATTTCGCGGTACTGCGCTGCTGTGGCGATGTGCTCTGGCAAAATGGTGAACACCGACTCATACCAAGATGTGAGGGCAAGTAACTTCCCCCAATCTGTGCTTGTTCCGCGGAAAGTCGCTCCAATGACTTCTTTGAGGTCCGGGCGATTAGCGAACCGCGCTTTCGCGGAGAGAAGGTCAGCAAGTTCGCGGAACCCTCGCGCCATAGCAGGACGGGGTGCTTTGTTGCCGGCGCGATAGAGGCGTTGATGAACTCTTGCCGCTCGCCTAAAGTCTTTACCGAACCATCGCTGAAAGAAACCGGACGCCTCGATCACCTGCGCGCAAGCGTGTAGGTCTTCCGGAGAACTGGTGAGTGCAGCCTCGGCGACATCATATTCCTCGTTGAGCTTGTCGCATTTGTTCGTGAGGTCGCGTGACTCCAATGCTGCGGTTTCAACGGCACGGCGAGCAGCATCTGCTTTGATTCGCTCAGAGCGCAGGTGAAGACTCTCTTTGGGCGCATGTTCCAACATCTGCACGAAGCCCGAAAAGAGTGTGATCCCGCCCGGATCAAGTGGCTGGTCGAAGCCAAGAATCTCCTGGACCTTCTGGCAGAGGACGTCAGATTCTGATGCCGCAGATTCGACAACACGCCAGGCAGCCTCTGTTTTGATCTGCTCGGACCGCAAATAGAGACTCTCTTGAGGCGCATCTTCGAGTAGCTGCACGAACGCGATGAGGAGTGCGACTCTGGCTGCATCAACCGACTGCTTGAACCCGAGAAGTTCCTCGATTGCGCAAAGCGCAGGCAAGGCGTTTAACAATTTCTGCGCAGCATTTTCAAGCTCTGAGGCTCGGTTCCTCAACGCTTCAAGGTTTTCATCTCTTTTCGAGAGAGTGTCGAGCAAAGACAATGCGTGCTTGAGGGCGTTGACAGCATCAGTGTGAAGCAGTTTCTCAGGATCAGAGAATGCCTTTTGTAGCTGCTGGTGACACAGGGATGCACATTCGACCGCCCCGGCAAACTCTTGAAGCTCGGCGCGCCCTTTAGAATCCCTACAATGGTGCACAAGTGCTGTGTTCAGGCCGATAGGAATCTCGGGCAAAATTGAGACGAAGCGAGAAGTCCGCCAAGTGCCACGTGGCACGCAGAGACTGGTTCGATGCCGAATACAGCAATTGAAGACAACGTTCTTTCAGTACTCTCAAGGACTGAGATTAACGCCTTGAGAAGATCACACAGATTCTCTTCTTCTGTCAGGGAAATGGGGCGTGAAACCCAATTCCATGGATGCGTCTCAACCGTTTCTGCTTGCGACAAAATTATCGCAAGGTGCTGGGCGAAAGTGGCTAGGAGCTGTTCCTTAGCGGAGAAATCCGCACGGGTGTATTGGTACACATTTGGAACATTCCCCCGAATCTCACCGTCGAATGGCAATTCCTGATAGAAACGCTCGCGCGCCCAAAGAATTTCATGAAGCGTGATGCCGAAGGGCTCTATTTGCCGATTTAGTAATCCGGCGTAATTCGTCAGGTGCTTCTTCTTTTCCTCAACAATTGCAAGATGCTGCGTCAACTCATGCGGTTCCGAAAATGAGCCGCGAGCCTTCAGTCGGGTTTCGAGTTCGCTTAGAAGTGCGTGCTTCTTGGTTTTGTGACTGTGTAACTCCAGACAGAACATCCCTAGGCCGGCCCCATCCAGGCGGCGTCGGACTACTTCGAGCGCCGCCAGTTTCTCGGCCACAAAGAGCACAGTCTTTCCGCGTTCGAGCGCTGCCGCTATCAGGTTGGTGATCGTCTGGGATTTCCCGGTACCGGGGGGACCCTCGATCACGAGGTTGTCGCCACGAAGAGCATGTATCAATGCGCTATGCTGAGAGCTGTCGGCGTCAAGGATGAGGTTAGGAACCTGTGGTTTTAGTTTCTGGTCGTCTATCAGGAACTCTTCAGCGTGGATAATTTCCGACTTGGTCCCCTCAAACAGTTCCTTTACTAATGGGTGTATCAGGATGTCTGGCCAATTCTTCGGATCAAGGTCGCGAAACATCAGCAGTTTACCGAAGCTGAGCAGGCAGAGCGTGAGGTGTCGCCGAATGCGCCACCGCCGCCGTTGCGCGAGAATGGGCTCCAATCGCGAGAAATAGGACTCTAGGTTGTCATCCTCTTCAAAGCTGGGCAGGTCTATCCCAAAGTCCCGCCGCATTCTTTCGGCCAGTGACAGGTTCTCGCTGCAATCCTCACCGGAGTACTCGATAGTGCGATTCAAAGCCACCACGTTTGCCTCCGCCGCGTTCCAACGTGACCGGAACGGTGATGATAGGGGCCAATCGGGGTTGTTCAGAGTTGTTGTCCTCGTACCACTCCAGGAATCCGAACACCAAGTACAGCATGTTTGTTCCTGATTCCTCGATCGCTGTCTTTGCGGCGCTCCCGATCTTTCTAGTTAAGGATTCCAGATTCGACGGATACAGTAGGATAGGAAGTAGGCTGGGGTCTTCGAAGTTGGCGGAATGGGTCTAAATCAAAGGAGACATTCCAACCGAGCATTTCAGCGTAGTCAGATGCCGACAGCTCATCGCCTTGGTCTTCCTCTCGGGGCTCAGGAACGGGGCATAGCGTGAACTTCTGGCTATCTAGAAGCCGCTTGAATACCTCATCGAGCTTAACGCCCACCACTCTAATGGAGGACGATTGGCGATGAATGAAGTTTAGAAGGCGATTTCTGTTCGTGAGGTCAAGCAATCGCGTGCGGATTCTCTCAAGGCCCGCTTCCGCGCTTCCCTGAAGAAACTCCTGACTCAGCGGCACACCTGGGCCGTTCTGTCCCGGTCTACCCGGCAATGGGTCGTCTCCTCTTCGCCTTCTGTTTTTTTCGCGAATACTCTCGGGGAACCTATTGAAAGTAGGACGGTTGGGATTGAATGTCAATGCCCAAGACACTGTCCGACATCGTGCACTAGCCTCCAAGAGTCAAGGCTTTCAGAGATAGGTACGCATTCTCCGACGGGTTGCATAGAGTTAAACCACGAGAGGTAATCACTGCATTACCTCCCTAGTCGGCCGGAGGACTAAATGCTGGTCGCCCTGTATGCCCGCGTCAGCACGCTGGACGTCGACAGCTTTTCAGTCTGGATGCCCCCCCCTACGCGCCCGCCCGATGCCGATCCCGCGGTGGTGCGTCAGTGAGCAGATGCGCCTCCCTCAGTCAGTTCTCGAAGACTTCAACCCAGAGGCTGCCGTCGTCTCGAAGAAGACCAAACTCCAGCCACCTGGGGACGCTGGTCGAGTCATCATAGACTGGGCGCGAAAAGCAGAACGTCCCTGCATTCTCGTGGCAGCACCTCTCCATCAGCCGATAGACCTTTCCCTGCTCTGATATCCCTCGGTTCAGGTCGCGCGCCTGTGAGAATACATTCATGTCGAGCCCGCCGCCTATCGCATGAGCGACGAAGTGCCCCTTGTCCCGGCCGCTGCTATCGATTTCTTCTGGATGCTCCACCCAGCCTTCGGCATCGACCCGCGACGACGACCGCGCAACGGCAATGAGATTCCAAGCACCGCGACAATGCATGTAGCTGCGGTGGATGTTCGGTCGGACCTTCCGTTGTTGCGAACTGCACAAAGTGGGCCAGCTACAGAGTTGACGCTGTCGAACTTCCAAATAACTTCTCTATGGTTTTCATCGGATACAGAAGACGGTTTGGCTGTGATTCCAAAGGGACGAATCCATATCGAAGATAGAAATTTCTGGCCGCCTCGTCCTTGGCATCTACTACGACCATGGCAGTGGCGACTCGTCGAGAGCTTTCGAGAGCTTTTTCGAAAGCGTGCATCAACAGGAACTCACCAAGCCCCTGTCCTTGAAACGCGCTGCTGATGGCCAGTCGCCCGAGAAGCGTAGCTGGAACGAAGGGATAGCGCGGAAGCTTCTTCGCAAACTCAATTGGGAGGTCTGGAAGATTCACCAGGTGCGCCGAGAGTGTGTAAAAGCCCGCAACCGTTGTTCCATCGGGAGTTAGAACGAAAGCAGCGGCAACCTTCTTTCGCACATCCTGAGATGCCTGTTTTCGAAGATAGTGATCGAGGGAATCCGCTCCGCAAGAAAAAGCCGCCCGATCATGCTGATCTGATAGCGGCACGATTGTGTAATGAGATTTCGGTGGCGTCTTGTCCCCCTTCTAAGCCGAGAGTTTCTTGTATCTGGCAACAGCAGCCTTCATGCGAGCATTAGGCGCGGGTGGGTTCAACAACGTTTCCACAAATATCTCCCGATCCCGTCCTTGCAGAGTCCAGACCTCATGTTCCCTGATCGTGCGCACGGCGGCTTCATCGGCATTTTGAACCATGAAATCCGACACCGAAGTCCCGCGCAAGCTGGCCGCGTATTCAATGCGACTCTTCTGTTCAGGATGAACCCTCGCTTCTATCCGCTCGAGTTTTCTGCCTTTTTGTATTGCTGGCATCTCGCCCTCCACTTTTGTAAAAAGTGTACGGCAATTTACCGTACATTGTCAAACATCGCGATCGTCTCAGTCATTTCTCTGATCCATTTCTTTTGTTGCGCGCATGGGTTTCACGCGCGACTGATCTATCCTCGCCTCGTTAGTCCTATCTAATCTAATGTTGCTCCCGCGGGGACGATCCAGAGGATTACCTGCTGGGCATTCTCGGTCGCTGTTCGCAGCTCGATGCGTCGCGGATCGATTCCCTTCTCTTCGACCATATAGGATTTGGTGTTCATGGCTCGCAGGGCGGCAACGTGAACTGGCAACGCTCTCTTGTGTCCTTTGGGAGCTCGCTCAGCCGCATTGTCGTAGCCCACAACGACTGCCGTGGAATTGGGATCCGCCGCAAGGGCGTCGGCATAACGATCGAGCATTGCTTTGGACGCGTTATCAACTCGTGTCGCTCGCTTCTTGTCGATTGAAAAGTCCAACACTTCACCGAACTTGCGTGCGGACGGAGGCGGTGGTGGAAGATTGACGGTTACCACCACACTGGCAAAGCCCGATAGAGCACGGTCGTCCTGTACGGTGCAATCGATTTTGACAGTGCCACTGGCGAGTCCCGCGGTATTCAGAACATAGTGAGTACCACTGCCGGCAATCGCTCCTCTGTTCGTGAGGCAACTTAATGTCAACGGCCGGTAGTCCCGGCTGAACCCTTCCGCCGTCACCGTAACGGGATCGCCGGAGGTTACCGCTTGTGGCTCAGCGCGAACGTAGATCGCCGGAGGAACCTTGGGTGGCGCCTTTACCGTGAACGCCGCCTGACAGGTAGCAACCAGCCTGCGATTCTGCGCATGATCGTCGTAAACGAGGGAAGACACGTTGTAATTGCCAGGCTCCAGCCCCGTTGTGTTGACTATCCCAGTGGAAGAGCCATCGCCGGCAAATTCGCCTTCGGTACCGCTATAAGCGTATGCCAGGCTTCGATCCGGAAGAAATCCAACCGGGGTCACGTGGACGGAAATGACCGCCCCAGCATAGGCCACATGCGGCTCTACCGTGCAGACGGCGGAAACGGGCTGTCTGGCCAGAGCCATACTCCCAAAGCTAGCTACCACGAGCAGGACAAAGATGTTTTGACGCACGGACATCGCATAATCTCCAAGGTGGAACCGTGTTGCTTGCATGAGGCGCGTGGCTGGGCTCATCTAGCCCGCCGGAGGTTGTAGAGCACCCCGGCACCGACGCTCCAATAGGTAGATCGCGCGGAACCGAAGGGGAGATAGAGGTCTTCCATAGAGAGTGCGCGCACGCCCCACCGTTCATTCAGCTTTACATCAATGCCCGCCCCAAACAGCATCATGAACCCACTGTTGACGTCGGACAGATACATTCCTCCTGCGGCGTGTTGAGAGGCCAGCCGGGTGTAACCGCCCATGGCGTGCATATAGGGCTCATATCGTGCGATGTGGAATAGATAGCTGGCGCCGGCGGCGGCGGTGATCAGGCTTTCATTAAAGGGAGTGCCTATGCCATAGCGAACCGTGCCAACGTAGGCGAGGTGCTCTTTGCGGCGCATGTCGTACTCAACATTCACGCCATTTGTGGTCGCCAGGTCATTGCCATCAGGCGTGGCCAGCGCGTAGTCAGTGCGAGTGTGGTCGAAGCCGACATACACCAGATCGGAAAACTGATTGGCGCGCACGGGAGCAACTGCGTCAGACGCCTGCTGCGCAATACAAACGCAACTGCCAAAGAGCACAGCTGCGAGCAAGATCATCTTGGGGCGATTTCTCACTTTGCACTCTCCAATGCAGCAGGGTGAGGGACAGCCTGGTCGGTACCCACGTGGCTCGCTGGACCTTGCTGGCTAGCGTCCTTCCCTGCCGAGGCCCGCGTGAGATAGGGATAAAAGGGAGTCAACGTGAAAGGCAGCTTTTCACGTACCGCACCTACTGGCGCAGATTGCGCCTTGTTCATCTCCACACGGCCGGTCCATGGATCCATAATTACGCGCGAGCCGAGAGGTAAGGCGGCGATCTGATGGACGTCTTTGGGAGTCAGGTCCGGTGCCGCAGCTACGGAAAACATTAGGCGAGGTTGCTTACCTACCATCGGGACGCTCAGTCGGCTCTGGAGCAGATTCGGCAGTACTTTGCGACTGAGTTCCATCTGCTTCAGGAACAGCCCCATGGCCTGCAGTTTGCCACTATATGGCGAGTTTCGGAGAAGAATCGCGCTCTCATCATCGGCCTCTTTGAGTTCATCGCTACTTCTAGCCATGCGAAGCCGGTCCAGAACATCGGTATCCGGGAAGATCAGCCGATCACTGAATGCAAACTGGGAGTTGTCGCTGTCGTGGGCGAGCACGATATGGCTCAACTCATGTGCCAGAACGGCCGCCAGGGCCGCCTCGTCGGGAAGAGCGTCGATTAAACCGCGGCTGACTACGATGGTGTGGCCAATTGCGAAACTCTCCATCGGAGTCGTCAGCAGAACGCGGCACCGCACCTCGGGCGCAATCACGAGGTTGTTGGTGACGATCAGGTTGTTTACGACGGTTTCAAGGATCTCGCTCAGCGGCGATACAGGCGCCACGAGCCCAGCCTGCTCCAGACGGAAGATGTAGTTGTTTTCCCCCTGCCGCTCCCAGGCCTTCTGGCTTGCCAGCGGCGTACTCGCATCAACCTGTTCTGAGACGGCATCCTTTGGATCCACCTGAATTGCGGTAAAAGCGTTGCTGAACTCTTGCCCAGCATCCACCTGGCTCGTAGCATATCCCCAAAGCCGGGTCTGTCCTCGTAGCGCAACCGGAGTCTTATCGGGCGCAACATCAGATTCTTCACTGTAGATGTAGGCGGGGAGCCAGGAACCATTACTGAGATTCGCTCGCCAAGAGTCAAAGTGAATGTATGCCCCACCCTCTACCGGATGAATATAGGTACCATTGAAGCGGACGATGTTGAAATCCTGGTCTCAACCCGATGCTACCCATGAACTGGCCATGTCCTTTGGCGGTGGGAATCATCAAACACCAAACATCTCACGGTGCCAAGGAACTCCCGCTGGTGGTACACAAACCTATAGTGCGCACGATCGAAGTTTTTCATGTCGATCACCGCCATCTGTGTAAAGCCGAGCGGCACCAAGCCCTTGCGGCGCTCAAAGGTCGCCTCCTTGATCTCGCGAAGGAGTTGATGGGCTACGGCGGGGCGCTCATGGGCGATAAACGAATCGTCCTCAAGTCGGCTTTTGAACGAGGCGCGGCCGAGGAAATAGTGGTCTTCAACTGGGACCCGGCCTAACTCGTTGTCCTTCCGGAAACCCTGCACATACGTTTCGACGACCGGAGAGAATCGCGCGAAGGCCTTAACGTTCTCTGTTTCACGGCTAGTGATCTGATCGATGGTTCGGTCAAGCGCATCGCTTGGCCGGGTGGGGATGTCACTGCGGCAGCCGCAAATGCACCCAACCGCAACACGAGAAAAAGCAGGATAAAACGGCATTTCATGAATTCGATCTCCTTTTTACGACAATGCGAAGACGACGTGAATGGTGGCGGGATAGTCCACAAACTGGCCATCGCGCCGCGCGGGAGTAAAGCGGATCTGGCGCGTGGCGGCAACCGCCGCCTCGTCCAGTCCATGTCCAAGACCTTTCGCCACTCCGACGATTCGAATCTCCCCGGTGGCGGTGAAGACCTGCACAACAACGTCGCCCTCCAAGCGGAGCCGCCGGGCCTCTTCGGTGTATACCGGTGCAGGTTTGCTCTGAATCACGACTGAAGCGATAGACGAGGCCTTTCCGAGAACGGGCTGAACCTTTGCCTGTACGGGTTCGGTGAA
>CAVRDQ010000036.1:0-17007 GCA_963719655.1 uncultured Acidobacteriota bacterium | reverse complement strand
TCTATGTCGTCTACTGGTTCGTTACGTATTGTCTCCACCTGATCCCGCGCTTCTTTGACGTGACGGGCGGCCGCATCCTGGTGGATGGCAATGACATTCGCGAGGTCTCACTGGCCTCCCTGCGCGGGCAGATCGGCATTGTGGCGCAGGAGACCATGCTCTTCAACGACACGGTGCGCAACAACATCGCCTACGGCCAGCCTCACGTTTCGCAGGCAGAGGTGGAGCGCGCGGCCAACGCGGCGCTGGCCCATGAGTTCATCCTGCGCATGCCGAATGGTTACGACACCGTGATCGGCGAGCGCGGTTACCGCCTGAGCGGCGGCGAGCGCCAGCGGCTGAGCATCGCCCGCGCGCTGCTCAAGAACGCTCCCGTGCTGATTCTGGATGAAGCGACGAGCGCGCTGGACAGTGAGAGTGAGGCCCTGGTGCAGGCGGCGTTACAGAACCTGATGGCCGACCGCACGGTCTTCGTCATCGCGCACCGGCTTTCCACCGTGCGCCGGGCCGACCGCATCATCGTGCTGGAAGACGGCTCGATTGCCGACAGCGGCACGCACGAGGAGTTGATGTCGCGGCTGGGAACCTACCGCCGCCTGCACGACCTGCAATTTGTGGACGCCGACGCTCCCCGCGCCGCCGTTCAGGAAGAAGACGGCGACTGACGATGACGATTCTCTCCATGACTGGCTTTGCCCAGGTAAAGGGCGAGCACGGCAAGACGGCCTACACCTTCACCGCCAAGAGCGTGAACCATCGCTTTCTCGACTTGCACCTGCGGCTGCCCGCGCGCAGCGAGCTGTTTGAGCAGCAGTTGCGCAAGCTGGTGAAGGAGAAGCTGCACCGCGGCCACGTCGAGCTGTCGCTCTCGCTCGAATACGCCGGCGCCACGGGCGTCAGCGTCAACCGTGAGCTGGTGGCCGGCTACGTGAACGCCTTCCGCGATCTTGCCGACGAGTTGGGACTGAAGAGTGAGCCGGACCTGAACGGCATCTTCCGGCTGAATGGAGTGTTCTCGGCCTCCAGTGAAATGCCGGAGGAAGAGTCGCTTCGCGAGGCTCTGCTGGCTGCCGGCGGAGAGCTGATTGACCTTCTGAACGCCAACCGTCTGCTGGAGGGCAACCACACCTGCGCCGAGTTGGAATCCCGCATGGAGCAGTTGGAGCGCAACACGGCCGAGGTGGAAAAACTCCGCGGCACCGTGCTGGCAGCCCACCTCGAACGCATCCGCCAGCGCATGAACGAACTGCTGGAGGGCAAGGCCGAGCCGGATCGCTTGTTACAGGAGGCGGCGCTGCTGGCCGAGCGCAGTGACGTGCAGGAGGAGATCGTGCGCCTGCAAACCCACATCAAGCACTTCCGGGCCTTGCTGGCCGAGGGCACGGATGTAGGCAAGAAGATGGACTTCCTGCTGCAGGAGATGAACCGCGAGGCCAACACCATGCTCAGCAAGACCACGGGCCTGGCCGGCGACGCCACGCGCATCACCGAGTTGGGGCTGGCGCTCAAGAGCGACATTGAAAAATCACGCGAACAGGTGCAAAACGTCGAATGACACCCGTATTCATCATCTCCGCGCCCTCGGGCAGTGGCAAATCCACGCTGGTCAATGAGATTCGCACGAACGTCGAGCGGCTGGAATTCTCCGTCAGCTACACCACGCGCATGCCGCGCGGCAGCGAGGAGAATGGCCGCGAGTACTACTACACCAGCCGCGAGGTCTTCGAGCGCATGATCGAGCGCGGCGAGTTCCTGGAGTATGCCGATGTCTTCGGCAACTACTACGGCACCGCCTGGCGCTTTCTGGAGGACGCCAAGGGACGCGGCCACGACCTTCTGCTGGATATTGACGTGCAGGGCGCCGAGCAGATCCAGAAGAAGCTGCCGGAGGCCATCAGCATCTTCATCCTGCCGCCCACGCGCCAGGAACTGGAGCGGCGTTTGCGGAGGCGCAGTTCGGCCGAGCGCATGACCGACGAAGCGGTCATCCAGCGGCGCCTGGAGACGGCCAGCCGCGAGATTGAAAAATACACGGAATACGATTACATTCTGGTAAACGACCAGCTGAGCGATTCAGTGGACGCACTGAAGGCGATCATCCAGAGCGAACGCCTGAAGGCCGAGGGGCGGACTCAGGAGCGCAGCGAGGACGTGCAGATGGCAAAGCTGGCCCAGAGCCGGCTGCTGGAAAATGTCCGGCCCACATTGGGACCGATCCTCGACAGCTTTCGCAACAAAACTGCATGACTTTTACAGGAGTGCAACATGGAGCTCTACAGCGGATTTGACAGCAACTATCGTTACATCCTGGTCGCCGCGCAGCGGGCGCGGCAACTGCAGTCCGGGGCCACCCCGCTGGTTGTCACCAGCTCCACCAAGCCCTGCCGCATCGCCGAGCAGGAGGTGCAGGCCGATAAAGTGAAATGGGAACTCAAGCCCATCCCGGTTGTCGCACCGGTAACGGAGTCCGGCGCGGCCTAGCCCGCACCGCGGGCTCCAAATGGATGGTCTCGTCCATCCACGGGGCCCCCGCGCGCATCCAATCCGCAGGGAAGACGAACGCATGAAAATCGCACTGGGAGTGACCGGAGGCATCGCCGCCTACAAGGCCGCCGAGCTGGCGCGCCGTCTGCAGGACCGCGGCTTCCGCGTGCAGGTGGTGATGACCGCCGCGGCGCAGGAGTTTGTGCGCCCGCTGACCTTTGCCGCGCTTACCGGCGAGAAGGTGATCACCGAGATGTTCGCGCAGCGCGATTCGTCTGATTCTGGCTATTCTGATTCCAGCTATTCTGATGCCACTGCCACGCTCGAAAGCTCCGTCGAGCATATCTCCGTGGCGCAGTCGGCGGATGTGCTGCTGGTGGCTCCAGCCACGGCCGCTACGCTTGCGCGCTTTGCGCATGGAATCGCCGAAGACTTCCTCAGCACCTTGTACCTGGCCACCACCGCGCCCGTGATTGTAGCTCCTGCGATGAATGTGAACATGTGGCGGCATCCGGCGACGCAGGCGAACCTTGCCACTCTGCGTGCGCGCGGCGTCACCATCGTCGAGCCCGGCTCCGGTTACCTGGCCTGCGGCATGACCGGCGAGGGACGTCTTGCCAGTATCGAAGAGATTGTGGAGGCCGTGCTGGCCCGCGTCGCCCAGGCGCAGGACTTAAAGGGCGAGCACGTGCTCATCTCCGCCGGACCTACTTTTGAGCCGATTGACCCGGTGCGCTTTGTAGGCAACCGCTCCAGCGGCAAGATGGGTTACGCCCTGGCCGAAGCCGCCCGCCGTCGCGGCGCCCACGTAACGCTGGTCAGTGGGCCTACGGCGCTGACACCTCCCGCGGTGGAGGAGTTCGTATCGGTGGAGACCACGGCCGGGATGCGTGCGGCAATGCTCGAGCGGTTTGCAAAGGCCAGCATCACCATCATGACTGCCGCCGTTGCCGACTTCACTCCGGCAGCGCCTTCCGCGCAGAAGATCAAACGCGAGGGCGCATTGACCCTGGAACTGGTGCCGACCGCGGACATTCTGGCCGAGTTGGGTTCGCGGCGCGCGCCGGGACAGTTGCTGGTGGGCTTTGCCGCCGAGACCGAAAATGTTGTCTCCCACGCGCGCGGCAAGCTACAGCGCAAGCACCTGGACGCCATCGTCTGCAACGACGTTTCGCGCCCCGGCATCGGCTTCAGCAGTGACCGCAACGCCGGCCGCATCCTCACCGCCGACGACGATATCGAGATACCCGAGATGAGTAAGTTGGAGATGGCCGGCCGTGTCCTCGACGCCATCGCCGCCTTGCGTGTGCAGCAGAAGGCTCCGAAGGTGACCAGCTAGATGGCGAAAGTTCTGGATGAAGCCAGCAGCCGCGCCGTTGCCGAGGCCGTGCGCTATTACCGCGAGCTTGGTATCTACGATCTGTATCGCCGCGACGTGCCTGCGGATGCCGCGTGGTTGCAGGCCATCGCCCGCGAGGACCTAGCCGTGCCGGTGAATGAAGTTGTTTCCGAGCAGCCTGAGTCCGCAACTTCGCCGACTGATCCCGCCATTCTGGCCGCTGTGCTGGCCGATAAACCTGCGGCGCTCCAGGTCATCCGCGCCGACCTCGGAGACTGCCAGCGCTGCCGCCTTGGCGCAACGCGCACCAACCTGGTCTTCGGCGTCGGAGATCCGCAGGCGCGCATCATGTTTGTCGGCGAAGGTCCGGGCGCGGATGAAGACGCGCAGGGCGAACCCTTTGTGGGCCGCGCCGGACAGTTGCTGAACAACATGATCAACGCCATGGGCATCAGTCGCGAACAGGTGTACATCGCCAACGTGGTCAAGTGCCGCCCCCCGCAAAACCGCACTCCGGAGCGCGATGAGTGCGACACCTGCGGAGGCTTCCTGATGCGCCAGTTGAGCGTGGTGCGTCCGCAGGTTGTGGTGGCCTTGGGTGCCACGGCCGCCAAGTACCTGTTGGGCACGTCGGATTCCATGGCCAACCTGCGCGGCCGCGTTTACGAGTTTCATCCCGTGCTGCCGCACTCGGCTCCGGAGCGCGACGCCGAGTTCACCACCAGCCTGGTCGTCACCTATCACCCGGCATACCTGCTGCGCGATCCGCGGCAGAAGAAAGAGGCGTGGGCCGACCTCCAACTGGTGATGAAGCACCTTGGCATGCCGCTGCCCGCGCGCGGCGCCGGCGCCTCGTCCGAGGCTTGATGACCGCAAAGCACACCCAGCAGGGATCGCTGCTTCAGGTTGAGCAGCCGCTCTGCTGCGACGTCGCCCTGCCGGTTCCACTCGATCAACTTTTTACCTACGAAGCGGGGGCGCTTGACCCCATCGTGGGTGGTCGCGTCGTCGTTCCCTTCGGCGCCGGAGCGGAGAAAAAACTCAGTGGCATTGTGGTGCGCGTACACAACGAGCCGCCCACGCGTAAGCTGAAAAAGGTCTTGCAGGTGCTGGACGCCGTGCCTGTTCTCGACGAGCCGCTGCTCGCCCTGGGCCAGTGGATCGCCCGCTACTATCTGGCGCCCATCGGCGAAGTCTACCGCTCCATGCTGCCGTTGCAGGCGGAGTTCCGCCAGGCCTTCGGCTACCTCATCACCGACCTGGGAACCGAGATTCTTTTTGACGCCGCGCCGCCGGGATTCTTTCAGCGCTCCGGCGCCGAAGCTCGCGGCGCCATGGCGGAATACGCCGTGCTCGATGCCCTCAGCGAGGGCGAAGTTGTGCGCGAGGAGCGCCTGCGTGAACTGGGTGCCACGCGCGAGTTGCTGCGCTCGCTGATGCAGAAGAAGTGGATCGTCCGCGAAGACCTCAGTGGCGCGCGCGATGCCCGTCGCATGGTGCGCCACGTTTTATTGCGAGATGACGCTGCATCCTCCAAGCCCGACGAACGGAAGCCGCCAAAGCTCAACGCCGGCCAGCAGAAGATTCTCGACCTGCTGCGCGCAGCCGCAGGCCGCCTGCCCGCGGAGTCTCTGCGGGAGGCTGGTGCGTCGCCCAGCTCTTTGCAGACGCTTGTGCGTCACGGTCTTGTGGAGATCATCGAGGAACCGGCGGTGCAGGCCGTTCCGCAGATGAAGCCGCGCACCACGCTCGACTTTCTCTTTACGCCGGACCAGAAGAAAGCTCTCAAGCAGATTCTGTCGTCGGTGGAGGAGCGGCGCTTCCAGGCCGTGCTGCTGCATGGCGTCACCGGCTCGGGTAAAACAGCCGTGTATTTGGCGGCGATGCAGAAGGTCTTGGCCTCCGGGCGCGGTTCGCTGCTGCTGGTGCCGGAGATCGGTCTCACTCCCGGCGTGGCCGCCGATCTCTACGGCATCTTCGGCGACGAGGTGGCCATCCTGCACTCTTCGCTCAGTGACGCCGAGCGTGCCGCGCAGTGGCGGCGCATCCAGAGTGGTGAGGCGCGCATCGCCGTCGGCACCCGCTCGGCCATCTTCGCCCCCGTCCGCGACCTCGCGCTCATCCTGGTGGACGAGGAGCACGACCACAGTTACAAGCAGCAGGAGACCCCGCGTTACCACGCCCGCGACGTGGCCGTCGTTCGGGCACACGCACTGGCCGCCACGGTGGTCATGGGTTCGGCCACACCATCGCTGGAGAGCTATCACAACGCCACGCGCGGCAAGTATGCGCTGGTCGAGCTGCCTGACCGCGTGCAGGAGCGTCCCCTGCCTGAGGTGGAACTGGTGGACATGCGCGAGGAGTTCGCGCAGACCGGCAAGGAGACGGTCTTGAGCCGCCGCCTCACCGAGGAACTTACCGGGGCCCTGGGCCGCGGCGAGCAGGCCATGCTGCTGCTCAACCGCCGGGGCTTTTCGTCCTGGGTCATGTGCCGCTCCTGCGGAGACACCGTGCAGTGCCGCGACTGTGCCGTCGCCATGACCTATCATCGAGCCCGCCGCTGCCTGCTCTGCCACTATTGCGGATACCAGGCTCCGGTGCCCCGCCGCTGCGCCAAGTGCGGCAGTGACTACGTGCAGTTCCTGGGCACGGGCGCCGAAAAGCTGGAGGACATTCTGCACGCCGCGTTTCCCCAGGCGCGCATCGGACGCATGGATCGCGACACCATTCGCGGCCACGCCGACTTCGAGCAGATGCTCTGCCGCTTCCAGGCCGGTGAGCTCGACCTGCTGGTGGGCACGCAGATGATCGCCAAGGGGCACGACGTGCATGGCGTCACGCTGGTCGGCGTCGTCGGGGCCGATACCGCACTCGGCCTGCCGGACTTCCGCGCCGCCGAACGCACCTTCCAACTGCTGACCCAGGTGGCGGGCCGCGCCGGCCGTGGCGATCTGCCCGGCAAAGTTGTACTGCAAACTCATTTTCCCGATCATTACGCCGTGCAGTTTGCCGCCCATCACGACTACCACGGCTTTGCCGACAAAGAGCTTCGCTTCCGCGGCTGGATGCACTATCCGCCCTTTGATGCCCTGGCCAACGTGGTGGTGCGCAGTGAGAGTGAGTCCGACGCGCTGCGCTATGCCGGGGTGCTGGGCAAATGGTTCGAGCAGGAGCGCCATGAAGGCGTGCGCGTCATGGGTCCCGCCCCGGCGCCGGTGGTGCGCCTCAAGCGCGACTACCGCTTCCACTTTGTCTTGAAGGCCGGTGGCCGCGAGCGGCTGAACCTCCTGCTGCGCGCAATGCTCACGGCCGCCGCAGAACAGAAAATTCCACGCGGCAACATCATTGTGGATGTGGACGCGATGACCTTGTCTTAGTTTTTTGGATTTGGAAAAGCACTCCCGCGTCGCTACTCGCCGGGATGCTTCAAGCTGTGCGCCACTTGCGGGAAGCTGGAGTTCAGCACCGGCGCCGGCGTCAGGGTCAGCAGCAGCAGAGCCAGCGCCAGCAGGGCCATCCAGCGGCGTCCGCGTGCCAGCGGAGGCCACGCCGGCACACTGGGTTGTTGCAGTCCGCTCAGGGCCAGAAAGATCGCCCAGATCATCCATCCCGCCCAGCAGTACCAGGCCATCACCACCAGCCCCGCAATCGCCGTCCAGGAGAGCATTCGGTGCAGCGTCGGCGAGGCCGCAAACACAATGTGTCCGCCGTCGAGCTGCCCGCCGGGGAGCAGGTTCAAGGCCGTGGCCAGCATTCCCGCCCACGCCGCCAGCGCCACAGGATGCAGCGCGTAGTGCGCCAGGGCCGGCGCTCCGGGATGCAGAATGCGCTGGCCCAGCTCAAACACCAGTGGAAAGCCGAATTGAATATCGGGGTCGGCGGGGCCCGTGATGGGATGCGACAGCGCCAGCCCGGCCAGCATCGTGGGCAGGGCGACTACAAATCCTGCGATGGGTCCGGCGATGCCAATGTCAAAGAGTGCGGTGCGCGATTCGATGGCGCCGCCGATGCGGATGAAAGCTCCCAGCGTGCCAATCATCGTCGGCGCGGGAATGAAAAACGGCAGAGTGGCCCGCACGCCGTAGCGGCGGCAATACAGGTAGTGTCCCATCTCGTGCGCCAGCAGAATGCTCATGATCGCCAGCGAGAAGGGAACACCACCCAGCAGCAGCCGCGGAGCCCTCCACATCCAACTGGCGGGAAACAGCGGAATCAATTCGTCGCCGGTGGCAAAGGCTTCCAGGTGGTGGTTGAAGTTGAATTGCAGGCGCGCGCCCACCAGCAGGGTGGTGCAGAAGGTGATGAGCAGCAGCAGCGCAGGCAGGCCGTAGCGCAAAAGGTTGGTCCACCTTTGCGGACGCACAACAACCTCCGGCGGCATCATTTCAGCGGCGTCGTAGAGTGGTTCGGGCATCAGCGGGCCGCTGCGCGCAGCGTCGCGGCCTCCGCCGGACTAGTCAATGGACTGCAGTTCCTTGCCGGGCTTGAAGCGCACGGCCTTGCCCGGGGGAATGTTCACCTCGGCGCCCGTGCGGGGGTTGCGTCCAATGCCGGTCTTGCGCGGGCGGACGTTGAAGACGCCGAAGCCGCGCAGTTCGATGCGGTCGCCTTCGGCAAGGGCCTTCTTCATGCTTTCAAAGACGGTCTCTACCGCGCGCTCGGCCTTGGTCTTGGTGACGCCCGTGCGGTTGACCACTTCGTGGATGATGTCGAGTTTGATCAAGCGATTGGCTCCCGCGTTTCAGATTGAAAATCAAGGGCTTACCCCCACTGATGCTAGGAAATTCCCGGCCGCTTGTCAACGCAGTTTCCCATCATTCTGCCCCCGGGGTGGGTGGTAAGATGGCCGTACACGGAAAACCCCGGCCGGTACCAGTGGCCACCCACGGAGGCCAGCCGGCGCTTCCACGGGCCGTGAACCCCAATCGAGGACGACCTAAGGCAATGGCAATCAAGAGCGACCGCTGGATCCGCGAGATGGCGCAAAAGCACGACATGATCAACCCCTTCTGCGAGAAGCAGGTACGCGATGGCGTGATCAGCTACGGCCTCTCCAGCTACGGCTACGACCTGCGCGTGGCCGACGAATTCAAGATCTTCACCAACGTCAACTCCGCCGTGGTGGACCCCAAGCACTTCGACGAACGTTCGTTTGTCAGCGTCCGCGGAGACAGCATCATGGTGCCGCCCAACAGCTTCGCCCTGGCGCGCTCGGTGGAATACTTCAAGATTCCGCGCGACGTGCTGACCATCTGCGTCGGCAAAAGCACCTACGCGCGCTGCGGAATCATCGTCAACGTCACCCCTTTTGAGCCCGAGTGGGAAGGCTTTGTCACCCTCGAAATCAGCAACACCACGCCGCTGCCCGCCAAGGTCTATGCCAATGAAGGCCTTTGCCAGATTCTCTTCTTCCAGGGCGACGAGCCCTGCCAGGTGAGCTACAAGGACAAGGCCGGCAAATACCAGAAGCAGAGCGGCATCGTGCTGCCCAAGCTGTAGGCCGCGGCCATGCAGACCCTGGTGCTGCGCCTGCCCCCGCTGCCGGCGGGATTGTCCGTGGAAGACCTCGTGGCGCGGCTCACGGCCGATCCGGCGCTCCACCGCGCGGCTGAGATTCTGCGCGCCGGCGGGCTGGTGGCCTTCCCCACGGAGACCGTCTACGGACTGGGCGCCAATGCTCTCTCCTCCGCCGCGGTGGAGAAGATCTTCCAGGCCAAGCAGCGCCCGCACTGGGATCCCGTCATCGTTCACGCGCCCTCGGCGGCCGAAGCCCGCAAACTGGCCTCGCAGTGGCCGGATGAGGCTGAAAAGCTCGCCACGGCCTTCTGGCCGGGTCCGCTGACCATGCTTTTGCACCGCTCCGAGTGCATTCCCGCCATCTGTACCGCCGGGCGGGAGAAAGTCGGCCTGCGCGTGCCCTCGCACCCCGTGGCACGTGCCCTTTTGCTGGCCGCTGGAGTGCCCGTGGCGGCGCCCAGTGCCAACCGCTTTGGTCACACCAGTCCCACCACGGCCGAGCACGTCCTGGCCGATCTGGATGGCCGCATTGACGCCATCCTGGACGCCGGCCCCTCCGCGGTGGGCGTGGAATCTACTGTGGTGGACCCCACCACGCATCCGCCCATCATTTACCGCCCCGGCGGAGTTACCGCGGAGCAGTTGCGCGCCCTTCTGGGTGAGGTCGCGGTGGCCGAGCACACGGTGCGCGACGAAGCGCCGCCGGAGAGCCTGGAGTCGCCCGGATTGGGCATCCGCCACTATGCGCCGCGCGCGCCCCTGCATCTTGTGGGCGGCGAAGCCGAGCTTGCCGAGGCCGTGGCGCGCGCCACAGGGCGCCGCGTGGGCGTGCTGCTGCCCTCGGGGTGGACGCTGCCGCCCACCGGCGCCCAGGTGACCGTGCTGCCCTGGGGAGACTGGCGCGAGCCCGAAACCCTTGCGCGTGAGCTGTATAGCGGCCTGCGCACGCTGGATGAGCTTGGCGTGGATCTGATCCTGTGCCCGCTGCCCTCTGCCGAGGGCATTGGACTGGCCCTGCGCGACCGCCTGCGTAAGGCATCTAAATAACTGTAATCAAGCTAGTTGACTATGTTTTTCTGCAACAAAAAGCCCGCCAGGTGGCGGGTCTTTGTACAGCTGGCTGGCAAGCTAGTCGGCCTCGCCTTCCTTGTACATATAGCGGATAGCACTCTTATAAATCAACAGGTTAGACTGGCCAGCGGCGCGGTTCAACTTGATGCAGCTCTTGTCGTACCACTCGATGATGCCGTGCAGTTCCTCGCCCTCGCGGGTGATGACGACCATCGGCGTTTTGCTCTGCATCTGCTTCTGGTAGTAGAAGTTCTCGGCGTGGGTCTGTTCTGCGGGTGCGGTCTTTTTGGCCGCAGGCGAGGCCGTTGCGGCGGCTGGGCGCTCGGGTAGCCGCGTGGGGCGCTCCCGGCGATCGGCCGAAGGCTCGAGGGCGCGCATGGTTTCGCGGGCCAGCGAAGGCCGGATCAGCTTGCGATTGCCGAAGTTCTCCGTCTCCGGCTCGCGCAGAAATGCTTCCGGCTCAGCTCCGTTTCTCATTGTGATCCTCTCCCCAGGGGGAGCTTGGGCGTTTACTGCCAAGCTGGCATCGAACTCACCGGCCTAGACACCGCGGGCATGCCACGCGACGTGCACGCAACTTCGTGATTTACCAGGTAAGAAATTCGATGATTTGGCTACACCCTACCATACCGCCGGGGGCAAGACAATCCTTACCCTGCAAATCCAATAGCCGGCCGGCGAAAGTTGGGTGGAGGTGGAAAAAATGCGCAGGAGATTTTCGTCCCGGCGGCTAGATTTCCAGCGAGCCGGAGTAGCCGTCGAGCGAGAGTGAGCGCAACAGGTTGCGGCGCATTCCGCTCTGCACCTCGCCCAGGCCGTCGCTGGCCCGCACCAGCCAGTCAAAGCTGACGCCGGAGGCCATGCGTTCGAGGTCCTTCTGCGCGTCGTGGTTGCGCACCAGTTCCGGCGTGCCGGACTTGAGGAAGATCAGGTCTTCGAGCACCGTATAGAGCACGGCGATCATCTGGTCGGTTTTTTCCTTGCCCTCGCCGCCGGCGCGGTAGGCCTCGGTGGCCTTGTAAAGTGCGCCGTGGTCGTTCTCACCCAGGGCGGTGGAGAGCAGCAGCAGGGCATCCTTGCGCGCGGTCAGGTATCCGGAGAGGTCAAAGCCGCGGGCGCGGCCCACGGCGCCTCCGCAGAGCCGTGCCACCAGTTTTTTCTGCACCGCCGTCCACTCCGGGCGCAGCTTCAGGTCCTCGCCGATCTCCTCGGCCGTGAGCGGCGCCAGGCGCAGGGTGATGCAGCGCGAGCGGATGGTGGGCAGCAGGCTGTTGGCGTTTTCCGCCAGCAGAAAGATGGTGGCAAAATCCGGCGGCTCCTCCAGCACCTTGAGCAGGGCGTTGGCCGCCTCCTTCATGAAGCTGGCTTCGCTGAAGATGTAAAAACGATGGCCGCCCTGCGTGGGACGGTAGTAAATCTCTCCGATGACGTGGCGCACCTGGTCCACCTTGACCAGCATCTGCGGCGGGTCGGGGGGAATGATGAGCACTTCGGGATGGGTCTGCACCAGGATGCGGGTCTCGCGCTTGTCGGTGTCGCGCAGATTTTCGCGCGCCTCCACGGCCTCGGCAAAACGCTGATCCAGTTGGTCGGCCTGGCCGATGCGCTCGCAGTTCGAGCAGCGTCCGCAGAAGTCCGGCAGCCCATCCTCGGCCGTGGGATGCTCCAGGCAGTTGACGGCCTTGGCCACCATCTGCGCCAGGGTGAACTTGCCGGAGCCGCGCGCTCCGGTCAGGATGATGGCGTGCGGCAGGTGGTCGCGGGCAATCATCTCCCGCAGGCGGTGCACGGTCTCCGGGTTGCCGCGGAAGCTTTCAAATCCCATGGATCAGCGCTCCCTCAGCAGTCGCGCACGCACGGTGGTCACCACGTCCTGCTGCACGGCTTCCAGCGGACGCCGCGCATCAATCAGCGCCACGCGCTGGGGCTCGCGGTGGGCGATGGCCAGGAACTGCTTCTGCACGCGCTCGAAGAAGGCTCGATTCTCCTGCTCAAAGCGGTTCTCGTCGGCCTCGCCCTCGGCATTCAGATTGCGGCGGCGGGCGCGCGCCAGGCTGGCCGCAAGATCGTTATCCAGCAGGAGGGTGAGATCGGGTTGCAGGTTGAGGCAGAGAACGCGGTGCAGGGTAAGCACGGCCTCGGCGCCAAGCTGGCGTCCCGCGCCCTGGTAGGCCTCGGAGCTGTCGGTGTAACGGTCGCACAGCACCCAGGTGCCGCGATTGATGGCCGGGATCACGACCTCGGAGATCAGCTGCGCGCGGCTGGCAAACATCAGCGCCAGCTCGGCCAAGGGGGCAAGGCCCTGGGTGCGGGAGTTGAGGAGAATGGAGCGGATCTTCTCGCCGATCTCGGTGCCGCCGGGCTCGCGCGTGGTCAGCACGTCCAGGCCGCGCGAGCGCAGAAACCCCGCCAGCCGCTCGAGGTGCGTGCTTTTGCCGCAGCCGTCCAGGCCCTCGAAGGTGATGAAGTGTCCGTGATGGGACTGGTGCTGCACAGAGGAATGATATAGCAAAGCGGCGACAGATGGCCCACCCGCGGATGCCTCCGGCCGTCTGTTACACTCGGAACAAATGCCGCCGGGCGTGGCCGTCCGCGGCCAACAGAAGCCATCCTCCGCACGGCGCGATGGCTCCCAAGCCGGCACCAGCCAACAGGAGTTCCAATGCGCAAGTTGTTCTTCGGGTTTTCTGTCGTATTGCTGTCTCTGTCCGCGGCCTTTTCGCAGAGCGGACCCGCCCCTTACAGCACCGTCAAGACCTCGGGCTTCGCCCTGACGGAGACCTTGACGGTGGACGCCACGGAGGCTCCACGCAAGGTCTTTCACGCCAAGCTGACGATTCCGGCCACGGCCGGTGACTTCGTGCTGCTCTACCCCAAGTGGATTCCCGGCGAGCATGCACCCTCCGGCCCGCTGGTGGACACGGCCGGTATCTACTTCCGCGCCAATGGCCAGCCGCTGAGCTGGCATCGCGACCCGGTGGATATGTACGCCTTCCACGTGGATGTGCCCAAGGGGGTCACCACGATTGAGGCAAGCCTGGACTACCTGAGCCCGGTGGAGACTCCGGGAGGCTTCAGCGCCGGCAGCTCGGCCACGGAGAAGCTGGCCGTGCTTAGTTGGAACTGGTTTGCCCTCTACCCCAAGGGGCGCGGCTCGGATGAGGTCGGCGTGAAGGCCAACCTGCGCCTGCCCGCCGAATGGACGTGGGCATCGGCCCTGCCGAAGGAATCGGAGACGGCTGGCGTGGTCAGTTATGCCACGGCCTCGCTGACCACCCTGGTGGATTCTCCGGTGCTGATGGGTGAGTACCTGAAGAAGATTCCTTTGCAGGCCGGGCAGACGCCGGAGCATGAGCTGGACATCGCCGCCGACTCGGCGGACGCCCTGCGCATCACCGCGCCGCAGGAAAAGGCCTTCCAGAATCTTGTGGCCGAGGCCGGTGCGCTCTACGGAGCACGCCACTACCGCGACTATCACTTCCTGCTCACGCTCAGCGACCACGTGGCGCACTTCGGCCTGGAGCATCACGAGAGCAACGACAGCCGCGTCGGCGAAGGCTACCTGACCGATCCCGCGCAGTGGACTCTGGAAGCCAGCCTGCTGCCGCACGAGTACACCCACTCCTGGAACGGCAAGTATCGCCGCCCCGCCGGGCTGGCCACGCCCGAGTATGAGACGCCGATGAAGGGCAACCTGCTGTGGGTCTACGAGGGGCTGACCGAATACTTCGGCTTTGTGCTGACCGCCCGCAGCGGCCTGCAAACGCCCGAGCAGTGGCGTGAGGCGATGGCCGAAGTGGCCAGCGGCATGAGCTATCGTCCGGGACGCAACTGGCGTCCCCTGGAGGACACGGCGACCGCGGCGCAGCAGCTTTACGGCGCGAGCGGAGCCTTCAGCAACTATCGCCGCAGCGTGGACTACTACGACGAAGGCGCGCTGCTCTGGCTGGAGGTGGACAGCATCCTGCGCCAGAAGAGCAACGGCACCAAGTCCATGGACGACTTCGCGCACCTCTTCCATGGCGGAGAGAACACGCCTCCTGCGGTGAAGACCTATACCTTTGACGATGTGGTCAGCACGCTCAACCAGCTCGTGCCCTACGACTGGCGCGGCCTGCTGACCGACCGCGTGCTGAAAGTGGCAGAGCACGCGCCGCTGGGTGGCATCGAGAACTCCGGCTGGAAGCTGGTGTACACCGACAAGCCCAACCTGATTGCCAAGCTGGGTGAGCACCACGGCGTGGACGCCATCGCCAGCTTGGGCCTGGCGCTTTCCGCGCAGGGCAACGTGCAGGATGCCATTGAGGGCGGCGTGGCCGCGCGGCAGGGCATCGGGCCGGGGATGAAGATCATCGCCGTCAATGGCCGCCGTTTCTCGCCGGAGCTGCTGATCAACGCCCTGCGCGATGCGCAGAAGTCGCACACGCCCATCCAGCTGATCGTGGAGAACACCGAGTACTATCGCACCGTCTCACTGGCCTACTACGACGGCCTCCGCTATCCGCACCTGGTGCGCATCGAGGGCCAGCCCGACCTGCTGGGCGACATCCTGAAGCCCAAGGTCACCACCCTGCCGCAGCCGTTCAAGGGACAGGACTAACCTCGTCCCTTTTGGGATGACAGGGCCGCCTTCGGGCGGCTCTTTTTCTGTGCATGGATGAAACGCTGATTTGTAAAGAATGGTTGCCGCATTCATCAAAGTGGTATGCGATTTTCATCTGCGGTTTATCATCGCCAGCAAGGGTGCAGGAGAAACTGAAAGACAGGGGTTTCTCTGCGCGTTGCGCTTCGGTCACGCCAACCCTGACATTTCCGGAGGTTCATGATGAAGAAGTTATCCATGCTGGCCGCGGCGCTGCTCTGCCTGGCGGCTCCGATGTTTGCCGCCCCCGCTCCTGCCGACTCCGGCTACAAGGTCCTGCGCTCGTTTGCCATTGGTGGCGAGGGTGGATGGGACTACCTGACCTTTGATGCCGCCACGCGCCGGCTGTTTATCGCTCGCGCTACCCGCGTGCAGGTAGTGGATGTGGATGCTGGCAAGCTGCTGGGCGAGATTCCCGGCACCAACGGCGTGCACGGAGTGGCCATTGTGGCCTCGGCCGGACGCGCGGTCAGCAGCAATGGCCGTGACAACTCGGCGCTAATCTTTGACTTGAAGACCCTGGCCCTAGTGGCCACCATCAAGACCGGTACCAAGCCCGATGCCATCCTCTACGAGCCCTTTACCGGCCTGGTGCTGACCATGAACGGCGGCAGCAGCGACATCACGGTGATTGACCCGGTCCAGGCCGCGGTGGTGGCCACCATCCCTCTGCCGGGACGCCCGGAGACCGCCGCCAGCGACGGCAAGGGCAAAGTCTTCATCAACATGGAGGATAAGAACTCCATTGCCGTGCTGGACATTGCAGCGCGCAAGGTGCTGGCCACCTGGCCTTTGGGTGGCTGCGATGAGCCCACTGGCCTGGTCTACGACGCGGCCAACGCGAGGCTCTTTTCCGGCTGCCACAGCAACACCCTGGTGGTGGTGGACGCCGCCACGGGCCGCAACGTGCAGGAGCTGACCATCGGCGCCGGCGTGGACGCGGCGGCCTTTGACGCCAGCCGCAAGCTGGTCTTCACCTCGAACGGATCCGGCAGCATCAGCGTGGCCCAGCAGGATTCCGCCGATGCTTACACCAGCCTGGCCGAGGTGCCCACGGCGCCGCGGGCCCGCACCGTGGCCCTGGATCCCGAAAAGCACCTGCTCTACACGGTAACCAACGTTCCGGGCGCCGACGGCAAGCCGGTCTTCACCGTTCTGGTGGTGGGCCGCCCGTAGATTCCCGGCGGTAGTCAGCCCATGCGGCTTTCTGGTAGACTTTTCAGGTAGCCGCATGTGGCTGATTGGCGGGTGATTGGATTGGCTGAAATTCGACTGCAAGAGGGCGAGAGCATTGAGAGCGCCCTGCGTCGTTTCAAGCGCAAGGTTCAGACGGAAGACATCATCAAGGAAGTGAAGCGTCACTCCTACTATCTGAAGCCGGCGCCAAGATGCGCGTGAAGCAGGCTCTGGCTCGCAAGCGGGCACAGAAGAAGATTCGCAAGGAACCGAAGGACTAACGGTTCCAATGTTTCCAGAGGGGCCGCAACGGAATCATACATGGTTCACTATCCTCAAGGTGTTTCCAGCATCATAGCCGAGATGTCGCTTGTCCCCCGACAAATCGGCAATCCACCTTCCGCAATCGGCAATGCATTTGTGGTTGGCTATGTGGGGCGTGTGGCCGAACTAAAAGGTGTTCACATTTTGATGGAGGGATTTTCCCGGATGCCGGGAGCGGATGCGCGCCTCCGCATCGTGGGATGGGTGCCGGATCAAGTCGACCAACCCTATGTGCGGCGGCTCCAGCAAATAGCCCGAGCGGATTCCAGATTGAACTCGTGTCTAAGCAACCGGCTCGCCGCCACGCTGAACGAATACCGCGAACTGCTTGTTTGCTCACCATTCCGTCCACATAAATGGAAACAGGCCCGCTCACGTTACTGGAAGCGCTCTCCCTCGGCGTGCCAGTCTATGGGTCAAACCGGATCGGACAATTATCCGTGTTGCGTGAGCA
>CAVRDQ010000035.1:0-5118 GCA_963719655.1 uncultured Acidobacteriota bacterium | reverse complement strand
CGAGATCAGCCAACTGCTGTGGAGCGCGCAGGGCGTGACCGGTGCGAATGGCCAGCGTACGGCGCCTTCGGCACACGCGCAGTATTACCTGCACGTGTATGTGGCGCAGGCCGATGGCTTCTACGAGTATCTGCCTGCGAAGCACGCGCTGGTGTTGTTGACGGCCAATGACCTGCGCGGCGTTTTGAGTACGCAGGAGACGGTCAAGAAGGCTCCGGTGGTCTTCCTGATCGCGGGCGAGTACGACCGCGCGGCCAAGAACACCGACCACATGACGGCTGAGCGGCTGGTGAACCTCGAGGCCGGCCACGCCACACAGAACATTCTGCTGGCGGCCACGGGACTGAAGCTCGGCGCGGTTCCAGTGGGCGGCATCATTCCGGCCGATACGGCAAAAGCCGCGGCGCTGCCTGTGGGGATTACGCCCATCTACCTGGTGCCGGTGGGGCATCCGCAGCTGTAAGGGTTGCAGGGAATTGCCTCTGCGAGACAGAGGAGAGTTCTGCGCGCGGCCAGTACAGGGGCCGATATGATAGAAAAAAGCCTGAGTCGTCGGTAAATCGGCAAATCAGAGGAGCCCCGGGTGAGCCCTGTGCGCTGGAACAAGAATCACATTGTGTTCGCCCTCTGCCTGCTGGCGGGTTGCATCCTGCTGCATGTCGCCGCCGCCGGCTTTGGCTTCTGCCTCTACGACGACCAGCACCAGATTGTGCACAATCAAACGCTCGAATGGAGCCAGGCCACCGGCTACTTTGTGCACGACGTGTGGCGCTTCGCCCAGCCCCTGTACCGCAACTTCTACCGCCCGGTGTTTCTGCTGTGGCTGCTCATCAACTGGAAGCTCTTCGCCATGAACGCCGTGGCCTGGCACCTGGTGCAACTGCTGCTGCACGCTTCGGTCGCGGTGCTGGTGTGGCGGCTGGCCCGGCATCTGCTGCGCGATGAGTTCGCGGCCGCAGTGGCGGGAATCGTCTTCGCCGTGCATCCGGCGCACGTGGAGAGCGCGGTGTGGCTGAGCGGTTCCACCGAGCCTCTGGTGGCCTTCTTCTTCCTCGCGTCTTTTCTGGCCTATCTGCGCGGCCGCCGGGAGAGTTCGCCGGAGGCTTCCACAAAAAGCCCCGCGCGTGTGTGGTGGATGCTCAGCGGCCTGCTGGCCCTGCCCGCTCTGTTTTCCAAGGAGACGGCGCTGGCCCTGCCCGCGCTGATCCTTCTGCACGCCTGGCGGTTTGGCGGCGACGCTGAGCGCGAGAGCGAAACTCCTCCACCTGTCGGGCCGAAAGTTCTCGCCGTGCTGACCTCTGCGGCGCCCGTGCTGCTGGCAACCGTCATTTATTTTGGGATGCGTCTTGCGGTGATGCGGCATCTGGCCGTGGCATCGAATTCCCTTGGGCGCGTGCTGCTGACCGCGCCGCTCGATCTTCTGGAGTGCCTGCGCCTCAGCCTGTGGCCGTATCCGCTGGCGCTGTTTTACGATCTGCATCTGCTGTCGGCTCCGACGGCGGGCTTCTGGCTGGCGCTGTTGGTGGTCGCAGCCGTGGTGGGGGTTACGCTGTGGGCCTCGCGGCGTGAGCCTGTACTGCGGATGGTGGCCGCCTGGTGGCTGCTGCCTCTGCTGCCGGTGCTGGCGGGATTGATGTCGTTCCCGGCGGGCGACCTGCTGCACGACCGCTACGTGTACCTATCCACCGTAGGCGTGGCCCTGCTGGCGGGATGGGCGATTGCGCGGCTGCCGCAGAGTCCGCAGAAGATTCTGGGCGTGGCCGCCAACCGCATGGTGCCCCTGCTGGCGGTGACCCTGGCTGGCGCTCTGCTGACCGTCACGCAGACCCAGGTGTGGCACGATCCGTTGAGTTTGTTCGGCCATGCCGTTGAGGTGGCGCCGGAGAGCGTCAAGGCGCGCAATCTTTATGCAAATCAGTTGCTGAAGGCTGGAGCCTTGCAGCCGGCATTGGAACTCTACGCGGGCACCCTGCGGCTGGACCCCGATGGTTGGGACACAAACTTCGCGTACGGCGTCACCCTGCTGAGCACCGGGCATCCGTCCGAGGCCGAAGAGCGCCTGCGCCATGCCTGCGAGGTGGATGCCACCAACGCCCTTGGCTACGCGCTGCTGGCCGAGACTCTGCGCGCCGAGGGCCGCCCGGCGGAGGCCAGAAACGCCCTGCGCTATGGACTGGCCCACGCCGACAGCCAGCAGGATCTGCTGAAGGCGAAGCTCGCCGAGTTGGACGGCCAGCCCTAAGCGTCGAGTTTGAATTCCCGTAGAAAAAGCAAAGCCCCGAAGCTGACTCCGGGGCTTTTGTATTGTGCTTTTGTCTTGTGCGCTTGTATTGTGCGATCGCGTTCTGCGATGCAGCTGATTAAAACGCGACCACCATGGCGCGGCCAGCCTGCTCGGTAAAGCGCAGCTTCCAGGCCGGGCCGCTCAGCTTTTCCGCCATCGCCACGGCAATGTGCAGCGGCTGCACGCCCTGGTCGCGGCAGCGTCCCAGACCCTGCACACAGGCCGGGCAGTTGGTCAGCACCGTCGCCTGCTTGCCCTCGGGGATTGCCTCGGCGAAGGCCTGGCGCTTGCGGTGCAACATGCTGCCGGTAATGTCCGGACGCGAGAGCGCGAGCGTTCCTGCCTCGCTGCAGCAGTGCGGCACAGCCTGCACGTGGCCGAAGCCTCCCAGTTGTGCCAGAACCTTCTCGGCGCGGCCATCGAGCGAGTCGTGGCAGGGCGCGTGGTACAGGTAGTCGGGCCGTGCGCCGGGAGCGGCCACCAGCGGCGGCTTGTCTTCAATGCGCATGCCGCGCTCGTTCAGGTAGGCGGCCACGTCCACCACGCGGCCAAAGAGCTTGGCGGTGTCCATCTGCGACAGGCCGTCGCGGCAAGTGCCGCAACTGATGACGCAGCCATCGAAGTCGAGATAGCCGAACATGGTGCGAATCTGGTTGAAGACGATGGTGTCGCGCAGCACGGTCTGGGAGTGCAGATCGGCCTTGCCGTTCACCTGCGCGGGAAAGCCGCAGCAGAGAAACGGCGGCGGCAGTACGACCCTCGTTCCGGCCTCCAGCAGCACGTGGATGGTGGCCATGGAAATGTCCGAGTGCAGACGCTCCGAGCCGCAGCCGGGGAAGTAAAAGACGGTGCGGCGGTCGTCGGCGGAGTCGGCGTGGTTCTCCGGCTCGAACACCAGGGCCTCGCCCTCTTCGCAGTCGGGCAGAAGATCGCGCAAGGTGTCACTGGGTACAGGCGCAATGCTCGAGCGCAACAAGCGCAGGGGATAGAACGCGCTGCTGCCCTCGGCAGGCTGCAGCGGTGCCACCACTTTGCTGAGCGCCCTCTGCGCGGCGCCGCCAAGTTGCACCACTCCGGCGCGGAAGACCGAGTTGAAGGCCGGCGACTGGCTGTTCAGGTAACGCAAGGTCAACCGCGTGGCCAGCGGCGTGTGCTTGTAACCCCACTCGTGCAGAATCTGGCGCTCCAGAATGCTGACCTCGCCGGTGTCAATATCCACCGGGCACGGAGCCAGGCACTTGTGGCAGACGGTGCAGTGGTCGGCGACTTCTTCCAGCCATTGCAGCAGCTCAAAGTGCGTGCTGCGCTCGCGCTGCGCGTCGTAGAGCAGCGCTTCAATCAGCGATCCGATGGCCAGGTTCTTGTTGCGCGGGTGGTAGAACATTCCGCGCCCCGGATGATAGACGCAGCAATCCACCTTGCACTTGCCGCAGCGCACGCAGTGGGCAATCTTGTGGGAGAGCTCTTCCAGCCGGCCCACCTGCAGAATGCGCGCTTCCAGCTCCAGCAGGTTGAACGACGGCGTGTAGATGTGGCGGAGGGCGGCCATGTCTTCCAGCTTGCCGGGATTCATCAGCCCATCGGGATCCACCTCGCGGCGATACGCGGTGAGTTCGGCGATGCGCTCCGGCTCCAGGTATTTGAGCTTGGTCAGGCCGATGCCGTGCTCTCCGCTGACGACGCCGTCGAGCGCGATGACCACGGCCATCACCTTGTCAATCACGTGGTCGGTGCGTTCCAGCATCGGGCGGTCGTTCGAGAGTACCGGCACGTTGACGTGCACGTTGCCGTCGCCGGCGTGCATGTGCGTGGCCAGCACAATGCGGCGGTCGCGGACCTCTTTGAAAGCCTTCTCCAGCAGTGCAATCGCCGCCGGGTATCCGTGCAGCAGGCGCAGCAGGCCGTCGCGGAATTCATGCAGCGCGGTCAGGCCGCGCAGCGAGTGAGGCTCCAGAGTGGGCAACTGCTGGCGGAAGCGAGCACAGAGCGCCACCGCCGCGGGAGTCTTGGCGGCCAGCGGCGCAGCGTCATCCTTCCAGGGTGCGTCGGTGAACAGCTCCTCGGCGCGCTGGGCAAAGCGCAACTGCGCGTAGCGCTCTTCCTCCACGTTCATGCCGTCAATAAAGCGCGCGAACTCGGCCAGCGCCTCCAAGGGCAGCACGATGTCCTCGTTCATTTTGAAGGCGTTGGTGCGGCGGGCGATGGCGCCCAGCTTCTTGCGGTCCTGCCAGTAGAGCTTGGCCTCGGCCGCATCGGCGGCCACGAAGATCTCGGTGTTGGGATAGCGCTCCAGCAGCGCGCGCACGCGCTCCACGCCACGGCCGGCCAGCTCCGGAGTGTTGCCGGCAATGTCAATCAGCAGCGCGGCCTTGGGAGTCTCGGCGCGCGGGGCCTTCACCTTGTAATCAATGGCGCGGATGTACTCGTCGTCGAAATGTTCCAGCGCCAGCAGCGCCTCTTCGCCATCGGCGGGGAAGGGAAATGCCCGTGCCAGCTCGAGAATGACGCGGCTGGCCTCGTCAAAGTCCGGGCCGAAGAACTCCAGGCAGAGCGTGCGCGTCACCGCGTACTCCGGGTACAGCACAAACACCGCCGAGGTGATGACGCCGTCCGTGCCTTCCTTCTGTAAGCCCGGCACGCCGCCCAGGGCCTTGTTGGTGATGTCCTTCCAGAGGCCTTTTCTGCGAATCTGGGTGCCCTTCAGCTCAATGCGGCGCAGGCGCTCGCCTTTCCCGTCCAGCACGTCGAAGGTGACCGTGTCCTCGGGAAGAATCTTGCGCAGCTGGTGATTGGCCCGCCGCACGCGCCACAGTTGGCCGCCGGGCATGGCAACC
>CAVRDQ010000034.1:0-13853 GCA_963719655.1 uncultured Acidobacteriota bacterium | reverse complement strand
TGAACTGGGCAGGGAAGTTCCTGCCAAAGACAAAGAAAAAGACAAGGAAGCTGCAGCCAAGGAAGCAGCGGCGGAGAAGGAGCGCGGCACCGACCGGGAGCAGCAGATCACCAGCGGCTACAAGGGCTTCAAGTTTGCGCCCGCCTGGTCGCCGGATAGTAAGAAGCTGGCCTGGGCCGACAAAGATCTGCGTCTCTGGTACGTGGACATCAACGACAAGAAGCCGGTGGAAGTGGACCGCGGTAAGTACGCCGAGATCACGAATTACTCATGGTCGCCCGATAGCAAGTGGATTGCCTACGACAAGCAAGCCATCAACAACTACAGCATCGTGTATGTATATTCCACGGCCGCCAAACGCTCCACGGCCATCACCAGCGAGCTTGCCAACAGCCTTGCGCCGGTATGGGACCCGGAAGGCAAGTATCTGTACTTCTTCTCCGACCGCGACTTTAACGAGGTACTGGGCAACTTCGACTTTGAGTTTGCCAACCCCAAGTCCACACGGGTGTACGCCATCACCCTGCGCGCGGATACTCCATCGCCGTTCCCGGCGTTGAGCGATGAAACCGCCATCCAGCGCGAAGCGCCTGTGCCGGATGCCGCCGCCTCCGACAAGGGCAAGAACAAGAAGGCGGAAGAAAAAGTGGCAGGCGAAAAGAAATCGGGCGATGAAAAAGCCGAGGAGGCAAAAGATATCGCCAGGAACTTCCGGATAGATCTGGAAGGCATCGAGAGCCGCGTTGTTGCCTTGCCGATAGCGCCTGCCAGCCTGACAGGCCTGGGCGCTGCGAAAGGTTTTGTCTATTACTCCAGCCAGCCGGTGCAAGGCCTCTCCGGCCCGATACCGGGCGAGTCCTCGGCGATTCATGTCTACGATTTGAAGGAGCGCAAAGAGAAGACGCTGATCGAGGGCATGGACCGCTGGTGGCTGTCCTTCGACGGATCGAAGGTGCTGTACGAGGCCAAAGCCGGCGAAGCCAAAAGCTATGGAATCATTGACGCCAAGCCGGCCGACGCACCCAAGAAAGTTGGCGACGGAGCTCTCTCGCTCTCCGGCCTGCGCGCGGAGATTGATCCGCCGGCCGAATGGAAGGAGATATTCAACGAAGCCTGGCGGCAGGAGCGTGATTACTTCTTTGAAGCCGGCATGAACGGCGTGGACTGGGAGGCGGTTCGCGATAAGTATGCCGCGCTGGTGCCTTACGCCGCCAACCGCTACGACCTCACGTACGTCATGGGAGAGATGATCGGCGAGCTGGCGAACTCGCATACCTACGTCGGCGGTGGAGAGCAGCCTGAGCTCCATACCGTAAACGTGGGCTTGCTGGGCGTGGATTACGAATTGGACGCCGCGAGCGGCCTCTACCGCTTCCAGAAGATTTACCGCGGAGAGAACTGGAACCCGGAGACGCGTTCGCCGCTCACCGAGCCCGGTGTCAACGTGAAGGAAGGCGATTACCTCATCGCCATCAATGGCCGTCCGCTGAAGGCTCCGCAGACCCCGGATGAACTGCTGACGAACACCGCCAATGATACGACCGCCATCACCGTGAACTCCAAACCGGAGACGGCCGGCGCTCACACGGTGGCCGTAAAGTCCGTCTCCGACGAATATGGCCTGCGCGAACTGAACATGATCGAAACGAATCGCAGGAAAGTGGATGCCGCCACCAACGGCCGCGTGGGCTACATCTACCTGCGTGACATGGAGGATGCCGGCCTCAATGCGTTCGTCAAGCAGTACTATCCGCAGATTCGCAAGGAAGGCATGATCATTGACGTTCGCTACAACGGCGGCGGCTTCGTGGATCAGCTCATCTTTGAGCGCCTGCGCCGAGTGCTCAGCGGCATGGATTCGGCTCGCAACTGGCAACCGAGCAGCGGCAGCACCACGCCGCCGAATGTCTTCCACGGTTACCTGGCCTGCATCACCAACCAATACGCGGCTTCGGATGGCGACATCTTCAGCCAGTTCTTCAAGGTCTACAAACTCGGGCCGCTCATTGGAGAACGCACCTGGGGCGGAGTCCGCGGGATTCGCGGAAACATCCCCCTGATGGACGGCGGCTACATCACCCGTCCCGAATTTTCTGAGTACAACCTGGATAGCAAGTGGGTGGTGGAGAATCACGGAGTTGCTCCGGACATCGAGGTGGATAATCGTCCGGACGATGTGGTTCGCGGCAAGGATGCGCAGCTCGAACGCGCCATCCAGGAAGTGATGAAGCGGATGGAAGCGAATCCCAAGAAGCTTCCGCCCTATCCGCCCGATCTTCCTGCCTATCCGGAGGGACCGGGTATGTAGCATGCGAGGCGGGTGCAAAAGCCCGCCCCGGCAAGCAGACGAACAACGCACTTCGCCATCCGCCGCCCTATCGCATATCATGTTTGCTATGCGCTTTGATGACGAGCGATACTCCCGGCAGATTCTCTTTCCCGGCATCGGACGGGATGGGCAGCGCAAGTTGGCCGCGTCGCGCGTGGTCGTAGTCGGCTGCGGAGCCACGGGATCGGTGCTCAGCTCGCTGCTGGTGCGCGCCGGGGTGGGCTACGTGCGCATTGTGGACCGCGACTACATTGAGTCCAGCAACTTGCAGCGCCAGGTTTTGTTTGACGAGGCCGATGCCGCCGCCAGCCTGCCCAAGGCCATTGCCGCCGAACGTAAGCTGAAGGCCATCAACTCCGCGGTCACCGTCGAAGCCCACGTCGAAGACCTTACGCCGCGCAACTGCGCCGAACTGCTGGAGGAGACCGATCTCATCCTCGACGGCACCGACAACTTTGAGACCCGCTACCTCATCAACGATTACGCCGTGCGCGAACAGCGTCCCTGGATCTACACGGCGGCCGTCGCCAGCTATGGCGTGACGATGAACATTCTTCCCGGCGAGACGGCCTGCCTGGCCTGCGTCTTTCCCGCCCCGCCCACGGGGGCCTTTGAGACCTGCGATACCGGCGGCATTCTCAACTCGGCCGTCAACCTCATCGCCTCGGCCGCCGTCACGGAGGCCATGAAGTTCCTCGCCGGCGCCCACGATAAACTGCGCCGCACGCTTCTCAGCTTCGACTCCTGGCACAACGACCGCTCCGAGGTGCGCACCAGCCAGCCGCGCGCCGATTGCACTGTCTGCGGTCAGCGCCAGTTCGCCTACCTTGCGGGGCGCGCCCACGCCCACATCTCGCTCTGCGGACGCAACTCCGTGCAGATCCACGAGCGCCGCCGCCCGGTGGATTTCGCCGAGTTGACCGAGCGCCTCGCTCCGCACGGAGAGGTGCTCCACACCGAGTATGTGCTGCGCTTCCTGCGTGCACCCTATGAGATGACGGTCTTCCCCGATGGCCGCGCCATCATCAAAGGCACCACCGACATCGGCGTGGCGCGCAGTCTGTACGCGCGCTTCCTGGGCACCTAGCGGCGTACTCTGCAATACAGCAACGTGGCAGCGCACAGGCTTTCGAAAGGAAAACCAGACTTGCGGATTCTCGTTCTCAGCATCAACTATTGGCCGGATCAGACGGGCATCGCGGCCTTCAACATCCGCCGCTGTGAGTTTCTTGCCTCGCGCGGACACGATGTGACCATCTGCACCGGGCCGCCCTACTATCCGCAATGGCAGGTGCCGGAGGCTTATCGCGGCAAACTCATCCAGCGCGAGCAGCGCAATGGCGTCACAATTCTGCGCTCGTGGATGTACGTCCCCCCGGTGCTGACCACCAAGCGCCGCGTTCTGCACGAGGCCACGTTTGCCGCCGGATGCCTGCTGCGGGCCTTCGGCTCGGGCAAGCCGGACGTGATCTTTGCCGTTACACCGCCGCTGGGGCTGGGAGTGGTGGCCAGCCGGCTGGCCCGCTGGTGGCGCGTGCCGTTCATCTTCGATGTGGAAGACCTTCAGCCCGACGCCGCCATCGAACTCGGCATGATGCAGAAGGGGCGCATCTCCGACGTGCTCTACGCCGTCGAATGGGATTCCTACCGCCGGGCCGCGCTCATCAGCACTCTCACGGAAGGCATGCGCCAGCGCATTGTGGAAAAGGGAATTGACGCCGGCAAGATCGTGCTCTTTCCGCCACGCGCCGACGCCTCGCTCTACGGTCTGCGCGAGCGTGTCAGCCCGGATCGTTTCCGCCAGCGCCACGGACTGCAAGGCAAGTTCATCGTTTCGCACTCCGGCAACATGGGAGTCAAGCAGGGCCTGGAGGTTGTGCTGGAAGCAGCCGAGCATTCACGCGAGCGCCGCGACCTCTGCTACCTCTTCGTGGGCGATGGCGCCATGCGCACGCAACTGGAAGAGCAGGCGCGCCTGCGACAGTTGGAGAATGTCCGCTTCCTGCCCCTGCTCGATGACGAGGAGTTTGCCGAGATGTTGGCCGCCACGGACGTTGCCCTGGTCACCCAGCAGAAGATCGTCAGTGACATCGTCTTCCCGTCGAAGACCGTGACGCTTCTCAGTGCCGGCTGCCCGGTGGTTGCTTCGGTCAACGATGCCAGTGAGGTTGCCTCGGCGGTGCGGCGCTCCGGAGCGGGTGTGGTCATTGAGCCCGAGCGTTCCGACCTGCTCTGGCAGGCCATCGAGGGGCTGGTGGCCGACCCGGCGCGGCTGGCTGCCATGAGCATTGAGGCGGAAAAGTTTGCGCGGCAAAGTTGGGATGAATCCATCACTCTGCCGCGCATGGAAGAACATTTTCTTTCCGTTGGAGGCCGCAGTTAGCTGGCCGCCACCGTAACATCCGCTGTCTCCGGAACCGCTTCGCTTGCCATGGACGGAATCCGCGCAGCCTCGACGGCCTTCATCAATCCCGCGACCACGTCGGTTGCCGGATAGCTGTTTCTTCCCGCCAGGAATCCGAGCACGGCGGCCAGATCGTCTCCGGTGGTCACCAATCCGGGCTCCTCGCTGCCATCCTTCAAATGCTGCGGCATGCCGATATCGGCCAGCAGGCAGTTGCACAGGCACTTGCGGCCCACCGTGTCTTCCAGCTCTCCACCTTTGCTGACGTATACGTTCTCCGGCTCGCTGGAGCAGCGATAGGCGATCTTGCCCTCCGGCGTGCGGTAGGCTTCGCGCAGGATGCCGATGTCGCAGACGCGCTTGCGCGCCTCATACACCGTGGCGTCGCTCGACGTGCCTTCCAGCTCGGCGGCCTTAAAGGGGAATCCCGTTGGCGAGGAGCGCGGATCGGTGAAGACCGTAGCCTCTCCGCGCTGAATCTTCTCAATCAGTGCGCTCTTGTACTCCTGGCGCATGCCGCTCTCTTCGCAGAAGGCGAAGGCCGTGCCCACCTGCACTCCGGCCGCGCCCAGCTCCAGAGCCTCGCTGACCTTCTCCGCCGTGCCGTAGCCGCCCGCCAGCCAGAAGGGAACGCCCATCTGCGCGATCTTTGCCAGGTCCACCACGTCGCGCTCGCCGTACACACACTCGCCGCGCTCGTTGTACACCATCTGCCCGCGCGGCGGAGCGTTATGCCCACCGGCGGTCGGTCCCTCGATGACGAATCCATCCACCTTGCCGTTGGCGCGGCGCAGCATGGTGGTGGCCAGGGTATTGGAGCTGATGATGGCCAGGAACATCGGCCGTTTGAGCTTCGGAGCCTCATGGCCCCAGAACTCTGCTGGATCGAACCTCATCAGGACGTCGTCTTCCGCCTGCGCACCATCCACACTCAGCGGATAGCTGGCCGGCTGGCCCTCGGCAAAGGCGTCCAGCGCGCCCGGAACCTTCAGCGGGATGCCCGCGCCCATCAGCAGGTAGCTGATGCCGCCCAGCATGGCTCCGTAGAGCGATGGCAGAAACGGCAGCTGGATCTTCTCCATCAGGTTGATGCCAACCGGGTTTTCGTGGCCGACGCGTGCCAGCGCCACTTCCACGAAGTTGGCCACCACCACCAGCTCGGTGGCCTCGCGTTGGTTCACGCGCGCCAGCATCGGCACCAACTTGTAGCCCTTGCCCGCGGCGCGTCCATTGGGATTGAAGTGCTTGTCCAGGATGCGGTTAGCCATCTCCTGGTCGGGGAACATGGCGAGGCCGCGGCGCATGTCTCCGCCGGGGTCGCCATCCTGCAGGCGGCGGCTGAGGATCGTATCCAATGCCACGCTGCTGACCACGCCTAATTGCCCCGTCCGAGAAACCGCCTGCGCCAGCCTCCAATTGGAGACCGCCGCGCCCATACCGCCCTGAATCACCACTGGAAGCTGCTGGTTCATGCTTGCATTGTTGCAAAATCCAACAACAGGCAGGGTCATAGTTTTGTAATCCTTATCCCCGCCGAATCTCGCCCGTAACCCATTGAGCCACAATCCCAAAAGACAAACGGGCCTGCCCCGAGGACAGACCCGTTTCCGGCAAACCACTCAATCGCTACTGCAATGCGTAGATAACGAACTGCACATGCCACGTCGTGCTCTCGCCCGGCTTCAGGTAGACGACGCCCGTGTCCTGATTTCCCCACACCTTGCGGTCAAAGGGATCGCTGAGGTTGTACTGCGGCTCAATGGCCACAAAGTTCTTCGCCGGCGGAGCGTACATCTGCACCGCGCGCAGCTCCGGCGAGAGGCCTCTGACCTTGATCCCATAGTTGGAGGCCGGGTCGGTGACGCGCACTTCAAATGCGTCCTTTTTGCCACGCTCCAGGGATGTAAACGAGTCATCCACAAAGTAGTTGCCCAGCGGGGCACCGTCAGCGGCGCGGAAGTCGAAGCGCGTTCCGCCAACCGGAACCAGCGTTCCCAGGGCGAAGACGTCGTCGTAGTTATTGCTCGGCGCCCGCATGCTGGCCGGGATGTGAACCCTCACCTGGGTACGATCTCCGCTGGGGATGGCGAAGTAGGGATGCATGCCAATGGCCATGGGCAACAGCTCGTGGCCCACGTTGGTGGCCGTCACCTTCAAATCCAGCACGTCCGCCGTCAGCTCGGCCTGGATTTTTACATCGGTCTTGCTGGGCCAGCGTCCGGCAAAATCACCGGCATGGAGAACAGCGCTGAGGGTGCTCTTCTTCGGCCCATCCGCCCGACGAATATCCGCAAAGCGGGCGTTCAGAATCAGTCCGTGCATGGAGTGCAGCTCGGCTCCTGGGTGATCGCCCTTCCAGTTGGCCGGCAAGTGCAATTTCTGCCCGTTGGCATCGGCCTCAATGGACTGGCCATCCTCGCTGAGCACGCCGCGGATGCGGTTGGCGTAGGGCAGCAGAAACGCTCCGCCAATCTTGAAGGCCTCATTGCCGTAAGGGTCGGGCCCGTCGAGCTTGGCCATGGCCTCATCGAGCGGCGGCGAGGCCAGCAGGTTCACCACCCCTTTGCCGGGCAGATAGGCCTTGATCTGGAAGAGGTTCATGCCATGATTGGGCAGGAACGTGGCCTCCAGAAACTGTGGACGATCCTGCTTCGTCTGCGGACACTTCAGGATCATCACGCCATGCCCATCCTGCGCCACCAGCGGCAGGGCAACAAGGGCAAGGATGCTTAGCGTGAGAAACGCGGCAAACAACTGAGACTTCAGGCTCTTACAAGACATGGAAGGAACCTCCCGGCACCGGCGGAGGGCTATGGTGGAGCGAAGGCCAACCGCGGCGCAATCTGAATCTGCGAATCGTCATTCAAAGCATGCGCCCGTCAGAGGCTGTCAGCAGCGACTTTGGGCGCCAAGTGCTTCCAGCAAACTACAGCCAAATCAAGCGACAACTGCAAGACAAAAACCGCGATAACGCCTAAAGAATATACATGAGGAATTCGTTGTAAAAAGAAGAAGCGGAGGTGGTTAGGCCTCCGCTTCGCGTCGTAATCTGTTGTGCTCGCAGGCATCCGGTTTACCGCGCCTCAGATGAACATCTCATCCGTGGGCACGGCCTTGGTGGAGCGGCGCACGCGGCGGATTCCAGCGAATTCGGTGACACCGGCGACCAGTCCCTCCACCAGGGCAGAGACCTGGCGCAGCGGGGCGGTGACGGCGTTGTGCACGGTGCCTGCGGCGTGATCCACGCGCTGCATGGTGCGCTCGGCCAACTCGCCGGCGTTTGCGGCCTGGGTGCGCGCCACGGTGACGATCTCGGTGAGGGCGGCGTCAATTTTGACGGCCTGCTCGCGCACCAGGTCGCTGGTCTGGGCCAGGTTGGCCAGCACGGTCTCGACCTTGGGCGCGTTCTCGTCCACCAGTGTGCGAACCTTGGCGGCCAGGGGAAGCACTTCCGTCTCCACCTTCACCGAAAGCTCGGTCATGCGCCGGCTCAGCTTCCGGGTGGAGAGGTACATGCCAAACAGGATGGCCGTTTGCAGCAGCACCGCCACCGCAGTCACCGCAATAAAGGCGATGAGAAGGGTCTGTTCGTTCATTATTACGGTCCGTTCCAGCTCCCTCGGGACCATCACGCAGGATGGTCCCGGAGGGGCAGAAGAATTTGAAAGGAATTAAACGCCCGTACCGGGCTCGCCTTCGGGCTCCTTGCGCGCTTCGCGATAGGCCTGGCGTCCGGCCTCAAAGGCCGAGCGGAGGTTCTCCTTCTGCTGCGCGATGGTCTCCTTGCCCTTGTCCGCCCACTCGGCGGCCTGATCACGATACTTGCGGGCGTGTTCGGTGACAACCTCGCGGCCTTCACCGGCCGCCGCAAGGATGGACTCGCGGGTTTCGCGGCCGCTCTTGGGGGCGTACAGAACGCCCAGTGCGGCGCCCACGCCAAGTCCAGCGAGGAACCATAAGATACCGCCACCCGTACAGTTGCAGCTTTCGTCAGCCATAGAAAATGCCTCCTCTGTTCAGCTTAGGGGGACAATCCTAGCACCGGGTATGGCGAATTACAAACCCGGTCGCAAGGGCCTTTTGAGCGGCTATCCGACGCATGCCGGGCAGAGTGGCAGCCGCCTCAAGAAAAAAGCATTGTGGGTGCATCCACGCCCGGCCGATAGAAAGACTGGAGGAATTACCGGGAAAGAAAATCCGAAAGCGGAAGAACTTAGGCGGGTGTAATAGGCCTGAGAGCTGACTCCAGATTTGTTTTGTCTGGCTACTGTTGGCCCTTATAGGTCATGGTGATGGCGAGGGTGCTTCACCGATTGTAATAAATTGTTGTGACCATCGTCACAATTCGCAGTGATAGACACACTTAGGACGTTTCTTCTCATGGGTATAATCAGCAGTGTCCTCGTGTTGCCTCTGGTGGTTTTTTGGGGGGTGGGCGGGAGTGGACTTACAATCATTATGCCCTTGCTTTGGCTTCGAGTTGCAACCGTTCTGTATGGTGTCGGGTTGATTCATGCCATGCTCATGCTCCGGCAAAGGGGTGAGCGTTCAGGCAAGATCGCGGCCCCGGCCGTGGGTATTGGGATCATCTTCCATCTGGTGTCGCTGGTTGAGACGGCCGGCCTCTATGGCTACTCCGAGCTGCTGACCATCCGAAACGCCGAGTCTGCGCTGGCGCTGATCATCGCACTGATCTTTACGGTTTTGTTTGTCCGCTATCGGACGGCATCGCCTGCGGCACTCATCTTTCCGCTTATCTTCCTTTTGACCTTCGCCTCGGCACTTTCGCAGCAGAAGACGACCATTGCCCAGTCCTCGATTTACGGCGGCTGGATCTTCTTCCACGTCTGCACGCTGGTGTTTGGCTACGCGATGTTGTTTTTGAGCTTTGTCAGCAGCCTGTTGTACCTGGTGTTGTCGCGCCAGCTCAAGCACAAGCAGCCGTGGTCGTGGGCGTCGCGGATGCCGGCCCTGCAGGAGATTGACGAGCTGGGCTACCGGGCATTGCTGCTGGGCTTTCCGTTTATGACCATCGGGCTGCTGGCTGGTTCGGTGGTGGCCGAGGAGCGTTTTGGAGCCGGCTTTGTGCTGGATCCGAAGGTGCTGCTCTCCCTGCTGATGTGGGCGATTTACCTGCTGCTGCTGTACACGCGCTGGAGCGCCGGCTGGCGCGGCAAGAAGGCCGCGTACCTGGCCAGCATCGGCTTTGCGGTCAGCATTTGCGCCTGGGGCGCCAACTACTTGAGCAAGTTGCATAGGTTTGTGGCACCATGAATTTTTTCGTACTGGGCGTGAACCACAAAACGGCGCCGGTGGAAGTGCGAGAGCGCTTCGCCATCCCTGAGTCCCGCATGCCGGAGGCCCTGGGCAAGCTGACCTCGATGGAAGGCGTCGAGGAGGGCATGATCGTCTCCACCTGTAACCGGGTGGAGATCTTCGCGCGCTCGAAGAACGGCAATTGCGACCTGCAACAGTTTGTGCGTGAGTATTTCGGATTCTGCGAAGGCGAGTACGAGCCCTATATCTTCCAGCATGAACAGCTGGAGGCGGTGAAGCACGTCTTCCGCGTGGCCAGCAGCCTGGATTCGATGGTGGTGGGCGAGAGCCAGATTCTGGGACAGGTGAAGGAAGCCTACGCCACGGCGCGCGCGCTGGGCGCGGTGAACTCTCAGCTGGACCAGCTGCTGACCCGGGCCTTTGCCGTGGCCAAGAAGGTCCGGAACGAGACGACGATTGCCAGCAGCTCGGTGAGCATTGCATCGGTGGCCGTGGAGCTGGCAGAGAAGATATTTGGCAGCCTGACGGGCAAGAGCGTGTACCTGGTGGGCGCAGGCAAAATGTGCGAGCTGGCAGCGCGCCACCTGATTGCGCACGGCGCCAAGAAGATTTACGTGGGCAACCGCACCTTTGACCGCGCGGTGAACCTGGCGGAGAAGTTCAACGGCGAAGCGATCCCGTTTGAGCGCCTGTACGACACCGTGCCTTGGGCCGACATCATCATCAGTTCGACGGGCGCGCCGCACGCCATCTTCCGCAAGGAGCACGGCGAGAAGTTCCTGCAAATCCGCAAGAACCGGCCGATGTTCTTCATTGATATCGCGGTGCCGCGCGACATTGATCCCGCACTGAACGACCTGGACGGCATCTTTGTATACAACATTGACGACCTGCAGCAGGTGCGGCAGTCGCACATGGGCGACCGGCAGAAGGAAGCCGTTCGCGCCGAATCCCTGGTGGACGAGGAGGTGCGCCGCTTTGAGGCGCGCGCCCAGACCGCCGAGGTGGTGCCGACCATCGTGAGCCTGCAACAGCACCTGGAGAACCTCCGCCAGGCCGAGTTGGACCGCGTGCGCGGCCGGCTTGGCGATCTGACTCCGGAGCAGGAGATGGCGGTCGAGACGCTGACCCGGGGCATCATCAACAAGATCATGCACACGCCGATTACGACCTTGAAATCGGCGGCGCGCGATCCGGAATCCACCACGGTGATTGACGTGGTGAAGAAGCTTTTCAACCTGCAGACGGAGCCGAAGCCCGAGCCGAATCAACCGGCCGCGCCGCCCGCTGCTCGACCACCCGAGCGCGTTGCCGCCCCCGAGGCGGAGGCGGAAGCGCTGGTGAAACAAATTCAGAAATAACAAAGGAAGTTCGCATGGCATTGCTTCGTATCGGTTCCCGCGGTTCACAACTGGCGCTCTGGCAGGCGCATCACATCTCGGCGTTGCTGCGCGAGAAGGGCCACCAGGTCGAACTGGAGATCATCAAGACCACGGGCGACAAGATTCAGGACGTGGCGCTGGCCAAGGTGGGCACCAAGGGCATGTTCACCAAGGAGATTGAAGAAGCGCTGGCCGAAGGCCGCGTGGACCTGGCCGTGCACAGCCTGAAGGATCTGCCGACGACCTTGGCCGGACCCTTCGAGATTGCCGCCATCACCGAGCGTGTTGACCCGCGCGACGCATTCCTTTCGCTGAAGTACAACAGCGTTCGCGAGCTGCCGCAGGGTGCGCGCGTGGGCACCAGCAGTCTGCGCCGCCAGGCTCAGCTCATGCAGTTCCGCCCGGACCTGTTGATTTACCCGCTGCGCGGCAACGTGGACACCAGGGTTCGCAAGTTGGAAGAAGGCGAGTACGACGCCGTCATCCTGGCTGCCGCCGGATTGAAGCGCCTGGGCAAGACGCAGCACATCAAGGAAATCATCAACGCCGACATCATGTGCTCGGCCGCGGGGCAGGGCGCACTGGGCATTGAGATTCGCCTGGGCGATGAGGCCACGCGCAAGCATCTTGAGTTTTTGAACGACGAGCCTTCACGGCTGGCCACGGTGGCCGAACGCGCGCTGCTGAACCAGTTGGGCGGCGGATGCCAGGTTCCGATTGGCGCCTACGCCGAGGTCGAAGGTGGAGTGGTTACGATGACGGCCATCTGCGCGCGGCCGGACGGCACGGAGTTGCTGCGCGAAGTCGGCACGGGTACAGACCCGTTGGAACTGGGACAGCGCCTGGGGAACTTAATCCTGGGCCGTGGTGGAGACAAGATTCTAAAGGACGTTTACGCGCAAAACGCGCCTACGCCCCAATAGCAGAACCCTGGGGAGAATCATGGCGGAAAAGTCACAACTCGTAACTGGTGCACCTTTGGAAGGCTGGCGTATTTTAGTGTCGCGCGCCAAGGAGCAGGCAGGAGCGCTGTCCCTGGGACTGCGTGAGGCCGGAGCCGAGGTCTTCGAGATACCCTTCATCGAAATCCGCACGCCGCGCTCGTTCAAAAGCATGGACGAGAGTCTGAAGCTGGTGGCGGAGTACGAGTGGCTGATCCTGACCAGCGTGAACGGTGTGCAGGCGATGTTCAGCAGGCTGTCCAAGCTGAACATTGGCAAGCGCGCGCTGGCGCACCTGAAGATTGCCGCCATCGGGCCGGCAACGCGGGCCGCCATCGAGAAGGAAGGACTGACGGTGACGGTTACTCCGCGTGAGTATGTGGCCGAGTCCATAGTGGAATCGCTGAAGGAGAAGGTTCGCGGAAAACGGGTGCTGCTTTGCCGCGCCAAGGTTGCACGCGATGTGATTCCACGCGAGCTGCGCCGTTTGGGCGCATTCCTGGACGTGGTGGAAGCCTACGAGACGGTGGTGCCGCAATCGTCACGGGTGGCACTGCGGGCATTGCTGCGGGATCCCAGCCAGAGGCCGCACGTCATCACCTTTACCAGCAGTTCGACGGTGAAGAACTACGTGGCGCTGCTGGGCATACGCAGTGGAAAATCGCGGCTGGTGGAAGGCGTGTTGAACGCCTCGATCGGCCCAGTGACCAGTGAGACTCTGCGGCAATTTGAGCTGTCGGTGGATGTGCAAGCCACGGAGTTCACTATCCCGGGACTGGTGACGGCCCTGGTGCACCGCGCCGAAGAAGGGGTTCCGATGACGGAGCCGGTGCCCGCGCTGTAAAACACATTCGTTACAAACGGCGACGCCTCCCTGCGGGGAGGCGTTCTGCTTTGCGGGTGAATCCAGAATATGTGGCTACGGACGCTTGAGGCGTCCTGAGTACTTGGCGCGCACCTTGGCCACCTTGGGAGCCACGGCGAACATGCAATAGGGCTGGCGAGGATTGTTGGCGTAGTAGTTCTGATGGTAGCCCTCGGCCTTCCAGAAGATTCCGGGCGACTCGATGGTGGTGACAATGGGCGCGTCGAAGAGTTCCTCGCGGGTTAGCGTAGCGATGAGTTCCTGAGCGATGGCGCGCTGGCCGTTGAGCGGGAAAATGGCGGAGCGGTACTGCGTGCCGGCGTCGTTGCCCTGACGATTGAGCGTGGTGGGATCGTGCGCGGTGAAAAAGACCTCCAGCAACTCGCGATAAGTGATGAGAGCGGGGTCAAATTCGACGCGGACGACCTCGGCGTGGCCGGAGCTTCCGGTGCAAACATCCTCGTAGGAGGGATGATCCACATGGCCGCCCATGTAACCGCACTCCACGGAGAGAACGCCATCCAGTTGCAGGAGAGCGGCTTCGACACACCAGAAGCAGCCTCCAGCTAATACTGCGGTTTCTGTCTTGCCCATAACAATATGTTAGATGCGCGGGGCGGCGCCCGGGATGCACAGGGAAGGGAGCGGTGCCAGT